>NZ_JAWZSQ010000010.1:0-160601 GCF_034096925.1 Patulibacter defluvii
GCGCCCGGCGGCCCGGCCGGCAGCGGTCCCCCGCGGCGCTCGCGGCCGGCGGCCAGCGCCACCAGCGCCCGCTCCAGCAGCGGCCGCAGCGCGGCGTGGTCGGCGGCCAGCGGCGCGCCCTCCCCCGGCCCGCTCACCGTTCGTCCCCCGCGGCGGCGAACGCCTCGGCCACGGTCTCGACCACCCGCTCGGCCTGCTCGTCGGTCAGGGTCAGCGGCGGCAGCAGCCGCAGGACGCTGCCCTCGCGGCCGCCCAGCTCGGCGATCAGGCCCCGCTCCAGGCAGGCGCCGCGCACGGCCCGCGCACGCTCCGGCGCCGGCGGACGGCTGCCGAGCCGGTCGGGCTCCACGGTCGGGTCGACCACCTCGACCCCCAGCATCAGGCCGCGGCCGCGGACCTCGCCGACCAGCGGCTGGCCGGCCAGGGCCCGCCGCAGTCCGCCGGCGATCCGGTCGCCGAGCGACGCCGCCCGCTCGGCGAGGCCGTCGCGGCGGACGATCCGCAGCGTCGTCGCCCCGGCCACCATCGCCAGCGTCGTGCCGCGGAAGGTGCCGGCGTGGGCCCCGGGCGCCCAGCCGTCGAGGTCGCCGCGGTAGACGACCGCGGCCAGCGGCAGCCCGCCGCCGACCGCCTTGCTGACCACCAGCGCGTCCGGCACCACGCCGGCGTGCTCGTGGCCCCAGAGCCGGCCGGTGCGGCCGACCCCGGTCTGGACCTCGTCGATCACCAGCGGCACGCCGTGACGATCGCAGAGCGCCCGCATCCGCCGCAGCCAGCCGTCGGGGGCAGGGACCACGCCGCCCTCCCCCTGGACCGGCTCGACCAGCATCAGCGCCGCCGGCAGCACGCCGCCCTCGGGATCGTCGAGCAGCCGCTCGGCGTAGTCGGCGGCGACCTCGCCGTCGCGGTCGCCGAGCCCGAACGGGCAGCGGTAGGGATGCGGGAAGGGCAGCCGGACGACGTCGAGCGCGGCCCGCCCGAGCGCCCGTCGCGGCGCGACCCCGCCGGACGCCGCCAGGGCGCCGCTGGTCATTCCGTGGTAGCCGCCGGTGAAGGCCAGCAGCCCGCCGCGGCCGGTCGCGGTCTGGGTCAGCTTGATCGCGGCCTCGACCGCGTCGGTGCCGGCCGGGCCGCAGAACTGGATCCGCGGATCGGTGGCGAGGAAGGCCGGCGGCAGGGTCGCGAACAGCGTCTCGACCAGTTCGTCCTTCTCGGCCGTCGCCGCGTCGAGCGCCTGCATCGGCGCGCCGCGGTCGAGCGCGTCGCGCAGCGCGGCGACGACCTCCGGGTGGTTGTGGCCCAGCGGCAGCGCGCCGGCACCGGCCAGGCAGTCCAGGTAGCGGCGGCCGTCGGCCCCCTCGACCTCGGCCCCCGCAGCCCGCACCGGGACCACGTCGAGCCAGCGGGCGTAGGTGCGGGCCGAGGACTCGCGGCGCCGCTGCCGCTCGAGGATCGCCCCCGGCTCAGACCACATCGTCGGGGGTGTCGCGGTGCCGCCAGTAGCCGATCGCGTGCAGCGTCTCCGGCGGCAGCCCGCGCTCGTCCCGCAGGTGCTCGCGGACGTCGCGGATCGCCAGCGACTCGCCGGCGGCCCAGACCTTCGCCCGGCCGCTGGGCAGCGTCGCCTGGCGGACCGCCTCGACCAGCCGCGAGCCGCCGCTGGCCGGGGCGCCGTCGCGGTGCAGCCAGCGCAGGTCGAGGTCGCAGGCGGCGTCGAACCGCTGCTGCTCGGCGCCGTCGGCGACCTCGACGATCGCGACCGTCGGATGGCCGGCCGGCAGCTGCTCGACGATCGCGCCGATCGCCGGCAGCGCGGTCTCGTCGCCGACCAGCAGCGTCCACTCGGCGTCGAGGTCGGTCACCCAGTGCATCCGCGGCCCGGCGATCCCGAGCACGTCGCCGACCTGCGCGCGGGCGGCCCAGCGCGAGGCGCGGCCGTGGTCGCCGTGGAGCACGAAGTCGACCTCCATCCGCTCGCCGTGGGCGGCGAAGCGGCGGACCGTGTAGTTGCGGCTGTGCTGGTCGCCGGCCTCGGGCGGGAACCGCCAGCCCGTCTCCGGCAGCACGACCTCCCGGCCCGCGGCCGGCCAGATGAAGGTGACGATCTCGCCCGGCTCGTCGTTGGGGAACGCCCGCAGCGCCTCGCCGGCGAAGGTGAAGCGCCGCATCCGCGGGGTGACGTCCTCGATCGCGGCGACCTCGACCAGCCCGCAGGCGAGCGGGAAGCGGACGACGCGGCGCTCGATCGCGGCCTGGATCTGCTCGGCGGTGCGGGTCGGGGTCGGGGTCGGGGTGCTCACGGCGCGGCCGGCTTCCCGTTCGGGTCGACGAGCACCAGCCGCCCGTCCGGCAGCCGGTAGACGGTGCCGACGGCCTGGCCGCGGCCCTTCGCGGTCGACGGCTGCTCGGGCGTGGTCAAGGTCCGCTCCTGTCCCTGCGTCGGGCTGGTGGTGGTCGGCCGCTTCTCGACCGCGCCGGTCTTCGGGTCGATCGCCAGCCCGAGGCCGGCGATCAGGAACGCGACCGCCAGCACGATCCCGACGTCGAAGAGGTTGACGAGCCCGTCGAGCGGATCGCCGACGTCGCTGTCGAGCTGCCCGTGGCGGCCGAGCCCGACCCGCCTCATGCCTGGTGCTCCCCGACGGCGGCGGTCACCCGCTCGTGCGGCGGGGCGGCCGGGACGGCGATCGCGACCGCCCGCTCGAGCGCGGCCAGATCCTCGGTGTAGACCCGCGTCCGCCAGAGCGTCAGCGCGAACGAGGCGGTGCCGACGAGCAGGCCGACGACGGTCGCCGCGAAGGCGGTCTTGAGGTCGGCCGCGAGCCCGGCGATGTCGCCGCGGCCGAGCGCCGCGAGCCCCGGGGCGAGCGGGATCAGCGTGCCCATCAGGCCGACGGCCGGTCCGGCGCGGACCAGCATCCGCGTCCGGTCGAGCCGCCGCTGGACGCCGAGCTCGAAGTCGGCCAGCGCCGGCTCGGCGCCGTGCGGGTCGCCGGTGCCGACCGCGGTCGACATCTGCAGCACCGCCCGGCCGGCGATCGCGGTCGGAGCCCGGCGCGACAGCTCGCGGCCCTGGCGGGGGTCGCGGAGCGCGTTCAGCGCCAGGTCGACCAGCCGCTCGCGGCCGGGCCGCATCCGCCGCCAGGCCTCGACCGCGCCGCGGCCGGCCTCGAGCGCCAGCGCCAGCAGCAGCAGCAGCGCCAGCACGTGGACCGGGACCTCGAGCGCCTCGGCGAACCCGGAGAGCGCGTCGTTGACGATCTCGAGCTCGGCGACCGGCACGATCATGCGACCAGCTCCTGGCGGGCGGGGCGCCGCTCCAGCGCGCCGCCGACGACCAGCAGCAGCACCATCGCGCCGCCGAGGATCAGCGGCGCGTCGGGCCCGCCCTCGTCGCGGCCGCGCAGCGAGGGCGCGGCGCCGCCGGCCGCGGTCGGATCGCCGGAGGCGGCCTCGGTCGCGCCGACGACGGTGCCGGAGACGTCGCCGCCGCCGCTGCCCCCGTCGCCGCCGGCCGGGGTCGGCGGAGCCGCCGCGCCGCGGTCGTCGCTGCCACGGGTCTGCTGGTCGCGGGTCTCGCGGCTGCTCTGGCCGCCGTCGGCGTTGCCGTTCGACGCGGTCAGGCCGCTGCGGGGCTCGCCGCCGGTGCCGCGCGGGCCGCCGCCGGCGTCGCGATCGCCGTCCTCGCTGCCGCCGGCGGTCGAGCCGCCGCCGCCGTTGGGACGGCTGAAGACCTCTGCGTCCTCGCCGCGGTCGCTGCCGCCGTCGACATCGCCGCCGCTGCCGTTGGTCGGGCCCCGGCGGCTGCGGGCCTGGAGCGGGAAGGTCACCGCGGCCAGGCCGGGCGTCGCCTGGGCGGTCCGCCAGATCAGCGGCGAGCCGACGCTGCCGTCGTCGCGCTGGCGGCCGGCCAGGTAGTCGAGCGGGCTGCGGCCGCCGTCCGACCAGGTCAGCGGGTCCTGCCCGGCGGCCAGCGCGCCCTGGATCGCGAACGCGGTCGAGACCGGGTCGGAGGCCCCGACCGCGGAGAAGCGGATCGCCCCGTTGCGCGACTGCAGCCCGCGCAGGAACGAGACGCCGGCGTCGATCCGGGTGCGGTGGGCGGCGCGGTCGCTGACGCCGAGCGCCTGCAGCACCAGGCCGGTGACCGGCGCCTCGGAGGACGCGCCGGGCGTCAGGCCCCAGCCGTCGTCGGCCCCCTCCTGCCCGGCGAGCCAGGCGGCGCCACGGGTGGCGGCCTCACGAGCGTCGGAGCGGGCGAAGGCGAGCACGGCCCAGGCGGTCGCCTCGATCGAGGCGCCGCCGCCGGCACGGCTCGGCAGCGAGCCGTCGGCGGCCTGCCGCTCGCGCAGCGCGGCGATCAGGTCGCGGCCGCCGACGGCCTGCGGCGAGACCCCGGCGGCGACCGCGGCCAGCGCCAGCCGCGCCAGGTCGTCGCTGCCGTCGAAGTCGCGGGCGCGCCGCTCCAGGTAGGCCCAGAGGCGGGTGCCGCCGCGGACGGTCTGGTCCTGGGGGTTGATCCCGGCGGCGGCGACGGCCAGCGCCACCCAGACGCTGGTGCCCGGGTGCGAGGCGCCGCGGCGGCCGCGCGGGAAGCCGCCGTCGCGGTTCTGGGCCGCCTGCAGGTAGCCGATCGTGCGGCCGAGGGTCTTCTTCCCCTCGCTGCCGATCGCCGCGCGGCCCTGGGCGGCGGGCGCCAGCAGCGGTGGCGCGGCGACCCCGGCGAGCGCGGCGGTGCAGGTCGCCGCCAGCAGCCAACGCGGCCACGGACCGCGCGCGGGTGGCGGATCGACGCTCGTCACGGGCGCCCGACGGTACCAGAATCCGGGCCTGATCGTAGGGTGCCCAAACTCGTCCGCTGCGGGGTCGCTCACGCCGCCGCCGAACGCCCGAGCGGGATCGCCATCGGGGTCCCGGTGACCGGGTCGGGGACGATCCGGACCCGGACCCCGAGCACCCGCTCGACCAGCCCGGCGTCGACCGTCGCGGCCGGGTCGCCGGCGGCCACCACGGCGCCGTCGGCCATCGCCACCAGGTGGTCGGCGTAGCGGGCGGCCTGGTTGAGGTCGTGGAGCACCATCACCACCGTCCGGCCCTGGTCGCGGTTGAGGTCGCGCAGCAGCTCCAGCACATCCAGCTGGTGGGCCAGGTCGAGGTAGGTCGTCGGCTCGTCGAGCAGCAGGATCTCGGTGTCCTGGGCCAGCGCCATCGCGATCCACGCCCGCTGCCGCTGACCGCCGGAGAGCGCCTCCAGCGGGCGCTCGGCCAGCTCCTCGGTGGCGGTCGCGGCCAGCGCCCAGGCGACCCGCTCGCGGTCCTCGGCCGACGGCCGGCGGCCCAGCCGCAGGTGCGGGAAGCGGCCGCGGGCGACCAGCTCGCGGACGCTCAGGCCCTCGGGCGGGACCGGCGACTGGGGCAGGAAGCCGAGCCGCCGCGCCAGCGCCCGCGGGGCCAGCGCGGAGACGTCCTCCCCCGCCAGCCGCACCTCGCCCGCGCGCAGCGGCACGATCCGCGCCAGCGCCCGCAGCAGCGTCGACTTGCCGCAGGCGTTGGCGCCGACGATCGCCGTCACGCGGCCGGCCGGCAGCGCCACGTCGAGCCCGTCGAGCACGGTCCGCTCGCCGTAGGCCACGGTCGCGCCACGGGCCTCGAGGGCGGGCGTCGCGGTGGCGGGAGCGTCGTTCGGGGTCATGGCGATCGCGGGGGTCGTGGGGTCAGGCGGCGGCGCGGCTGCGCCAGAGCATGAACGCGAAGCAGGGGGCGCCGATCACGGCCACGACCAGCCCGGCCGGCAGCTCCAGCGGCGGGTCGACCGAGCGGCCGAGGACGTCGGCCAGGCCCAGCAGCAGCGCGCCGAGCGCCATCGCGACCGGGATCAGCCGCCGGTGGCTGCCGCCGGCCAGCAGCCGCGCCAGGTGCGGGGCCAGCAGGCCGAGGAAGGCGACCGCGCCGACGACCGCGACCGCGACCGCGGCGATCGCCGCGCCGAGCACCAGCACCGCGACCCGCGCGCGGCCGACCGGCAGCCCCAGCGAGCGGGCCAGCTCGTCGTCGAGCGCGAGCACGTCGAGGTGGTCGGCGACCAGCAGCGCGACGCCGGTCAGGATCGCCGTCGCCGGCGCCACGACCAGCAGGTCGGACCAGTCGGTGGCGTAGGTCGAGCCGGCCAGCCAGGTGATCGCCTGGGCCGCGGCCGGCTGGGCCTGGAGCACCATCAGGGTGGTGATCGCCGCCGTCGCCGCCGTCACCGAGAGCCCGATCAGCGCCAGCCGCTGGGGCGAGGCCCGGTGGCGGCCGGCGGCCAGCAGCACCACCAGCATCGCCGCCAGCGAGCCGGCGAAGGCGGCCGCCGGCAGCACCCAGCGCGAGGCGCCCGGGTGGACGAGCAGGACCAGGAAGGCGCCGACGCTGGCGCCGCCGGTGACCCCGATCAGCTCCGGCCCGGCGAAGGGGTTGCGGACCGCGGTCTGGAGCAGCACGCCGGAGCAGGCCAGCGCCGCCCCGGCGGCCAGCGCGACGGCCAGCCGCCCGGCGCGGCCGTCGACGATCGCCGCCGCGTCGCTGGAGCGGTCGACGATCCCCCGCAGCAGCGCGGCCGGATCCAGCACCGTCGCCCCGACGGCCAGCCCGGCCAGCAGCGCCAGCGGCGTCAGGGCGGCCAGCGCCAGCACCGCCCGCGGCCGCCAGCGGGCGATCCCGCCGGCGCGGTCGAGCGGCGGCCGGCCGCCGTCGCGCAGCCGCCGGGCGACGACGATCAGGACCGGCGCGCCGAGCAGCGCGCAGAGGATCCCGGCCGGGGTCTCCTCCTCGGTCCCCAGCAGCAGCCGCGCCAGCACGTCGGCGGCGAGCACGATCGCCGCGCCCCACGGCAGCGAGACCAGCAGCAGGCCGAGGTGGCCGCGCGGCCGGCTGAGGCGGGCGATCCCGACCGCCAGCACGCCGACGAAGGCGAACGGGCCGGCGATCCCGATCGAGACCGCGGCCAGCACCGCGGCGACCAGCACCGCCAGCGCGCGGGTACGGCCGACCCGCAGGCCGAGCGCCCGCGAGCGCTCCTCCCCGAGCACCGCCACGTCGAGCGCCCGCGTCAGCAGCAGCGCCACCAGCGCGGTGCCGGCGGCGATCAGCGCCCCGGTCCGGACCGGGCCCCAGCCGGCCTGGGCGGTGCTGCCGGCGCCCCACAGGAACAGCGAGCTGGTCTCGGTCTCGCGCAGCAGCCGGATCCCGCCGGCGATCGCGCCCAGCGCCAGCGCGATCGCCATCCCGGCCAGCACCAGCCGCACCGGGCTGCTGCCGCCGGCCAGCGCCAGCACGCCAATCAGCGCGGTCGCCAGCGCGACCCCGACGAAGGCGACGGCGATCGTCGGCGCGCCCGGCGCGACGGTGGTGAAGGCGGCGACGACGGTCACCGCCAGCGCGCCGCCGGCCGAGAGGCCGAGGGTCGCGGGCTCGGCCAGCGGGTTGCGGGTCAGCGACTGCAGCAGCACCGCCGAGCCGGCCAGGGTCGCCCCCGCCAGCGCGCCGGCCGCGGCCCGCGAGCCGCGCAGCTCGAGCGCGATGTCGACCACGAACTGCTGGTCGAGCCCGAGCCCGTCGCGGTCGCCGACCAGGCCGTGCAGGACCGCGGAGAGCGACGCGCCCTCGTTGCCCTGGGCGAGGTCGGCGAGCGCCGCCAGCAGCAGCGCGACGAGCCCGAGCGCGCCCAGCAGGACGGTCCGTGATCGCATCCCCCGGTCGCCCGCGCCGCCGCGCGGCCGGCTCAGCCGCGCCGGATGGCGCGGCTGACCTCGTCGGCGATCTGCGTGGTCGAGATCGGGCCGCCGTAGAGCCAGAGCTTGTCGGCCAGGTTGCGGTAGTGGCGCGCCCGCACGACCGGCAGCTTGGCGAACGCCGGCAGCTCGCGGAACTTCTGGATCTGGGTCCGGTACTGCTCCAGGTAGACGAAGGCCAGCCACTGCGAGGACTTGACCTTGGCCAGCGCGCCGATCCCGCTGGTGGTGAAGCCGAAGCGGGTGTTGCGGCCGCCCCAGGCGTTCCTGAGCCCGATCCGGCGGACGACCTCGGCCGCCAGCGAGTTGTTGGTCATCAGCCGCAGGGCCGGGGCGCTGGTGGTGCCGCCCGGCTCGGCGATCACGACGCCGGCGCCGTGGCGGCGCTTCTTCCGCAGCGCCTTCTTCTGGGCGGCGAAGCGCTGCTTCATCCGCCGCAGGACGGTCTCGCCCTCGCCGCTCTTGCCGACCGCGGCGGCGATCCGCCGGAAGTCGTTGACCATCGCCTGGAACTGGGCGCCGTTGCCGCCGCCGGCCGGGTACGGGGTCGTCACCAGCACGGTGGCGATCTTCCGCAGCTCGGCCAGGTTGCTGGTCGAGCGGTAGTCGGGGACGACGATCAGGTCCGGCCGCAGGGCGCGGATCTTCTCCAGGCTCGGGGCCTGGCGGAGACCGACGTCCTCGCCGCCCTTCAGCCGCGGGGCGCGGACGAACGCGTCGTAGCCGCGGGCGTCGGCGATCCCGACCGGGGTCACGCCGAGCGCCGAGAGGCCCTCGACGGCGTCCCACTCCAGCGCCACCACGCGGGTGGCGGCGGCGTTGGCGGCGGGCGCGAGGGCGAGGGTCGCGGCGAGGGTGACGAGCAGGGCGAACAGGCGGCGCACGGCGGGCTCCGGGTCGAGGGGGTGGACGGCTAGTAGCGGACGCGGCCGGAGAACCGGACCGTGGTCGAGCGCGAGCTGCTGTCGCCGCTGCCGGAGACGGTCAGCGTCGAGCGCGAGATCCCGCGGTAGCGGCCGCTGCCGCCGGTGATCCGGAGCGTGCCGCGGAAGCTGCTGCGCGAGCCGGAGGTGGAGACGGTCGCCGTGCCGCTGCCGACGACCGCGCCGGCGCGGGTCGAGAAGCGGACGGAGAAGGCCAGCTTCTTGCGGGCGGCGAGCTTCGAGCGCAGGGTCAGCGAGCCGCTGCCGAACGGGGTCCCGCGGACGCTGCCGCGCTGCTCGATCTTCTTCGTCGCCGGCTCGCGGTGGTGGAGCTTGACCGTGCCCGAGGCGTTGACCTGCTTCGACGACGCGGCCCACGCCGTGCCCGCTCCGGAGAGCAGCAGGACGGCGGTGGCGCTCGCGACCAGCGGCCGCGACGGGGGGAATCCAAACGACATTAAGGGCACCCTACCTTGTTGATCCGGGGGCCGCGCCGAGCCGTTCGGGGGCGACGTCGAGCACCACCGTGGCGGCCGCGACCGGCCCGTCGTGGCTGAGCGAGAGGTGGGCGACCGGCGGGCCGCCGTGCTCGGTCGCGAGCGCCGTCAGCGCCGCCGCGACCGCGCCGTGGAAGCGCAGCGCCGGCCGTCCGAAGCCGTCGTCGACGACCTCGATCTGGCGCAGGTCGACCGCCGCCAGCGCCGGCGGCCGGCCGCGGCGGGCGGCCGACCAGGCCTTCACGAACGCCTCCTTGGCGGCGAAGCGGGCCGCCAGCCGCAGGGCCGTCTCCCCCGCCCCCGTGGCCGCCGCCCGCTGCTCGGCGGCGGTGAAGGTGGCGGCCACGAAGCCGCTGCCGGGCAGGTCGAGCTGGGCCCGGAAGCCGGCCACGTCGACCACGTCGAGGCCGAGCCCGACGACGGTCACCGCGCCCGCTCCGGGCCGTCGTCCGCCGGCGGCCGCAGCGCGCCGTCGCGCAGGCGGGTGGCGGGATCGAGGATCGCCCGCGCCTCGGCCTCGCGCGCGCCGCCGGCGTCGTCCCCGTCGGCGGCGATCCGGCGGTCGTCGCGGCGGACCACCAGCGGCCGCCCGAAGCGCGCCGCCAGCAGCCGCTGGGCCCCGTCGGCCCGCCGCGCCGCCGCCCGCGCGCGGTAGTCCTCGCGCTGGTCGTCGGGGATCGCGGCCAGGAAGACGTCCGGGTGGGCCAGCGCCAGCAGCGCGCCGACGTGGCCGAAGCCGAGGCTCGTGACCAGCGCCGCCCGCAGCGGCTCGGCCGCCGCCCGCGCCAGCGGCCGGTCGCCGACCGCCAGGTGGGCGCTCTCGCGCAGCAGCCGGTCGGGGCTCTCCAGGTGGCGGTTGCCCGGCACCACGCCGGTCTCCATCATCCGCAGCACCCCGTCGACCTGCCAGGCGGCCGCGCCGCCCTTGCTGTGGCCGGTGACCGCCTTCTGCGAGACGACCAGCAGCGGGTTGCCGGGCGTGCGGCCGAGCGCCGTCTGGATCCGGTCGTGGAGGTCGGCCTCGTGCGGGTCGTTGATCTCGGTCGAGGTGTCGTGCTTCGAGACCACCCCGACGTCGTCGGCCCCCAACCCGAGCCGCGCCAGCGCCGTCGCCAGCGGCGAGTCGGGCCCGCCGGTGGCCGCGCCGAGCACCCCGAGGCCGGGTGCCGGGATCGACTGCTGGACGCCGTCGGCGAACGATCCGGCGTAGGCCAGCACCGCCCGCACCGGCAGCCCCAGCTCCAGCGCCACGTCGCCGCGGACGACCAGCAGCGAGCCGCCGCCCTGGGCCTCGACGAAGCCGCGCCGCCGCAGGTCGCCGGGCCGCGACGCCTCGTCCGGCTCGATCCCCATCGCCTCCAGCTCGTCGCTGTCGGCGGTCGCGCCCATGTCGCCGAAGCCGATCAGGCCCTCGGGCGTGAGGTCGTCGAAGCCGCCGGCCAGCACCGCCAGCGCCTTGCCGGCGCGGATCTTGTCGTGGGCCTCCTCCAGCGAGACCGCCGCGGTCGCGCAGGCCGCGACCGGGTGGACCATCGGCCCGTACGAGCCGACGTACGACTGGACGACGTGGGCGGCGACGACGTTGCCCAGCGACTCCTGGATCCGGTCGGGCTGGCGCTCCTCGTCGAGCAGGTGGTCGAGCAGCAGCCGCCGCAGCGACGCCATCCCGCCGAGCCCGCAGCCCTGCGTGTTGGCCACCAGCGTCGGGTGGACGTGCGCCAGCAGCTCCTCCGGCTCGAGCCCGGCGGCGGCGAACGCCTCGCTGGTGCAGGCCAGGTTGACCAGCGCCATCCGGTCGGCGCTGGCCAGCAGGTCGGCCGGCACCCCCAGCCGCGCCAGGTCGAGCCCGCGCGGCAGCTGCCCGGCGACCCGCCGCCGGTGGGGCTCGCGCCGCTCGACCCGGATCCGGGCGCCGGCCCGCAGCGTCACCCGCCAGCCGCCGTCGGCGGTCCGCGCGATCCGCGCGCCCTCGGGGTCGGCGGCCAGGAACGAGCGGGCGGTCGCCTCGTCGTCGACGGTGAAGGCGACCGGCTCGCCGGACGCGACCGGGGCCAGCACGGCGTGGCCGGCGGGGTCGATCGTGCCGTCGTCCTCCAGCGGCCGGACGCCGATCCGCTCGCGGACCGCGTCGCCGTAGCGGGCGGCCAGCTCGGCCTCGGGCACCTCGTCGCCGCTGGCGGCGTCGACCCAGCGGCCGCGGTAGCGGTCCAGCTCGTGGCGGACGAGGCCGCAGAGCCAGGCCAGCTCGGCGATCGCCGCCGGCGGCAGCGCGCCGTCGCGTTCGAGCGCGAAGCGGGTGCGGCCGCTGCCGGCCGGCCCCAGCTCGCCGCTGCCGACGATCACCACCAGCTCGCGCGGGTCGACCGCCGGGCGTGGTCCGTCGCCGCCGGCCGCGGCCGGCGCGCGGTCGGTGCCGGGCGACGGCAGCGCGTCGACGGTCGCCGGACCGGCGGCCGCGGGCGGGGCCAGCGCCCGCTCCAGCTGGCGGCGGCGGTCGCCGTCGAGCGCCCGCTGGCGCAGCTCGTCGATCAGCGGGTCGAGGCCGGCGCGGAGGTCGGCGACGGCGTCGAGCCCGCCGCTCGCCTCGACCACCACCGGCGCCCGCCGCGCGGCCGCGGCGACGGGGCCGGCGACCAGGCCCTCCAGCAGCCACCCGAGCTCGTCGGGGGTGAAGGTCCGCACGCCCAGCCGCTCCTCGACCAGCGGCGCGACCGCGTCGGCGGCGGCCATCAGCCCGGTCCCGCGGACCCAGCCGATCCGCGGCGCGACGATCGCCGTCCGCGCGCCCCAGCCGCGCTCGCTGCGCCAGCGCCGCAGCAGCACCTCGAGCCCGGCCTTGGTCTCGGCGTAGGCGCCGTCGCCGCCGAAGTCGCCGTGGTTGGGGGACAGCGGCAGCAGCACCGTCGCCGGCCGCTGCTCGCTGGCGTGGGCGGCGACCGCGGCGATCAGCCGCTCGACGCCCAGCAGCTGCAGCCGGAACGCGGCCTCGGAGCCGGCGCCGGCCTGCTCCAGCCCGCCCTCCTCGACGGCCGCGGCGAACGGCGCCACGATCGTCGGCACCAGCGGCGGCAGCGCCAGGTCGGGCCGCTGGCGCTGGACGACGACCGGCGCCGCCAGCCAGGCGACCAGCGCGTCGACGTCGGCGAACGAGGCCAGGTTGGCCGGCAGCAGGTGCAGCTCGGCCCCGGGCGCGGCGGCCTCGCGGTGCAGCTCGCGGTAGAAGGCCCGCCGCTCGCGGTCGAGGCCGGAGCTGGTGACGACCACCGTCGCCCCCGCCCGCAGCAGCCGCCGGACCAGCGCGGCGGCGATCGAGCCGGGGCTGGCGCCGGTCACCAGCGCGACCTCGCCGCGCAGGTCGGTCGGGACGCGGCGGCTCTCCTCCAGCCGCTCGGCGAGCGCGGCGGCCAGCGCCGGATCGGCGACCCGCAGCGGACCGGCGCCGGCGCGGAGGGCGGCCAGCAGGTCGTCGGGACGGACGTCGTCGGGCCGCTCCTCGGCCCGCGGCACCGCGCCGTGCGCGACGACCGCCGCCGGCCGGACGCCGGCGACCGGCAGCGCGGTCCGGCGCGGCTCCGCCAGCCCGTCGAGCAGCGTCGCCAGCTGGTCGCGGCCGTGGGCGCGGGCGCGGGCGGCCAGCCAGCGGGCGGTCGCCGCCACGGCGGGATCGCCCGCGTGCTGGGCGATCCGGTCGCCGATCGCCCGCTGCCGCTCGCCGTCGATCCGCTCGTCGAGGGCGTCGTGGAAGAGCCGGACCAGGTCCCAGCGGGCGGCGGCCCAGGCGCCGGCCAGCCGCACGTGACGGCGGGCGTCGAAGCGCGGGGCGACGGCGGCGGCGCGGTCGCGGCCCAGCTCGGCGTCGAGCGCGGCCAGCCGCTCGCCGCCGGGGTCGGGCGCGGCGGGCGGCGCGTCCTCGTCCGGGAACGGCCGGCCGAGCGCGGCGGCCAGCGTCCGCGAGGCGTCGATCAGCGCCCGCTCGACGTGCTCGGCGACGACGGCCGGGCCGGCGGCGGGGTCCTCGGCCCGTCGCTGCTCCAGCCGCAGGCCGAGGTCGGCGGCGGTCAGCGCGGCGGCCCGGTCGAGCAGCTCGCGGGCCGCGGCCGGGCTGGTCGGGGCGCCGTCGCGCAGCCGCGCCAGCGCGTCGCCGCGGGCCGAGGGGCCGTCACGGGTGTCGAGCGCCAGCCGCGCCAGCACCTGGTCGGCCAGCCCCGGGGCCAGGTCCCAGGCGCCGCGCAGGTGCTCGACCGCCTGCTCGCGGGCCAGGCCGGAGCGGCCGAGCGCGCGGGCGACGCCGCTGGCCAGCGCCTCGCGCAGGTAGTCGCCGGGGAAGCGGTAGCGCTCGCCGCGCTCGCGGAGGGTCGCGACCAGCTCGCCGATCGTCTGCTGCTGGGCGCCCTCGGCCCCCGAGAGCGAGAACTCGCGGCCGAGGTCGATCAGCACCTGGTTGCGACGCGAGGAGACGCCCTGGAACAGCTCGTCGATCGTCTCGTCGTCCGGCACCTGGTCGAGCCGGATCCGGGCCTGGAGGGCGAGCACCAGCCGCAGCGCGTCGCCGGCGTCGACCGGGCGGTCGGTGGCGGGGGCAGCGGTCGCGGCGGTCGGCGGCGGGGTCGGGGCGGGCGCGGCGATCGGCGCGGGCTGCGCCGGCTCGTCGTCCACCGGCGGGGTCGGGGCCGCCTCGGCCTCGTCGCGCTCCAGCAGCCGCTCGCGGTCGTGCTCGACGTGGCGCAGGGCCACGCCCTCGGGCAGCCCCGGGCGGGCCAGGCCGGAGAGGACCGTCGCGTGGCCGGGAGCGACCTCGACCAGCTCGCCGACGCCGAGCCCGCCGACCGCGGCCGGCGCCAGCAGCGCCTCCTGGGTCGCGATCCAGCGCACCGGCGCGGCCAGCTGGTGGCTCAGCAGCAGCACCAGCAGCGCCCGCGCCCGCGCGTCGGCGTCGCCGCCGGTCGCCGGCGCGATCCCGATCTGGCGCTCGACCGCGGCCGCGAACTCCCCGTCGAGGGCGAACGGCCGCCCGACCAGGTTCGGGATCCAGCGCCCAACCAGCCGCCGGTGGTCGACCATCCCGATCGCCGCCTCGACCGCCGGCCGGAAGCGGTCGACCGCCGGCGCCAGCACGCTGGAGTGGAAGGGCACGTCGATCCCCGGCAACCGCCGCAGCGGCGTGCTGCCGCGGCCGCCGACCGCCGGCCCCAGCCGCGCGGCCAGCGCGTCGAGCGCCGCGGCCTCGCCGACGACCGCGTACTGGCGGTCGCGGGCGTTGTGGTTGACCACCTCCAGCCACGTCCCCTCCGCCCGCAGCGCGGCGACCGCGGCCAGCAGCCCGGCCTCGTCGGTGCCGGCGGCGCGCGGCGAGACGACCGCCATCCGGTAGCGCGACGCGCCGTCGGCGTCGCGTGGGACGCAGGCCTGCATCGCGCGCCCGCGGGCGTGGACCAGCGTCAGCGCCGCTTCCAGGTCGAGCACCCCGAGCGCGTGGAGGGCGGAGAACTCGCCGACGCTGTGGCCGGCGGCGACGACGCCGGGGCCGAGCCCGTCGGCCGGCAGCACGCCCTCGGCCCGCAGCTCGGCCAGTTGGGCGGCGGCCAGCGCGACCAGCGCCACCTGGGTGACCTCGGTCCGCTGGAGGACGCCGTCGGGGTGGCGCAGCGTGCGACCGTCGGCCAGCCGGACCGCGGCCGGGTCGCGGGCGACGACGTCGAGCAGCGGCAGCCCCAGCCGCTCGCGGGCGATCGCGTCGGCCTGGCGCCAGACCGCGCGGGCGGCGGCCGAGCGGCTGCGGCCCTCCTCCCCCAGACCGCGCCGCTGGATCCCCTGGCCGGGCAGCAGCAGCGCCCGCGGCCGGCGGGCGGCGGGGCGCAAGACCGCCTCGCCGAGCGCGACGTCCTGGCCGTCGACCACCACCCGCACCTCGACCAGCCGGCGGCCGTCGCGGACGCCGGTCCGGACCGCCTCCAGCTCGAGCAGCGCGCCGGGAGCGACCGGGGCCAGGAACCGCACCCTCCAGCGCTCGAGCGCGGTCGCGTCGCCGTCGGCGAGCGCGTCGACCACGAACGCCGAGGCGCGGGCCGCGGTCCACGCCCCGTGCACGATCGGGGCGTCGAGCCCGGCCAGCCGCGCGCCGAGCACGCAGCGGTGGAGCGGGTTGTGGTCACCGCCGATCCGGGCGAAGGCGCGCAGCGACTCGGGGGCGACGTCCTCGGCCCGGGCCAGGGTCCGCCGCGGGCGAGCGTAAAGCGGCGGTCCGGCGGGGGCCAGCAGCTCCAGCAGCCGCTCGACCGGGTGGATCGGCGGGGCCGCCGGGTCGGCCGCGCGGGCTTCGTCGAGGGCGATCGTGGCGACCGGCTCGCCGTCGCGCTCGACCTCGCCCGCGGCGTGAACGTGGACCGCGCCGTCGCGGGCGACCCGCAGCGCGGTCGTCGCCCACAGCCGCAGCCGCTCGCCGGCGGCCGGCACGGCGCCGTCGTGCCAGCGCAGCCAGGGCGCGGCGGCCAGCAGCTCGGCCTCGGGCGCCCCGGCCAGGCGCAGCTCGCGGTCGTGGCGACCGTCGCGGCGCAGCCGCTCGCCGCTGACGGCGTCGTGGCCGAGCAGCACCAGCTCGGCGCGGACCGTCGCCAGCGGCGGCCCGCCGGCGTCGTCGAGGATCCGCGCGGCGACCCGGATCCGGGTCGGTCCGTCGGTCGGGTCCTCGACCTCGACCACCCGCGCGTCGACCGGACCGGCCTGTCCCGGACGCGGCGGCCAGGCCTCGCCGAGCGCGACCTCGTGGCGGCCGTGGACGAGCTCGGCCAGGCGGGCGGCGATCGCCGGATCCTCGGCCAGCCGCGCGGCCACCGCCGGCCACGCCAGCGACAGCGCCAGGTCGACCGGGACGTCGCCGTGGCGGGCGCCGGTCGCCGCCGCGTAGCCGGCCGCCTGGGCGGGATCGAAGGCCCAGCGGGCGCCGCGCGCGGCGGGATCGAGCGCCCGGGCGGCGAAGGCGGCGCGGGCGGCGACGCCGTCGACCTCGGCGACCGCCCCCGGCGCGGGCAGCGTCCGGTAGCGGACGGTCAGCGCCTGTGGCTCGCCGTCGACGGCCGGCAGCAGCACCCCCAGCCGCGCGCCGTCGTCGCCGTCGCGCTCGACCACCAGCTGCTCGCCGTCGGCCCCGCGCCGCGGCCGCGCGACCACCCGCAGCAGCTCGTCGCCGTCGCGCTCGGCGTGCAGCTCGTCGCCGGTCCGCAGCAGCCGCGCCAGCGGGTTGACCGCGCTCCGGGCGCGGCCGCCGTCGGCGCCGGGCAGCGTCACCGACGGTGCGCTCAGCAGCGCCGCGACCGGCCCGCGGCAGCCGTGGGCGAGCGCCGCCGCCGGGCCGCCGAGCGGGCCGGGATCGCCCAGCCGGTCGCGGCGGACGACCGTCGCCGGATCCTCGACGGCGGCGATCGCCGCGGCCTCGAAGCGGGCCAGCAGCTCGGCCACCGGCTCGTCGGCGCGCTCGATCCCGCCGACCGACCACGGCCCCGGGATCACGAACACCGCGTCGGCGTCCCAGCGGTCGTCCTGCGCCTGCCAGAGCCCGTCGGCCATGTACCAGCGGCGGACCTCGGCGTCGAGCACCGGCACGAACGGCACCGGCTTGCCGGGCCGGTCGCAGACCTCCAGCACGTGCTGGGCGTCGGCCGGGTGCAGCAGCGTAGTCGCCGCGGCCGGGTAGCGGTCGCCGAAGTGGGCCAACGCCGCGGCCGGGTCGTCGAGGTCGGCGGCGACGGCGACCGGCGGCACGATCGCCCCCGCCTCGGCCGGATCGAGCCGGGCGGCGGCGCGGCGGAAGACGGCCAGCGCCCGCGCCCGCCAGCTCGGATGGCCCCAGGCGCCGTCGTCGTAGCGGCCGTGACGGCCGGTGGCCAGCAGCTCCACCAGCCGCTCCAGCACGGCCAGGTAGGGCATCCGCTCGAGGTCGCCGAAGTAGGGCTTCGCCGTCCGCGCCAGCGCGGCCACGATCTCGTCCCGCCGCTCCCAGACCGCCCGCTCGTCGCCGGCGACCTCCTGCAGCAGCTTGCCGGCGCGGGCGGCGCTGTTCTCCAGCAGGTGGATGTCGGCGTTGAGGTTGCTGGTGGCCGAGGTGACGCCGCCGGCGACCGCGGTCCGCGGGATCCAGCGGTCGGCGCCGGGCGCGTCGACCAGCGCCTGCTTGACCTGCGGCGAGGCGGCGGCCTCGCGGACGGCCATCGCCGCCGTCCCGACCAGCACCGCGTCGACCGGCATCGGCCGCTGGCCGTGGCGCCGCGACCACTCCCCCAGCAGCAGCTCGCGGGCCCGCTCGGGGGTGCCGATCCCGCCGCCGGCCACGACCAGCACGTTCTCGCGCCGGCGCAGCTCGTGGTAGGTCTCCAGCAGCAGCTCCTCGAGGTCCTCCCACGAGTGGTGGCCGCCGCCCTGGCCGCCCTCGATCTGGACGCAGAGGACGTGGTGCGGGGCGGCGTCGGCGATCGCCAGCGTCCGCCGCACCTGCTCGACGGTGCCCGGCTTGAAGGCGTTGAGCCGCATCCCGTGGGCGGCCAGCCGGTCGAGCAGCGCGATCGCCTCGTCGACCTCGGGGATCCCGGCCGAGACGGTCAGGCCGGCCAGCGGCGCCCCGCCGTCGCGGGCCTCCAGCAGCAGCCCCTCGCGCTCGACGTGCAGGCTCCACAGATGGCGGTCGAGCAGCAGCGTGTTGAAGCCGACCTCGCGGCCCGGCTCCAGCAGCTCGCCGAGCTCGGCGATCCGCCGCTCGAAGGTCCGGCGGTCGGGCTGGCCGCCGCCGGCCAGCTCGGCCGCGTAGCCGGCGTTGGCCGCCGCCGCGACGATCGGCGCGTCGCTGGTGGTCGGCGTCATCCCGGCCAGGATCACCGGCGGGCGGCCGGTCAGGCGGGTGTAGCGGGTGTCGAGGTGACGGCGGCCGTCGGCCAGCTCGACCACGCCCGGCGCCAGCTCGTCGTAGCGGACGCCCGGGCCGGCCGGCGCGCTGGCCGGGGTCGCCAGCACCCGCCGCCCGTCGGGCGAGGCGAGCCCGACGACGTGGACCCCGCTGCCGCGCAGGCTGGCCCCGGCCAGCCGCGCGACCGCCGTACCGGGACCGAGGTCGAGCAGCCAGTCGGCGCCGCGCTCGGCCAGCGCCGCGACCGTCCGGTCCCAGCGCAGCGGGGCGTCGAACTGGGCGGCCAGGACCGCCGCGGTCAGGTCGTCGGCCGCCCGCAGGTCGTGGCCGTCGCGCGGCGAGAGGACCGGCAGGGCCAGCCGCTCGGCGGGCGCCAGCAGCCCGGCGCCGTCGCTCGCCAGCCAGCCGGCGAAGCGCTCGCGGGCGGCGCTCAGGCGCGGGGTGTGGAAGGCGACGTCGACCGGCAGCGGGTTCCAGGCGACGTGCAGCGGCGCGCCACCGCGGGCGCCCCGCCGGCGAGCCTCCTGCTCCGCCTCGGTCTGCTCGGCGATCGTCCGCCGCAGCTCGGCGAGGCCGGCGCGGGTGCCGCCGACGACGGTCGTGGTCGGGCCGTTGACCAGCGCCACGTGGACCTGGTCGTCGGCGCCCAAGCGCGCGTTGGCGGCGTCGAGGAGCGGCCCGATCCGCTGCGGCCGCGGACCGTCGAGGGCGACCAGCGGCGCCAGCTCGGGGTCGTCGCCGCCCGGCTCGGCGGTGGCGGCCATCGCCAGCCCCTGGGCGAAGGCGTAGCGCAGGTGGCGCTCCAGCAGCGCGTCGTCGATCCGGAAGCGGTCCTCCCCCGCGCGGCCGCCGGCCTCGGCCACCAGCAGCGCCGCCAGCAGCCCCTGCGAGTGGCCGGCGACGGCGACCGGACGGGCGGCGGGCGCGGCCAGTGCGGCGGCCAGGCCGTCGGCGGCCAGCTGCTCCCAGAGCAGCGCCTGGGTCAGCAGGATCAGCGGGTAGGAGACCGCCGCCTGAACCCGGTACTCGCGCGGCGGCGCGGCCTCGGGGTCGAGCACCCAGTCCTGCAGCGCCAGCCCGTGACGGAAGCGGCCCGAGGCCTCGCCGGCGGGGCTCGCGGCCAGCGCGCCGAGCAGCCGCTCGGCCGCCGCCAGCCGGTCGAGCAGCAGCGGGTTGGCCGCGACCAGCGCCGCCAGCTCCTCCAGCACGTCGCTGCCCTGGCCGGCGAAGGTCAGGGCCACGGCGACGTCGCCGTCGGCGATCCGCGCCAGCAGCGGCTCGGGCGCGAGCGCCCCCGCTGAACGCGACGCCGCCGGCGCGCTGGCCGGCGGCCGGGGACCGTCGATCGGGGAGGACACGGCAGGCACGGCGCGCGGGCCTAGCGGCGGACGGTGGCCTTGCGGGTGACGGTCTTCTGGGTCGCGGCCCGGGTCGGCACGACCCGGATCACGACCGCCAGGCTGCGGCGGGTCCGCAGCAGCGCCGCGCCGTCGCGGCCGACCTTCAGCCGCAGCGAGGCGGTCTTGCCCTTCTTCAAGCTGAAGCGGGTCGCGGGCGCCACGGTCACGATCCGCTTGGCCTTGCGGCCGCCGACCCGGTAGCGCGAGCGGGTGACGACCGAGACCCGGCCGCTGGTGGCGGCCTTCTTGGCCAGGTTGGTCAGCCTGACCGTCACCCGGCCCTTGCGGTCGCGGCGGAGCGCGCTGCTGCGGATCCGGACGGTCGTCGCCTTGGCCGTCTTCGGCGGCGGCGCGAACCCGCCGCCGTCGATCGGCGGCGGGGTCTGGCCGCCCGGCTTGTCGTCGTTGTCGATCCGCTGCAGCGGGTCGGGTCCGAGCACGTAGGCGAAGGGGTACGGGTCGCCGGCGTGGATCCGCTGCAGCTGCAGCACCCGGCCGTTGCTGGCCGTCAGGGTGATCGTGCGGTCGCCGCGCAGGTCGATCCCGTCGCCGCCGGCGGCGGTCCAGGTGCTGGCGGCCAGCGGCAGCGCGATCTCGCCGCTGCCGGAGCCGTCGACGTCGGTGGCGACGATCGCGACCGGCTGCGAGCCGTTGCTGCTGCGGGCGCCGTGGACGACGACGCTGCCGCTGACCCGGACCGTCCCGCCGCCGAGCCAGGCGGCCCGCTGGGCCGGCGTCAGCCGCAGCCGCAGGCGGGCGTCGCCGACGGTCGTCGACTGGCCGGCGGCGGCGCGGGCGGGCATCGAGGAGACGAGCAGGTCGGCCTGCACCGGGTCGGTCAGCGGCGTGGCGTCGACCGTCCCGCCGAAGCCGGCGACGGCGACGGTCTGGCCGCCGAGCGGCGGCGGCACCGCGTCGTTGTGGGTCAGGCCGGCCTGCGGGTGCGGCGAGGGCGGGTCCTGGCGGCCCGGGGTGCAGTCCAGGTCGAGCCGGGTCAGCGAGTCGACCTGGGCCCGGATGTAGGCCGTGCCGTTGACCCGCAGGTCGCCGTTGCGGCCGACCGGGATCGGGGCCATCTTCGTGCCCGGCGCCTGGCGGACGACGACCTCGCCGCCGGTCGCGGTCCAGGTCTGCTCGGGCAGCGGCGCCCGGTCGACGGTCAGCGACGAGCGCGACTCGTCGACCTGGCCGTTGCCGTCGAGCACCACGTGGGTCCGGACCGTGGTGGTGGTGTGGATCGGCGCGGTGATGCCCTCGGCGGTGTTGGTCGCCTCCAGCGCCACCCACGCCTCGACCGGGAACGACCCGTCGCCGAGCGGCACCATCCCGCTGTCGTAGGCGAACGGCAGCACCCACTGCGGCAGCGCCGCGGTGATCGCGCCGCCGCGCAGCCGCAGCGGCTGGCCGACGGCCAGCGAGCCGCCGAGCGGGTTGCCGGCACCGTCGACCAGCTCGCCGCCGATCGTGGCGTCGATGTCGCGCCAGTTCTGGTCGAAGCTGTAGCGGCAGACCTCGGCGACGGCGGTCGTGAACGGCGCCGCCGGTGCGGCGGCGGCCGCGGGACCCAGCAGGACGACCGCCGAGGCGGCGGTCACGGTGGCGAGGCGGGCGGTGCGGCGAGCGGGTGCGAAGGTCATGGCGGTCCGGTCGAGGGAGGAAGGACGGCGGGCCGGCCGCGACGCCGTGGCGTCGCGACCGGCCCGTGCGGGGCGCGCGCTAGCGCTTGAGGGTCAGCGTCTTGCTGACCTTCTTGGCGCGCTTGCCGTCGGTCGGGGTGATGGTCACCTTGACCTTGATGCTCTTGCGCGACTTGAGCAGCGTCTTGGCGGCGCTCGAGAGCGCGGGCGACACGCTCTTCGACTTGCCGGCGCCGACGGTCACCGCGCTGGTGGTCTTCGTCACCGTCTGGAGCTTCTTGCCGCCCTTGCCGACCTTGTACTTCGCGGTCGTCTTGATCGAGACCTTGTAGCTGGCCGACTGGCTGTTGGGGTTCGTCACCTTGACCGTGACGCGGCCCTTCGTGCTCCGCTTCAGCGAGCCGCTGGCGATCTTGAACGGCTTCGCGACCGCGACCGCGTCGGGGACCTTCAGCGGCGCGGTGGCGATCGCCGGCTGGGCGGCGAAGGTCAGCGCGTAGCGGCCGGTCGCGCCCTTGGCGGCGGTCAGGCTGCCGTTGTTGCTGGTCACGAAGCCCGGCGTCGCCGGGTCGCCGAGGGCCGGGTCGCCGTTCGGATCGCCGGCCCCGAAGAAGGTGTTGGCGATCGTGTTGTTGGCCAGCGCGATCGTCCCCGGGATGCAGTCGTTGCTGGCCCCGTAGGCCTCGGTCTCGGCACGCACGTAGACGCTGCCGAACGGCCGCACGTTGAGCGGCTTGTTGCGGTCGGGGAAGTCGTAGCCCTTGCCCTCGACCTGGATGATCGCCGAGTTGCCCGGGGGCGCCACGCGGAACTCGACCGGACCATCGCCGGTCGGCGTCCAGTTGCTGCGCGGGAGGTCGAACACCAGGTCCGGGACCGAGACGGTGTCGCCGCCGTTGTTGTAGCCGGCCGGGTTGGTCGGCGAGCCGGGCGTCGTGTCCTGGATGTTGACCGTCCAGAAGCCCTTCACCCGCAGCGTCTGGTACTTCTCGACGGTGTTGGTCGCCTCGATCGTGACCCAGTTGTCGATCGGGAAGTTGTTGTTGCCGGTGTGCGACAGGTAGCGGTGGCCGAGGGCCCCGGCCGGCTGGATGTAGCCGCCGCCGTAGGCCGACGGCGGGGCCCACGGCGAGGCCAGCTTCTCGACGTAGTAGACGGTCGCGCTGCCGCCGCTGCCGACGCTGAACGACCAGGCGCTGTCGCCGTCGGCGACGCCGCCGGCCTTCTGCCCGGCGGGGGTGCCGGCCGGCACGGTGCGGACGGTCAGCGTGCGGTTGGTGGCGTGGGTCGGGTCGGCCGGGTCCTCGGCCGGCTTGCCGTTCCAGTTGATGCTGACGCCGGCGGTCCGGCGGTACATCTCGAGCGCGGGACGGGTGTCCTTGAACGCCAGCGACAGCTGCAGGTCGCGGAGCGTGAGCTTCTTGCCCTTCTCGGCGCTGATCGCCTCGCCGTCCGGGCGCGCGACGGCGACGGCCAGCGAGTCGAGGATCCGGTCCGGCGCGGGCGGGTCGTCCGGGTAGGTGCCGTTCGTGAAGTTCGCGAACGGGCTGATGCACTGCCAGCCGGTGGCGTACTGCGAGGCCGTGGCCGGAGCGGCGGCGGCGCCGATCCCGGCGGCGACCATCGCGGCCGAGGCGCCGAGCGCCCCGGCGGTCTTCGCCGCGCGGCGTGGGAGGTTGCTCATCTGCGGTTCTGCTCCTGTCGGTGGTCACCTTCGGGCACCCTTATCAGGGTGCCCTTAGACGGGTACCCTAACTCTTGCGCGTCAAATCCGTCCGCCGGCTCAGCCCCAGGTCCGCTTGGGCCGGTCCGGACGCAGGAAGACGAGCGCGATCAGGCCCAGCAGCAGGGCGAATCCGAGCAGCACCGCGCACGGCACCAGCACGTCGCTCAGCGGCCGGCAGCCGGCGTCGGGACCGCAGTAGCGGCCGCCGACGCCGTCGAGGATCACCGCCCGGTAGGCGTCCATCGCCCAGTCGACCGGCGAGGCCGGCGCGATCGGCCGCACCCACTCCGGCAGCGTCCGCACCGGCACGAAGCCGCCGCCGAGCCCGCCGAGCACCATCGCCCCCAGGTTGGTGACCGCGTTGACCTGCTGGACGGTCGAGAGCAGCGCCGTCACCGCCAGCCCGGCGGTCAGCACCACCAGGCTGAAGCAGGTGGCGACCAGGCCCACCAGCCACCACGAGCCGGCGTTGTCGAGGTCGAGCAGCAGCACCCCGAAGCCGAACAGCACCACGTGCTGGAGCGCCAGCAGCCCGGCCGGGACGACCAGCTTGCCGACCAGCAGCGTCGTCCGCGAGAGGCCGGCCGCGCGCAGCCGCGGCCAGGTCGTCCAGCCGTGCTCGCGGAAGACGGCGAAGGCCAGGATCCCGGAGGCGAAGAAGGCGAAGACGCAGGCCATCCCCGGGACCGTCTGGGCCGAGCCGGTGACCCCCAGGTAGCCCTCGTCGGCGACCGTCAGGTTCATCGCGTTGCTGAGCAGCGTCATCAGCACGATCGGCATCGCCACCAGCACCACCGCCGGCACCGGGTCGTGGCGGAGGATCCGCAGCTCGTTGCGGACGAGAGCGCCGACGCCGGTCACCGGACCGCCTCCGCCGCCGCCCGCCGGCCGGTCAGCGCCAGGTAGGCCGCCTCCAGCGACGGCCGCACGATCTCGACCCCGTCGAGCGCGGTCGCCTCCGGCCCGAGCGCCACCAGCAGCTCGCGCAGCGCGGTCCCGGGATCGGCCGCCGGCGCCCGCACCAGCGCGCCGCCGTCCGCCTCCTCCACCGCCGCCCCCGCGAGCGCCCGCGCGGCCGCCGGCGCCGGGCCGACGAAGCGCAGCTCCAGGACCGGCTCGGCGTGGGCGGCGACGATCGTCGCCAGCGGCCCGGCGGCGACCACCCGACCGCCCTCCAGCAGCGCCACGTCGGCGTCCAGCCGCTCGACCTCGGGCAGGTAGTGGGTGGTGTAGAGGACCGCCGCGCCCTCGCCGGCGACGTCGCGGACGACCCCGAGGATCGCGTCGCGGGTCCGCGGGTCGGCGCCGGCGGTCGGCTCGTCGAGCAGCACCAGCCGCGGGCGGTTGACCAGCGCGCCGGCCGCGTGGACCCGCCGCCGCTGGCCGCCCGACAGCTCGACCGTCGGCCGGCCCGCCAGCTCCTCGAGCCCGAAGCGGACCAGCAGCTCGTCGGCGCGGGCGCGGGCCGCGCGGGCCCGCAGGCCGTACAGCTCGCCGAGCGCGCGCAGGTTCTGGCGCACGGTCAGGGCCGGGTAGAGGGCGATCTCCTGGGCCGCCACGCCGACCGCCCGGCGGACCACCCGCCGCTGGCGGTGGGGGTCCTCGCCGAGCACCGTCACCCGGCCGCTGTCGGCGGCCAGCATCCCCGACGCCAGGCCGACGATCGTGCTCTTGCCGGCGCCGTTGGGGCCCAGCAGCGCGACCACCTGGCCGGGGTCGAGGGTCAGGTCGACGCCGTGCAGCGCCGTCCGCTCGCCGTAGCGCTTGACGACCGCCTCCAGCCGCAGCACCGCGCTCATCGCGTCACCCGCCGGCGGCGGCTGGCCAGCCGCTCGAAGTCCTCGCGCTCGCAGACCATGAACGCGGCGCGCTTGTCCGGCAGGTCGATCTCGGTCTGCTTGCGGAAGCCGAGGAAGGCCAGCAGCGAGAGGAAGTTCTGGTTGCGGACGTCGGGCTCGCCGACCAGCCGCAGGACCCCCGGGCGGGCGAAGAGGAAGCGGGCGACGGCGCGGCCGACGGCGACGCTGTAGCGGCCCAGGTGCTCCTCCTCGCCGATCAGGACGTGGGCCCCGAGGTCGCCCTCGCGGACCGGCGCGTGGTTGCCGAGCACGTCGCGGAAGGGGTCGTAGACCTCGATGTAGCCGACCGGCACGTCGTCGACGAAGCCCAGGTACGGCTGCCGGCCGGGGTCCTCGACCTGGCGCACCAGGTAGTCGTGGATCCAGTCCTGCGGCCACGCCATCGCCCAGAACTCGACCACGTGCGGCTTGTTCATCCAGGCCGTCATCAGCGGCGCGTCGTGCTCGGGCACCACCGGCCGCGACCACAGCCGGCGGTCGAGCGCCGGGTCGTGCTCGGCGTAGGCCACCAGCTCGGGCAGCAGCGGGGTCGGCGGATCGGTCACGGCGCGAGCGGGTTGGGGACGAAGCCGCTGGCGGCGGCGATCGGGCGCTCGGGGTCGTCGGCGTAGCCGCGGCCGACGATCCGGACCCGGTTCAGGCAGAGCTTCACGAACGCCGGCGCCTCGAAGTCGAAGAGCCCGAAGCGGTCGCCCAGCTCGTCGGCGAACCGCTCCTGGTAGCCGGCCACGGCCCGCTCGGCGGCGGCCCAGAAGGCGGCCTCGTCGTAGCCCAGCCGGTCGGCCAGGATCTCGGCCACGTAGCGGTAGACGCAGACCAGCAGCCCCGACTGGATCCACTGGCTGGCGATCATCGACTCGACGCCGTCGCCGAGCGCCCGCCGGACCGCGGCCGGCATCGTCCGAAGCTCCGGCAGCGGGTCGCTGGTGATCGTGGCGTCGTCGACCACGTCCTTGACCGCCAGCCGCGCCGGGACCCCGTCGCGCAGCAGCAGCAGGCAGTTCTGGGCGTGGGGCGAGAAGGTCGCCCCGAAGCGGTAGAGCACGTGCAGCAGCGGCGGCAGCACCACCTGGTGCAGCCGCGCCACCCACTCGCCGACCGTCAGCCCGCTGCGGGCGATCAGCGGCTCGACCAGCGCCGTCCCGGCCGGGTCGCGGTGCAGCAGCGCGGCCATCGTCATCGCCCGCTCGCCGGGCCGCAGCCGCGGCTCCAGCGGCGCGCGCCAGAGCGCCCCGAGCATCTCCGTGTGCTGGTACGGGACCCCGGCGATCCGCTCGAAGGCGCGGTGGGCGACGCTGATCGAGGCCTCCTCGGCCAGCACCACCAGCCCCTGCTCGCGGAGGAACGGATCGCCGTCGACCAGCCCGCCGAACCAGGCGCTGAGGGCCGGCGCGGCGAGCGTCGCGTCGCGCGGGAGCCCGCGGTGGACCGAGGTGTTGAGGATCGAGAGCGGCAGCTTGATCGCCCGCCGCGCCGGGTCGTCGGCGTCGGTCAGGGTCCGGATCGAGATCTGCGGCCGGTAACGGCGGTCGAGCGGCCCGAGCACGGCCAGGTCGCGACGGGCGAGGTCGCCGGCGTGCAGCGCCAGCACCCGCTCCGACAGCTGCCAGGGGTGGACCGGCAGGAACCGCGCGGCGTCGGGATCGAGGCCGGCGGCGGCCGCCCGCTGGCGCAGCTCGGCCAGGCCCTCCTCCCCCACCTGCTCCGCGATCACCGACTCGTGATCGAGCCCGTCGAGGGCCGCCGTCTGCGCGCGCTCGGCCCGGACCGCCAGCCACGGCAGCGCCAGCCGCGGCTGCGACTCGGGGGCGTAGGCCAGCAGGTCGTGGCCGTCGAAGCCCATCCGGCCCTTGTTGGCGACGATCCACGGGTGGCCGCGCATCTCGCCCTCCAGCTCGTCGGCGGGCAGGTCGACCAGCTCCGCCGCCGGCCGCGCGACCGCCGCCCCCCAGACGTCGGCGAGGACCGTGTTCGACAGCTCCTGGACCAGCCCGGCCGTGGTCTCGGCGCTGGCCCCGATCGCCGGCGCCCCGAGCGCCACCAGGTCGACCGCGTCGAGCTCGGCCAGCGGCGCCCCGTCGAGCGCGTAGTCCAGCGACGCCGGGTCGACCCGCCAGACGCCGAGCGAGCGGCGACGGGCGCGGAAGCCGACGGTCAGCCGCTCGCCGAGCGCGAGCCGGAAGCCGTGCTCGTGGCCGAGCGGCGGGTCGTCCGGCAGCGGCGCGACCGGCTCCGGCGCCAGCAGCTCCTCGTAGGCCAGCTCGGTCAGCAGCTTCGCGGTCAGCTCGCGGTTGGCCGTCGCCCAGCGCTCGGGCGTCAGCGCCCCGAGCAGCGGATCGAGCCCGCTCATCCGCGCGGCGCGCGGTCGGCGGCGGGCGCGGCCAGCGGCGTCGCGGCGGCGGCGTCGGCCGGGTCGCCGTCGTCGAGCCCGAACGACTGGAAGACGTTGCGCGAGCGGACCGCGTAGACGTCGCGGCCGGCGATCGCGTTGACGATCGTCGCGTTGCGGTGGGCGGCCAGCCCCAGGTCGGGCGTGCCGACGCCGTGGGCGTGCAGCTCGGCGTTCTGGACGAACAGCCGCGACGGGGCGCCGTCGGCCCGCCGCAGTCGGTAGTCGCGCTCGACCTGCGGCCGGCCGCGGCCGTCGCGGGCCACCAGGTCGGCGGCCAGCGGCAGCGGCGCCGCCCCGTAGCCGGTCGCCAGCACCACCGCCGCCGCCCGCCGCTCGCCGGCCCGCTCCTGGTCGAGGTGCTGGACGGTCAGCCGCCAGCCGTCGCCGTCGCGCTCCAGGCCCCGCAGCTCGGTGCGGGCGCGGTAGGCGACCGGCGGGTCGTCGCCGTCGACCCCGCGCTCGTAGAGGAGGTCGAAGATCCGGGCGCTGGTCTCGGCCGAGATCCCCTTGTAGAGCAGGTCCTGCTGGGCCCGCAGCTCGTCCCGGCGCGACTCGTCGAGGGCGTGGAAGTGGTCGACGTACTCGGGCGTGAAGTGCTCCAGCCCGAGCTTCGAGTACTCCATCGCCAGGAACCCGCGGCTGCGGGTCAGCCACTCCAGCGCCGGTCCGCCGGCGGCCGGCCCACGGGCGGCGGCGCCGTGCTGGAGCAGGTCGAGGAAGACCTCGGCCGCGCTCTGCCCCGATCCGACCACCACCACCGACGGCGCGGCCAGCAGCCGCTCGCGGTGGTCGAGGTAGGCCGCCGAGTGCAGCACGCTGCCGTCGGCGGCGGCCGGGCGGGCGCTGGCCCAGCCGGCGGCGTCGGGCTGGTCGACCCGGCCGACGTCGCCGGGCCGGGCCAGGTGACGGGCCGCGCACTCGGGCACGATCGGCGACATCCCGACCCCGAGCACCACTTGGCGGGCGCGGACGACCTCGATCCCCTGCGGCCCGCGGACGTGGACCTCCCAGAGCCCGTCGGCGGCCTCGGCCACGTCGACCACGCGATGGCCGAAGCGGCAGCTCTCCAGCTGCTCGGCGACCCACCGGCAGTAGGCCTGGAACTCCCGCCGCAGCAGGTGGAACCGCTCGCGGAAGTAGAACCGGTACAGGCGGCCGTGCTGGTGCAGGTAGTTGAGGAACGAGTGGCGGCTGGTCGGGTCGGCCAGCGTCACCAGGTCGGCCAGGAACGGGACCTGGATCTCGGCGTCCTCCAGCAGCAGGCCGGGGTGCCAGGAGAACGCGTCGCGGGCGTCGTAGAACCGCGCCCGCAGGCCCGGGACCGGATCGAGCAGGGCGGCGAGCCCCAGGTTGAACGGCCCCAGCCCGACCCCGACGACGTCGAGCGGCTGCTCCTGCGTGGTGCTCACCGCGTCCCCTCTCCCAGTGCGTCCCAGCGGCGGCCGGCCGCCTCGGCGGCGGCCAGCGCTCGCGGCCAGCGCTCGGCGACCGCCCGGCGCGTCCACCGCACCAGCACCGCCGGCTTGCCGTCGAAGGGGAAGCGGCCGGCCTCCTCGCCGCCGAGCGCGGCGCAGAAGCGGCGCATCCGGCCGTTGCGCTCGTCCGGCTCGCAGACCGCCTGGGCGACCCCCGGCTCGGCCAGCAGGCCGCAGAGCAGGTCGCGGCCGAGCCGCCGGGCGGTGCCGTCGCCGAGCCGCTCGCGCTCGCCCAGCAGCACGTGCCAGCCGCGGTCGTCGGGCCCGGCGGCGTAGGCGGCGGCGAGCGGATCGTCGGCCACCCGGTAGCTCTGGACGAACCCGACCGGAGCGCCGTCGGCCTCGACCACCCACGAGCGGACGTGGTCGCGGGCCAGCTCCGCCCGCAGGTACCGCTCGCTCGCGTCCCGCGGGCCGCGCAGGTTCCACCACGGCGCGACGTGGTCCTGCTGCATCCAGCCGTGGACCAGGTCGAGGTCGCCGTCGAGCGCCAGCGGCCGGAAGCGGACGCGGTCGCTCACGCCGCTACCTCCGCCGCCGCCGCGACGGCGGTCCGCAGCGGGTTGGCGATCGTGACGTAGACCGACTGCTCGGCGATGTCGCCGACCAGCTCGTCGAGGTCCTCGACCCGGGTCCGCAGGTTCGCCTTGCAGGGCCAGCGGTCGTCGTCGAGCAGCCGGTCGAGCAGCGTCGCCGGGTAGCGCCCGCCGCGCTCGCGCTCGCGCTCGATCAGCGCCCGTAGGTCGGCCAGCAGCAGCCGCTCGTCGACCAGGCCGGCGGCGCCGAGCGCCCCGATCACGCCGAGCGCGTTGTTGACGAACGGGTAGTAGACGAGCCGCTGGTCGGCCAGCGCCTCGGGGAAGATCGACTCGGTCGCCTCGCCGAGCCCGGGCACGATCGCCGTCAGGTCGGCGTGGGCCGCCTCGCGGTGGAAGTAGCCCTGGCTGTCGCGGTGGACGGCCCGCACCGGCCAGCCGTCCTCCAGCTCCAGCACGACGTTCTGCTGGTGCGGCTCGAAGGTCAGGCCGACGTCCAGGTAGATCCGCAGGATCGAGCCGATCAGGACCTCGCCGTAGCGGGCGAACCAGCGACGGGCGACCGTCGCCGGGGGCTCGCCGTCGGCCGCGGCCCGCTGCTCGACGATCCGCGCCAGCCGGCTGCGGCCGCTGCGCGGGTCGTCCTGGCAGAGGGTGGTGACCGCCGCCGCGTCGATCCCGCAGCCGACCGGCCAGCGGTTCTCGCGCAGCAGCACCGAGAGCCCGTCGATCAGGCCGTCGCCGTCGCGGATCGTCAGGTAGGCCGGGTCGTGGACCACCCGCCAGTCGGGCGCCGCCGCGGCCATCCGCGCGCCGACGACGGTCCGCGCCAGCCGCGCCGCCTCGACCGCCCGGTCCAGCTCCCGCGGCAGCGTCACGCGGACCGAGTTGGTGACGCTGAGGTCGAGCGAGAACTTCAGCTGGAAGGGCCAGTGGTCGCCGTAGACCGTCCGGACCGAGGTCGTCGCCGCCAGCGGCGGGCCGGCGGGGCCGGCGTCGACCAGCCGCCCGTCGCGCAGCAGCCCGCCGACGTCGTCGCGCTCGCGCAGCCGCGCCAGCTGCCAGGGATGGGCGGGCACGATCAGCGCGCCGCGGTCGTCGGCCCGCTCGAGGATCGCCGCCGCCGCCTGGTCGCCGTCGGCGGCGGCCGCCGCCAGCAGGTCGCGGACCAGGGCCGGCGCCGGGCGCTCGCCGGGGCCGTCGGGCTCGCGCACGGCGCTGTCGTGGGCGACCAGCGCGGGGTCGGCCAGCAGCCAGCGGAGCGCGAAGCGGCCGCGCGACTCGGGCGAGTGCCGGCGACGCTCGTCGGCGCGCATCTCGCGGCGGCTCTTGGGGGTCGGGTGGAAGGGGTGGCCGAGGGTCAGCGACTGCTCGGCGGGCAGGAAGGCGCCGCCGATCGCGGGCTGCTCGTCCTCCGGCAGCTCGGCCAGGAAGCCGGCGACCGCCTCGCGGCTCTGGGCGATCCGCTCCAGCACCGACAGCCGCGCCCCGACGCCGCCGCGGGCGCCGCCGAGCGCGTCGACCACCAGCGCGGCCAGCAGCGGCAGCTCGACCGCGACCGGCGGGCCGTCGCCGAGCTGCAGCCGCGGCGGCAGCTGGTAGCGGTGGCGGCCGGTCGGCGAGCGGTAGCGGAGGGCGACCAGCACCCGCGCGGCCCCCTCGCGGACCGGCAGCACGGCGGTCGCGGCGCCGGCGGGATGGTCCTCGCCCGTCAGCGGCTCGTCGACGACCACGGCCCCCGGGGCCTCGCGCAGGGCGCAGTTCAGCAGCACCTCGACGTGCCACGCCGCGGCCCGGGCGTCGGGGTCCCAGCGGGGTGGTCGGATGTCGGACGAGAGCGGCAAGGCGCGGCGGTGCGGCGGGTGGCGGGACCAGAGTTAGGGTTGCCACTGTTAGGGTGGCATAAGCCGCACGGTCGTGCGGGCTCCCATCCGCGGTCCACGCGGGCGCTCCCGCCCCCGTCGGGCCCCGTCACAGCGAGGTTCTCCGCCATGCCCCCACGCCGTCGTGCGGCCGCCCGCCGCGCGCTGATCACGCTCGCCCTGCCGGGGCTGCTGCTGGTGCCCGCCGGTTCGGCGTCGGCCGCCGACAGCGTGACGCCGAACGCCTGCCACTACGCGATCGACGGCTACTGGCGCAACCTCGACCTGCGGTTCGCCGGCGGCGCACAGCCCTCGGCCTACGCCCCGCCCGGGGCCGGCTTCCGGCTCGCCGGGACCGCGGTCGCGGCGACGCTGCCGGAGTGGATCAGCGAGTACGGCTTCAACCTCGGCCACCTCAACGCCGGTCCCAACCGGATCGGCGCCGAGGTCTGGGTGGCGGTCGCCGGCCGCGGCAGCGCCCAGGGCGTGCAGGTGCTGAAGGCCAACGTCAACGCCGAGACGACGATCACCACCGACGGCAGCGGCGAGGTCTACGCCGGCTCGACGCCGCTGAACGTGACGGTGCCGCTGCCCGACAGCGTCTGGACCGCGCCCGGCCGCCACGGCGAGCAGGTGACCTTCGAGCAGGCGCCGCCCGGCACGCTGCCGACGATCGCGGGCCGCAACGACCGCGGGCCGATCACGCCCAAGGGCAGCGTCTTCATCCGCGCCAAGCTGACCAACGGCACGCTCTTCGACGTCGACTGCCAGCCGGGCCGCTTCATCCAGGCCGGCGACGCCTTCACCGCCGGCCGCGCCCAGCCGTTCGAGCTGGCCTACGCCGACGAGAACGCGCCGCCGACCGGGATCGCCGCCCCGCCCGTGCCCTCGCCCCCGGTCACCACCGCCGCCGCCAAGCTGACGGCCAAGCGCGGGCGGGTGGTGGTGAAGGTCGCCAACGGCGGACTGATCGAGGCCAGCGGCCAGATCCGGATCGTGACCGCCGGCAAGCAGCGGGTCGGCCGCCGCAGCCGGGTGGTGACGGCGGTGCCGTGGACCGGCTACCGGGTCGGCGCGCGCAAGAGCCGGACCCTGACGCTGAAGCTCGGCCGCGACGCCCGCGCGCTGCTGGCCGCCAAGCGGAGCGTGAAGGTGAAGCTCTCGCTGCGGGCGGCCAGCGGCCAGAAGGGCAAGTACCAGAAGGCGACCACGCTGACCGTCAGCCTCCGCCGTGGCTGATCGCCGTCGCGGGCGGCGGGTCGCGGCCGGGCTGGTGGCGGCGCTGGCGCTGACGGCGGCGTCGGCCGCGCCCGCCGCGGCCGCCGCCGAGACCACCGTCCCCAGCGCCTGCCGCTACAGCTTCGACGGCTTCTGGCGCAACCTCGACCTGCGCTGGAGCGGCGACTGGACCCCGGCGCCGGTCGCCCCCGGCGGGACGGCGACCCTGCGCGGGGCCTCGTTCACCGCCGAGCTGCCGGCCTGGATGCCCCAGTACGGCTACAACGCCGGGCTGCTGAAGGCCGGCGACAACGAGGTCCCGGTGCGGGCCTGGGCGGCGCTGGCCACCGCCGGCGCGACCCGCGCGACGACGGTGGTCGAGGCCCGGGCGGCGGCCCGGACCCGGATCGCGGTCGGCGGGCTCGGCGAGTTCCGCAGCGCGACCCCGTTCGAGGCGGTCGTGCGGCTGCCGGCGACGACGGTCACCGCCGGCGCCGGTCCGCGGCTGCAGGCGGCCCAGGCCGCGCCGGCCAGCCTGCCCCGGATCCCCGGCGGCGACGGCGCGGCGGCGGTCACCCCGGCCGGCAGCGTCTTCCTCCGCGCGCTGCTGGAGAACGAGACCCGCTTCGACCTCGACTGCCAGCCGGGCCGCTTCGCCGACAGCGGCAACGCGATGACCCCCGGCCCGGCGGCGCCGGCCTTCGCCCAGGTCGCCGTCGACCCGAGCGCGAAGCCGGAGCCGGCGGCGGCCCCGATCGTCAGCCGCCGCGCCGTGCGGGCCCGCGGCGGCGTGGTGCGGGTGGCGATCCGCAACCCGGGCGCCGCGCCGGCGACGGTCGCCGTCAGCGGCCAGGCCCAGAGCGGCGGACGCTGGCGGACGGTCGCCCGCGGCCGCGCCACGATCGCCCCCGCGACCACCACCCGGGTGCGGCTGCGCCTGACCACGACCGGCCGCGCCCTGCTCCGCCGCCACGGCCGCCTGCGGCTGCGGGTGACCGCGCGGACGGCCGAGGCGAGCGGCCGCCGCACGATCAGCGTCCGCGGCTGACCCCCACCATCCTCGCGTGGCGGTTGACCCCCGGCGTTCGGGGCGCATCCGCCACGCGAGCCGGGTGGGCGGGGGCGAACCGCCACGCGAGCGGCGGGCAGGGACTACGCTGGCGGCCGTGTCCCCCCGCACGCCCGTCGTCGCCATCGCCGTCGCCGCGGTCGTCGGCCTGACCGCCGTCCCGGCCGCCCACGCCAGCTACGTCGCCACCGCGGCCGACCCGGCCGGCGACGCCGCCGACCCGGCCCGTGACCTGACCGCGATCGGGCTCTCCTACGACCGCCGCCGCGGCGAGCTGGTCGGGGCCGTCCGCTTCCGGGCCGCGCCGAGCGAGCCGACGCGGTCGTTCCTGACCCTCTTCGCCGGCCAGCGCACCGCCAGCGGCTGCAACGGCTACCCGGCCGCCGGCTTCGGGTCCTACAGCGACGAGTTCGGAGCCAGCTGGCTGCGCTACGACGCCGCCGGCGCGCCCGCCGCGGCCAAGGGCGAGGCCGACAAGCGCGACGAGGGCACCGTCCAGCGGTTCGCGATCGCCAGCCGCCAGCTGACCGGCCGCCGCTACGACTGCGTGATCGCCACCCTCACCGAGGCCGGCAACCCGGCCAACGTCTTCGACGCCGTCGGCCCGCTCGACCTCGCCGCCCAGCCGAGCCTGGCCGTGAAGCTGCGCGGCGTGCCGAAGGTCCTGACCCCCGGCCAGCGGCGGACGATCACCGTCACCGTCGGCAACGACGGCGACGCCCCCACCGGCCGCGTGCGGCTGCGGCTGGCCGCGGCCCGCGGGCTGACCGCGTCGCCGCGCGCGACGACGATCAAGTCGGTCGCGGCCGGCGGCCGGCGGACGGCGCGGATCCGGGTCTCGCTCAGCCGCCGCGCCCGCAGCGCCACCCCGCTGAAGCTGACCGCCAGCGCCGGCCGCCTGAAGGCCCGCGACGAGGCCCAGCTGTACCTGCGCCGCCCCAGTCGCGGCGGGGGCGGCGGCCGCGGGCCGACCGGCAGCTGCGTCCGCTACCAGGCCGACCTCTCCGGCCAGACCGGCGGCTCGCTGATCCTGGTGCCCTGCTAGGCCGGCTAGGCCGGCGCCGCCCGCAGCGCGCGCAGGATCCGCAGCACCCGCTGCTCCATCGCCGCCGCGCTGGTCCCCGGGTGGACCAGCCACCACTCGACGGCCGCCGTCACGATCGCGATCCAGGCGGCGGTCGCGGCGTCGCGGTCGTCGGCGTCCTCCAGCCCGGCGGCGCCGAGCAGCTCGCCGATCCCCTCCCCGGCCAGCTCGCGCAGGCGGCCGACGTAGCGCAGCGCGCCCGCCCCGACCGGGCCGTCGAGCGGGATCGTGCGATCGGTCAGGATCGCCCACCGGCGCGGGTCCGGCTCGAGCGCGGCCAGCACCGCCCCGACCACTCGCGCCGGCAGCTCGAGCGAGCGCGGGGCGGCGGCCATCGCCCCCTCGACCGCGGTCACCAGCGCCTCGCCGACCTCCTGCTGGCAGGCAGCGAAGAGCCCGTCCTTGGAGTCGAAGTGGCGGTAGAGCAGCGGCTTCGTGATCCCCGCCCGCTCGGCGATCGCGTTCATCGAGGCGGCCGCGTAGCCGCGCTCGGCGAACTCGGCCAGCGCCGCGTCGAGCAGCTGGCGACGGCGGTCGGCCCGGGGCAGGCGGCGGCGGGGGGCGCTCGGTTCGCTCACGCGAACGCCCACCCTAGCCCGTCAGGCGCCGACGTCGACGTACTCCAGGTAGCCCGGCCGCTCCAGCTCGCGTCCCTGCCAGCGGACCCGCGCGTCGAAGCCGCCGGTGTAGCCGCGGCCGTGGCCGAAGTGGAGCGGGGTCGCGAGCGTGGCGTCGAGCTCCAGCAGCGTCCGGCCGCCGTCGCGGACCGTCCAGCGAAACCGCTCGGGGACGTCCATCGGCCGCCCGAGCGGATCGGTCAGCGTCCGCGGCGGGACGTCGGGCGCGGGCGTGAAGTCGACGTCGTCGTAGGCCCGCGAGGAGCCGTCGAGGCTGCGGATCCAGGCGCCGCGGCGGAGCGTGCCGGCGATCGTGCGGGTGTCGACCAGCAGCAGCTGGGTGGTCGGGTCGAGGTTGACGATCTGGTAGGTGAAGAGGGTCAGCGGCAGCTTCCAGCGGGGCGGGATCGGCGCCCGCCGGCGGACGCTGTGGAGCCCGAACGAGGCCGCGTGCTCGTAGGTGCAGAGCCCCGCCACCGCCTGCCGCTCGCCGCGGTGGCGGATCTCGCCCTCGTACGTGCTCAGCAGGCTCAGGTGGTCGTAGAAGGGCGAGCGGGTGAACCACGAGACCCGGTCGCTGACCTCCAGCCGCAGGTCGAGCTCGACGTCGGCGTAGCGGGCCCGCAGGTCGACCCGCGGGTAGCGGCCGCGCAGCTCCAGGTCGTCGCCGAAGCGCACCAGCGAGCCGTCGGCGGCGGCCTCGACGTCGCGGCCGATCCGGTAGCCGCGGTAGTGGTGCGGAGTGGCGGCGGCGGTCCCCGAGTGGAGCGTGGCCAGCGCGCGGGCGTCGCCGTCGACCAGGTGGTCGTTGTCGAACGCCCGGATGCCGGTGGCGCCGAGGAACGACATCACCATGAAGAACCGGTGCGGGTCGGGCAGGTCGGGGATCATCACCCCGTAGTGGGTCCAGCCGTAGCGGCGCCCGCCGACGTGCGGCCGCAGCCGCTCGGGCCGGTCGAAGGGCCGCCGCGAGGCGGAGCGCCAGCGGTCCAGCCGCGAGGCGACCTGGTGCAGGGCCGGGGTCAGGAGCCGGATCGGCGCCGCGGTCGGCGCCTCCGGCGGGGCGGTGGGCGTCGTCATGGAGGCTATGTTACCGCACGGTAACTACTTCAGCCGCGGCCCCAGGAACGCGACCATCCGCTGCTCGACCGCCGCCGGCGCGTCGCCGTGCGGCCAGTGGCCGCTGTCGGCCAGCACGTGGACCTCGGCCGACGGGAACGCCGCCCGCTGGCGCTCGGCGTAGGCCACCGGCAGGTAGCGGTCCCCGGCGCCCCACAGCACCAGCGCCGGAATGTCGAGCGCGGCCAGGGCGGCCAGCTCCTCCGGCGGCACGTCGGGCACGTCGGTGGCGCGGTAGAGCCGCAGCACCGCCCGCTTCGTCCGCCGGTCGTAGTGGGCCGCCATCCGCTCGACGAAGGCCGGCGGCAGCCCGCGCGGCTCGCGGCGGCCGATCGCCGCCCGGAACCCGCGGCGGGTGGTCAGGGCCTGGAACAGCTCGCCGAGGACCGGCGTCCGCCAGACCCGGGCCAGCGCGTGCCAGCGGTAGCCCGGCAGGATCCCGGTGTCGATCAGGGTGACGCTGGCCAGGTCGGCGACGTGATCGCGCGCCCAGGCCAGCCCGAACGGCCCGCCGAAGTCGTGCAGCACCAGGTGGACGCGGTCGATCCCCAGCGCCCGCCGGGCCTCGTCGAGGAACCCGGCGTAGGCCTCGACGGTGTGCGGGAAGCCGGCCGGCGCGTCGGTGCGGCCGAAGTCGGGCAGGTCGAGCGCGACCGCCCGCCCGTGGTCGCCGAGCGCCGCGGCCAGCGCCGTCCAGTCGTCGGCCGTGCCGGGGTTGCCGTGGACGAAGAGCACCGCCTCGCGAGCGTCGGCCGGCCCGGCTTGGGCGCAGTGGACCGCGGTCCCGGCGACGGTCAGCGGGACGGGGACCACGGCGCTCACGCGATCGCCCCCGCCCGGCCCGCCGCCCGACCCCGGGCCCGTTCCGCCGCCCGCCGGATCCGGCCGGCGGCGATCGTCGGGACCGCGGCCACCAGCGACCGCTGCGGGTTCGACCAGCGGCTGGCGACCCGTTCGAAGACCCGCGCCGCCCGCGGATCGCCGGCCGCGGCGGCGAACAGCGCCCGCTCGGGGGCGTTCAGCGGCCGGCCGCTCGACTGGTCGCGAATCAACGCGTCGTGCGGCAGCAGCCCGCGGCGGTGGCGGCGGCGGTAGCGGTGGAGGGCCGGGGCCAACTCCTGCTCGCCGCGCAGCGCCGGGGCGACCGCGTCGGCCAGCCACTCGGCCGACTGGAAGGCCCAGCCGCAGCCGACGCCCATCAGCGGGTCGGCGGCCAGCGCCGCGTCGCCGATCAGGGCCAGGCCGGGCGCGATCGGTCCCCGCCGCAGGTTCGGCATGTCGAGCTTGCCGAGCACCGGCGAGACGATCCGGGCGCCGGCGATCGGCGGCGCGTCGGGCAGTCCGGCGATCGCCGCCCGCAGCGCGCTGGCGGGGTCGCGGCGGAAGGCCGGCAGCTCGCGGTGCGGCGCCATGAAGGCGTAGAGCGTGGTGCCGTCGTCGGTCGGGAAGGCCGCCGCCCAGCGCGGGTCGAGGAACCAGATCGTGCCGTCGGGCGCGGTCTCCGGGCCTGGTCCCTCGAAGTACGCGCCGTAGACGAACCGCCCGTGGGGCCGGACCTGCGGCAGCAGCCCGGCCAGCTCGGCCGTCCGCGACCCGCGGCCGTCGGCGCCGATCACCAGCGGCGCCCGCAGCCGGTACCGCCGGCCGCCGCGCTCACGGGCCTCGACGCCGGCGACCGCCCCGTCCCGCTCGACCAGCCGGTCGGCGGTCAGGCCGGTCAGCAGCGTCACACCCGGGGTCTCGGCGGCGATCGTGCGCAGCAGCGGGTCGAGCCGCTCGCGGCGGAGGTTGACCCCGGCCGGCAGCGACGAGTCGGGCGGCGGCTCGATCCACCCCCAGCGGGTCCAGGCGCGGGTCCGAGGCCGCAGCGCGCCGGCCCGCTCGATCGGCTCCAGCAGACCGCCGCGCTCGAGCGCCGGGACCGCCGAGGCCTGGATGAAGTGGGAGCAGAGGCGCTTGAACGCCGCGGGGTCCGGCTGCCGCTCGACGAGGGCCACCCGCAGGCCCTGGCGACCGAGCAGCGTCGCCGCGGTGCAGCCGGCGAGGCTGCCCCCGACGATCACCACGTCGTGCTCCGATGCGATGCTGCTGGCGTCCATCTCGCCCTCCCGATCTCGGTACGAGTAGAATCGTTCGGACCGAACTGTACGAGCCGTACCATGACACGTCAAGACATACGCCTGACCGGGACCTCCTACGCCGTGCTCGGCCTCGTCCGGCACCTCGGCCGGGCGACGCCGTACGACCTCAAGCAGCTGCTGACGGAGACGATCGAGAACTTCTGGCCGGTCCCCCACACGACCTTCTACGCCGAGCCGGCGCGGCTGGCCGGCGCCGGCTACCTGCACGAGGACCAGGAGCAGGGCGGCCGCCGGCGCAAGCGCTACGAGCTGACCGACCGCGGCCGGGCCGCGCTCGAGGCGTGGGCCGCCGAGCCGTCGACGACGCCCCCTCAGGTCCACGACGAGGGACTGCTGAAGGTCTTCCTCGGGGCCGATCCCGAGCGGGCGTTCGCCGAGCGGCGGAGCTGGCACGAGGCGAAGGTCGCCGAGCTGGAGGGCTACCGCGCCCTCGCCGACGAGGCGCTGGCCGCGCTCGCCGACGACGCCCCGGAGCGGGCGCCGGTGGTCGCGATGCGCAACTCGCTGGACGCCGGGATCGCCTTCCACCGGACCTACCTGCAGCTCTTCGCGGTCGAGCGCGAGCGCGGCTGAGCGGCGCCGCGCCAAGGCCCCGTCGACGGCGTCCGCGGCACGGCGCGACGGCGGCCAAAACGTTGTAGAACCGTCGCCATGCGTGTTCCCCCCACCGCTCTCCTGCCCCTCGCCGCCACCGGCGCGCTGCTGCTGCCCGCCGCGGCCTCGGCGGCCGACGTCCCGTTCGCCCCCGGCGAGGGCACCTACGTGACCGACGGCCGGGTCGCCTGCATCGTCGGCGTCCAGGACGACGGCGAAGGCACCGTCACCTGCGCCGGCCCGAACGTCTACCGCCAGCTGTGGAGCGGCACCCGCTGCCAGAGCTGGACCCTGCGCGGCTGCGTCGGCGAGCGCGGCCTGCTCTCGGTCGGCCTCGGCGACCGCGGCCGCTCGCGCCGCGACGTGATCGACGGCGTCGGCGGCGCCAAGGACCTGGCCCGCGGCGACAGCGCCCAGCTCGGCCGGATCCGCGCCTACCACCTGCGCGACGGCGGCTTCAGCTTCCGCAACCGCAGCGGCCACGGCTTCACCCTCACGGCCAACCGCCTGCGCCGCTTCTGAGCCGGTCGCGGCCGCCGTCGCCGGCGGCGGCCGCGACCGAGGACGGCGTCCGCCCGCCGGCCCGCTAGGGTTGGCCGTCGCCGATGCCGAAGCGACCAGCGATCGCTCGCGGCCTCGCCCTCGCCGGGCTGCTGGCCGTCGCCGTCACCGCGCTCGAACCGGGCGCCGGGCACGTGCTGCTGATGCTGGCGCCGGCGCTGGTGGCGTTCGCGCTGCTGGCCAGCGGCCGCTACGTCGGCGAGCAGCGGCTGGCCCGCTGGGCGCGCGCCCACCGCGCGCGCCGCCGCCGTCCCCAGCGGCGACTGGCCGCGCCGGTCGTCCGCCATCGCGTCGTCCTCCCCCGCGGCGGCCGCCTGATCGCCGCCGCGCTCGCGGTCCGACCGCCACCGGCGGTCCTCGCCCTCGCCTAGCCGTCGCGCCCGGCCCCGCCGGTCCGCGACCCCGTTCCCGATCCGTGCCCGCGCCGCGGGTGCGCCCGCCGTGGCGGTCCCGACCGCCGACGGCCACCGCACCGCGGGCCCGCGCCGCGGATCGACCGTCCCGGGCGCCCCGGCGCGCCCGCGGCCCCGCCGCCGGCCCCGCCCGCGGCGGCGGCCCCACGCACCCGCGCACCACCCGCGCACCCCACGAGGACCACTGCCATGACCCCCTTCACCCGTTCGCTCCTCGCCACCGGCGCCGCCGCCGCGCTGGCCACCGCCGTCGGCGGCTGCGGCGGCGACGAGCCCGCCGTCCGCGGCTCCGGCACCACCGCCGCCCACCCGACCACCACCGGCGGCGGCCACGGCGGCCACGGCGACGGCCAGATGTCGTCGGTCCGCCTCGGCAGCGCCCAGCGCGACGACCTCCGGGTCGAGGTCGCCGCGATGCGCGAGGCGGTCACCTTCACCGTCTCCGAGGGCGGCCGGATGCGCAAGCACCCGCCCGCGCCCGGCGACAACGCCCACGTGATGGTGCTCGTCTCCGACGCCGACAGCCGCGACCGGCTGCCCGACGCCGCCGTCACCGCCCAGATCACCGGCCCCGGCGGCGTGGCCGTCCACAACGGCCCGCTCTACCCGATGGTCGGGATGGGCGTCGGGCTCCACTACGGCGACAACATGCGGCTGGCCCGCAGCGGCCGCTACCGGGCCTCGATCGTCGTCGGCCCGCCCCAGATCGGCCGCCACCCGGAGGTCGCCGACCGCTACCGCAAGCCGGTCCGGCTCGACGTCCCGTTCACCTGGGACGCCCGGTGAGGATCACCCGCCGCCGCGCCGTCGCCGGCTCCGCCGCCCTCGCGGCCGGGGCCGGCGCGGCCGGGCTGCTGGTCGGCCGCGGGGCGACGCCGACCGACGCCGGCGCCGCGCCGCTGCCGCCCGCCCCCGACCGCGACCCGCGCCAGCACGCCTGGGACGCGGTCCTGCGCCGCGACGAGCGCGACGAGCCGCTGCCGCCGCGCCACCAGCGGTTGCTGCTCTGCCGGCTGGCCGCCGACCCGACCGCGGCCCGCGCCGCGACCGCCGAGGCCGCGCTGCGGCGGGTCGAGCGGGCGCTGCCCGCCAGCCCCGACGGGCTGCTGCTGACGGTCGGCTGGGGCCACGCGTGGTTCCGCCGGATTGGGATCGCGGCGCCGATCCCGCGGCCGGCCGCGCTCAACGACGCCGAGGTCCCGCGGCTCGACGACCCGGTCTGCGTGCTGCACCTGGCCAGCGACCGGGTGGCGGTGCTGGACGCGGTCGAGCGGGCGCTGCTCGGCGGCGGCGCGCTGGCCGGGGCCGGCGGGGCGACCGACCTCCGCGGGCTGCTGCGGCTGAGCGACCGCCGGACCGGCTTCGTCGGCGCCGGCCTGCCCGAGCGCCACCGCCGGGGCACGGTCGGCCTGCCGCCCGACCGGCCGCTGCCGCCGCGGACGCCGCTCTACATGGGCTTCCAGTCGGGCTTCCGCCGCAACCAGGCGCGCGAGGAGGACGTCACGATCGCCGACGGTCCCTGGGCCGGCGGGACGACGATGCACCTGAGCACGATCGCGCTGGCGCTCGACAGCTGGTACCGCAGCGTCGACGCCGACGGCCGCGCGCGGCGGATGTTCACCGCCACCACCACCGCCGCCGACCTGCGGCGCGATCCGCGCGGGCCCGAGCTGCGGCCGGTCGACGTGGCGCGGGTCGCGCGGCGGCACGCGGTGGTCGGCCACGCCGAGGCCGCCGCCGGGGCCCGCCGCGACGGCCGCCCGCGGATCATCCGCCGCGACTTCGACAGCGCCGACGGCGGCGCGGCGCGCGTCCACTTCGTCGCCCTCGCGCGCTCGATCGAGGACTTCGTCGTCACCCGCCAGGCGATGGACGCCCGCGTGGCCGTCGGCGCCCACCCGGCGGTCGGGGTCCAGGTCAACAACGGGATCAACGAGTGGATGACCGTCGAGGCGCGGACCAACCTGCTGCTGCCGCCGCGGGCGCGGCGGGTCTGCCCGGGCCTTCCGGGGTGGTCGGCGTGAGGGTCCGGCGGTCCGGCGCGGCCACGGCCGCGGCCACGCTGGCGGTGGTCGCGGCGACGCTGCTCGCCCCGGCGCTGGCGGCCGGCCACGGCGGCACCCTGCTCGGCTCGGCCCAGGCCGGGCCCTACCGGGTCCAGCTGATGGCGACCGCGGCCCGCGCCGACCACGGCGGGGCGGCGATCGACTACACCGCCTACGTCCAGGAGCAGGCCAGCGGCCGCCCGGTCGAGGACGCGCGGGTGACGATCGCCGTCACCGTCGACGGCCGCCGCCTGCGCCGCGCGGCCGCGCGGATCGGCAACGGCTACGAGGTCGTCGTCCCCGTCCCCGACGCGTCCGACGTCTCGCGCTACGCGGTGCAGACCGACGTGCGGGCGCCGGGCGGGAGCGGCACGCTGGCGATCGCCGGCCGCCGCGATGGCGGCCCGCCGCTGCCGCTGCTGGTCGGCAGCGGCGTGCTGCTGGCGGCGCTCGTCGCCCTCGCTCTCCGCCGCCGGCGGGCGCTCGCCGGCGGCGGAGGCTGAGCGGCGGTCCTCAGCCCGGCTCGACCTCGGGGGTCCGGATCACGTCGCGGCGCGAGATCGTCAGGTAGACCACCAGCGCCAGGATCGCGCCCAGGAACAGGTAGCTGGTGCCGGTCGTCCCGAGCCCGAGCCCGCCGTAGCGGTGGCTGTTCTGCGACATCTCGTCGCCGATCGAGGCCCCCAGCGGCCGGGTCAGGATGTAGGCCAGCCAGAAGGTCAGGACCGGGTTCAGCCGCAGCGCCCAGTGGCCGATCGCCACCAGCCCGATCGCGCCGCCGAAGAGGCCGATCGAGGTCGCGTAGCCGAGGTTCGCCTGCTCCGCCACCAGGTCGCCGGCGGCGGTCCCGAGCGCGAAGGTGAAGAGGATCGCCAGCCAGTAGAAGAGCTCGCGACGGCGGGTGGTGATCGCGTGGATCGAGAGCGTCCGCTCGACCCGCCACCAGGCGGCGAAGACGACGGCGAGCAGGATCGAGAAGCCGATCGTGCTGGTCGTCAGCGGGACCGCGTAGCGGTCGCTCATGTTGTCGGTGATCAGGGTGCCGAAGACGCTGATCACCACCACCACCGCCCAGTAGACGGCCGGCACGTAGCGCCGCAGCCGCAGCTGGACCGCCAGCAGCGCCAGCAGCAGCGCGCCGGCGACGTAGGTGGTGCGGGTCAGGCCGAAGCCCAGGTTGACGTTGAGGTAGTCGGCGGCGGTCTCGCCGACGGTCGTGCACATGATCTTGATGACCCAGAACCAGAGGGTCACCTCGGGGACCTTGTTCAGCATCCGCCGGGCCGTGGTCGGCGCGGACGCGGTCGTCGTGGTGCTCATGCCCGCGACCGTGACGAAGCCGGATGAGACGACGCTGAGGACGGCCGCTCAGGCGCCGGTCGTCCCGCCGTCCGGCCGCAGCCGGTAGCCGACCCCGCGGACCGTCTCGATCGAGGTCACGTCGAACGGCCGGTCGACCTTCTCGCGCAGGTAGCGGACGTAGACCTCGACGATGTTCGAGCGGTTCTCGTAGGCGTCGTCCCAGGCGTGCTCGAGCAGCGTGTAGCGGTCGAGCACCTCGCCGGGCCGGCGCATGAAGGTCTCAAGCAGCGCGAACTCGCGCGGCGAGAGCCGGATCTCGACGTCGTCGCGCCAGACCTGCCGCGCCGCCGGGTCGAGCCGCAGCCCGCCGACCGTCGTCACCGCCGGGCGCATGTGGGGGCCGCGCCGGACCAGCGCCCGCAGCCGCGCGCCCAGCTCGACGAACGAGAACGGCTTGACCAGGTAGTCGTCGGCGCCGGTGTCGAGCCCGCGCACGCGATCCTCGACCCCGTCGCGGGCGGTCAGCATCAGCACCGGCGACGAGATCCCCTGCTCGCGCAGCCGCCGGCAGACCGCGAAGCCGTCCTGCCCGGGCAGCATCACGTCGAGCACGATCGCGTCGTAGGCGGTCGCCGCCGCCATCCAGAGCGCGTCCTCGCCGCGGTCGGCGACGTCGACGGCGAGCCCGTCGGCGCTCAGGCCCCGGCGCAGGAGGCCACTCATCTTGGCGTCGTCCTCGACGACCAGCACGCGCATGGCGAAGAGGATCCTCCCCGATCCTGAGCGGTCGATGAGAACCGATCAGCGGCGCGGCAGCCGCAGGCCGACGTCGGCGCCGCCGTCCGGGCCGTCGCCGGCGAACGCCTCGCCGCCGTGGGCGCGGGCGATCGCCCGCACGATCGCCAGCCCGAGCCCGGTGCCGCCGCGCCCGCGGGCCGCGTCGGCGCGCGAGAAGCGGTCGAAGGCGCGAGCGGCGAAGCCGGGCGGGAAGCCGGGTCCGTCGTCGACCACGTGCAGCTCGCGGTCGCCGCCGACGTCGCGGACGCCGATCCGGACCCGCCCCGCGCCGGCCGCGTGGGCGTTGTCGAGCAGGTTGGAGAGCGCCCGCGCCAGCGCCGGCGCGTCGCCCAGCAGCTCGGCCTCGCGGGCCTCGTCGTCGATCGCCACGACCAGCCCGGGGTCGGCCCGCGCGGCCCCCACCAGCTCGGCGACGGTCAGCGGCCGCTTCTCCGGTCCGCGGCCGCCGGCGGCGCTGCGGGCCAGCACCAGCAGGTCCTCGGCCAGCCGCACCAGCCGCTCGTTCTCCTCGGCGACCGAGACCAGCGCCGCCCGCCGCTCGTCGTCGCCCGCCCCCGGCCGCAGCGCCAGCTCCAGCTCGGCCTTGATCAGCGCCAGCGGCGACCGCAGCTCGTGGCTGGCGTCGTCGACGAAGGTCCGCTCGCGACGGAAGCCCTCCTCGATCCGGTCGAGCATCGCGTTGAGCGTCCGCGCCAGCCGCGCGACCTCGTCGTCGGCCGCCGGCTCGGGCAGCCGCGGGGCCAGGTCGTCGACGTGGATCGCGTCGGCCCGCCGCCGGATCCGGTCGATCGGGCGCAGCGCCGCCGAGGCCGCGCCGTAGCCGGCCAGCGAGGCCAGCAGCAGCGCGATCGGGCCGACCACCAGCAGCAGCGCGCCGAGCTCGTGCTGGGCCTCCTCGACCGGGTCGAGCGAGGCCCCGACGACGACGATCCCCGGCCGCCCGCCGACCGACCGCGGCGCCGCCAGCAGCCGGTCGGCGCCGTCGGGGTCGGCGGGGGTCGGGCGCGGACGGTCGACCCGGACCGTCCGCGTGCGGGCCTCGGCCAGCCGCGCCGGGGTCAGCAGCGGCCCGCCGCGGGCGCCCGACGAGGCGGCGACGATCCTGCCGTCCGGCCGCAGCAGCTGGGCCAGCGCCTCGCGCTCCAGCAGCCCGCGGTCGCGGTCCTCGGGAGCGTCGCGGGCCAGCGCGGCGACGTCCTCCAGCCGGGTCCGGAGGCCGTCGTCGATGTTCTCCCGCAGCGTGCTGCCGAGCCGCAGGTAGAGCAGCAGCCCGACCAGCCCCAGCAGCAGCGCCATCGCGAGCACGAAGGCGAGGGTCACGCGCAGCCGCAGCGGCAGCCGCTCGATCCTCGCCGTCAGCCCGCGCACGGCCGCCACCCTACGCCACCGGCCGCCCGCCGCTCAGCGCGGCTCGGCCGGCGGATCGTCGCCGTCGCCGAGCGACCGCTGGACCCAGGCCACGTCGTGCCAGGCGCCGTGCTTCCAGCCGACCCGGCGGTAGACCCCGGCGGGCGCGAAGCCGAGCGCCCGGTGAAGCCCGGCGCTGGCGTCGTTCGGCAGCGTCATCCCGGCCAGCGCCTGGCGGAGGCCGCGCGCGGCCAGCCGCTCCAGCAGCGCCGCGTAGAGCGCCCGGCCGCCGCCGCGGCCGCGGTGCTCGCGGTCCAGGTAGACGCTGACCTCGCAGGCCCAGCGGTAGGCCGGGCGGCCGGCGAAGGGACCGCCGTAGGCGTAGCCGACCACCCGCCCGCCGGCGCGGTCGTCGGTCAGCACCAGCCAGGCGTGGCGGGCCTGGGCGGCGGCGATCCGCTCCGCCATCGCCGCGGCCGAGGGCGGATCCTGCTCGAAGCTGACGACCGTCTCGCGGACGTAGGGCGCGTAGATCGCCGCGCAGGCCGCGGCGTCGGCGGCGGTCGCGTCGCGGATCGTGCCGAGGGCGGGCGGCTCAGGCACGGAGGTGGACCCGCTCGCCGTGGACGCCGAAGATCGCGATCAGCTCGACCGGCTCCTCGATCGCGCCGAACCAGTGCGGCGTCCAGGTGCTGAACTCGACCGCCTCCCCCGGGTCGATCGTCAGGTCGTCCTCCCCCAGCAGCAGCCGCATCCGGCCGGTCAGGACGTACATCCACTCGTGGCCCTCGTGGACCGGCAGCGGGTCGGGCGGGTGGCGGCGGTCGGCGTCGATCCGGATCTTGAACGCGTGCAGCCCGCCGCCGGCCGGGCCCTGGCGGGTCAGCGGCCAGCGGGTCAGGCCGTCGTGGCGGTGGGCGCGGCCGCGGACCCGCGGGTCGTGGCGCTCGGGCGCCCGCAGCAGCTCGTCGATCGAGACGCCGAGCGCCGCCGCCAGTCCCGGCAGGTGGTCGAGCGCCAGCCGCCGCTTGCCCGCCTCCAGCCGGCTGAGGGTCGAGACGTCGATCGCGGCGCGGCCGGCGACCGCCTCCAGGGTCAGGCCGCGCTCCAGCCGCAGCTCCCGCAGCCGCCGCCGGACGCGCTCGGCGACCGCCTCGTCCCCGCTGGTGCTCACGCCGCCACGGTACCCGCGGCGAGCGCCCGCCGCACGTCCTCGTCGACCAGGTCCTGGTTGATCGCGGCGGCGGCGCGGACGCCCTGGTCGGCGGCGCTGACCACCTGCGCCATCGGGTCGTGGACGTTGCCCGCCACCCAGACGCCGGCCGCGGCGGTGCGGCCGCTCGGGTCGGCCTCGATCCGCTCGCCGATCCCGTGCGGGTCGGCGACCGGGCGCAGGCCGAGGCCGTCCAGCAGCCCGGCCCGGGCGACCATCCGCGGCGCCACCACCAGCGCCCGCAGCGGCACCACGTTGCCGTCGGCCAGCAGCACGCCGCTCAGGCGGTCGTCGGCGACCTCGATCGCGGCCACCGGGCCGGCCACGACCCGGACGCCGCGCGCGGCCAGCTGCTCGGCCTCCTCGTCGGTCGGGTCGGGGGCCGTGTGGACCAGGTAGGTCAGGTCGTCGGTCCACTGGCGGACGAGCAGCGCCTTGCGGGCGCTCCAGGGAGCCGAGCCGAGCACGGCGAGCGGCTGGTCGCGCACCTCCCAGCCGTGGCAGTAGGGGCAGTGGAGGACGTCGCGGCCCCAGCGCTCGGCCAGCCCCGGCAGGTCCGGCAGCTCGTCGCGGAGACCGGTGGCGACGAGCAGCCGGCGGGCGCGGATCCGGCGCCCGTCCTCGAGCGTGACCGCCAGCGCCTCGCCGTCGCGGCCGGCGGCGGTCGCCCGGGCCCGCTCGACCCGGACCCCGTAGGGCGCCAGGTCGGCGCGGGCGGCGTCGAGCAGCGCGGCCGGCGCGATCCCGTCCCGGCCCAGCAGCCCGTGGACGCCGGCGGCCGGCGCGTTGCGGGGATCGCCGGCGTCGAGGACGAGCACCGAGCGCCGCGCCCGGCCGAGGATCAGCGCCCCGCTCAGCCCGGCCGCCCCGCCGCCGACCACCACCACGTCGTAGTCCGTCTCGTGCATGAGGAGGACGGTGGCGGACCAGCGCTCCGAGTGGCAAGCGTTATTGCCGATTCGGCAAGGGGGCGAACGTCACACGCCGGCCGCCGCCGCGGCGCCGTGCGACGTTCGCCGTCGCCGGCGGGGGTGAACGTCGCACGGCGCCGAGCGCGGTCGAGGCATGTGACGTTTGCTCCGCCCCCGCCGCCGCCACTACATCTGCACAGATGCGCATACGTGCTAGCGTCGACGGCGTGCCGCATCCCTCCGCCCACGTGCCGGTCGGCGACCCGCTCGATCCCGAGGAGAGCGAGCGGATCGCCGAGGCGATGTCCGCCTTCACCGCCCCCAGCCGGGTGCGGCTGCTCTACGCGCTGGTCGACGGCGAGCGAACGGTCGACGAGCTGGCCGTCCGCGCGGCGGTCTCGGCGACGGTCGCCTCGCAGCAGCTGCGGGTGCTGCGGCAGCTGGGCGCGGTGGCGGTCCGCCGCGACGGGCGCCACGCCCACTACCGCCTGCGTGACCACCACATGGCCGACCTGCTGGCCGCCGTCCGCCACCACGGCGAGCACGACCGGATCGAGGGGGCGTCCGAAGGCCCGGAGCCGCCGGCATGAGCCACACCGCCACCTGCGGCCCGGGCCACCACCACCACGGCCCCGCCGCCCACGACCACGACCACGACCACGGCCACCCGGCCCACGGCCACAGCCACGGCCTGGTCGACCGCTCGATCACCCGCTCGCGGGCGGGGCTGCGGGCGGTGGCGATCAGCCTCGCCGTGCTGCTGGCGACGGCCGCGGTCCAGGTGACGCTGTTCGCGGTCACCGACAGCCTGGCGCTGCTGGCCGACCTGATCCACAACGCCGGCGACGCGCTGACGGCGATCCCGCTCGGGGTCGCGTTCCTGCTGCGGTCGCGGACGGCCGAGGTCCGCGCCGGCTACCTGGTGGTGGCGGCGATCCTGATCAGCGCCCTGGTGGCCGGCGGCGAGGCGATCCACCGGCTGATCGACCCGCGCGAGGTCAGTCACCTGACGGCCCTCGCCCTCGCCGGCGCGATCGGCTTCCTGGGCAACGAGCTGGCCGCCCAGGTGCGGCTGCGGGCCGGTCGCCGGCTGGGCAGCGCGGCGCTGGTCGCCGACGGTCACCACGCCCGCGCCGACGGCTGGGTCAGCCTCTCGGTGGTGGCCAGCGCGCTCGCTCTCGCGCTCGGCGCGCCGATCGCCGACCCGCTGATCGGCCTGCTCACCTCGCTGGCGATCCTGCGGATCACCTGGCACTCCTGGACCACGATCCGCGCCGAGCGCCCCCGTCCACCCGCACCTTCCGGTCGCTGAGCGACCGGAACGTCGCAGCGGGCCGGCGGGCGGGGGCGCTACGCGTTCACGCCGAGGTTGATCACGCCCAGGTAGCCCGCCCCGCGGCGGTGGACGGCAAGCATCGCGCTGCGGTCGAAGATCCCGTCGTCGGCGTTGGTCGTGTCGCGCCCACCGCGCCAGTCGTAGGGCGCGCGGCCGAGGACGGCGCGGTTGACCTGCTCGTCGAAGTAGAGCTGCGAGGTCAGCAGCGTCCGCCGGCCGAGGTGGACCTTCAGGTGGATGTGGACCGTGCGGCCCGTGTACCAGCCGGGGTAGATCGTGGTGAACTGAGCGATCCCGTCGCCGCCGGTGGCCTGGGCGCCGCGCAGGTAGCTGCCGTCGTCGGTGGTCGCCGCCTGCTGGTCGCCGCGGGCGTAGGAGCCGCGGGCCGGACCGCCGGTCGAGCCGCCGTCGCCCTCGCCCCCGGCCGGCGGCGAGGCGCTGGCGGGCGGGTTGCCGCCGTTGGCCCCCGACGAGCCGGACTCGTAGCCGGAGTAGCGGCCGCCGGCGTCGCAGTGCCAGATCTCGACCACCGCGTCGCGGATCGGCGCCGCCTCGCCGCCGCTGCGGCAGGCCGAGAGGTCGTGGACCCGCAGCGCCAGGTCCAGCCGCGTCCCCGGCCGGTCCTCGCGCACGTCGCTGCGGATCGCGTCGACGTCGAACCAGTACGGCCCCTGGGTCTGCTCCGGCATCAGCGTGCAGGTCGGCGCCCGGTCGAGCAGCGCCGCGACCCCCGCGGCGGCCGTCGTCCGCGGCTGGACCGTCGCGGTGGTGCCGGTGGTGGTCTCGACCGTGGTGGCGGCGGTCGACGCCGCGTCGGCCCCGCCGCCGGCGCCGCCGTCCGAGCCGCAGGCCGCCAGCAGTCCGCCGAGCCCGACCGTCCCGAGCGAGAGCGCCCGTCGCCGCGTCACCTGCAACCGGCTGCGCCGGATCTCGTCGTCCATCGCGGCGACGATAGGGCCGGCGGCTGGGAGTTGGCTGGGAAACCGTCAGTCGTCGTCCTGGCCGGGGTCGGCGGCGCCCTCGCGCTCGTCCCGCGCCGCCCACTCCAGCAGCGGCTCGATCGACCAGACCGCCTCGTCGATCCCGGCGTGCAGGTCGCCCAGCCGCGCGAACCGCTCGGGCACGGTGGCGATCGTCAGCTCCCGCGGCTCGACGTCGTCGACCTCGTCCCAGCGGATCGGGGTCGAGACGGTCGCCTCGGGCACCCCTCGCACCGAGTACGCCGAGGCGATCGTGTGGTCGCGGGCGTTCTGGTTGTAGTCGAGGAACAGCTTCGCCGGATCGCGGTCCTTGCGCCACCAGGTGGTGGTGACGTCGTCCGGCGCCCGTCGCTCGACCTCGCGGGCGAAGGCCAGCGCCGCCCGCCGGACGTCGGCGAAGCCCCACGACGGCGCGATCCGCACGTAGACGTGGAGCCCGTTGCCGCCCGAGGTCTTCGGCCAGCCGACCGCCCCCAGCTCGTCCAGCAGCTCCTCGACCACGTGCGCCACCCGGCGGACCGTCGCGAAGTCGCACTGCGGCCCCGGGTCGAGGTCGATCCGCCACTCGTCGGGCCGCTCGGTGTCGGCCCGCCGCGAGTTCCAGGGGTGGAACTCGACCGTCGACATCTGGACCGCCCAAGCGACGCTGGCCAGCTCGGTCACGCACAGCTCGTCGGCGTAGCGGTCGTAGCGCGGGAAGTGCAGGCGGACGGTCTCCAGCCACGGCGGCGCGCCCGACGGCACCCGCTTCTGGTGGACCTTCTTGCCGTCGAGCCCCTTCGGGAACCGGTGCAGCATGCAGGGCCGCTCGCGCAGCGCCCGCACGATCCCGTCGCCGACGCTCAGGTAGTACTCGACCAGGTCGAGCTTGGTGGCCCCGATCGCCGGGAAGTAGACCCGGTCGGGGCTCGACACGCGCAGCGTCCGCTCGCCGACCGACAGCTCGACCGCGGGAGCGCTGGATCCGGACCCGGCCATGGCCGCCATCGTACGGTCGCGACGGGCGGCGCGGAGCGGTTCGCCATAGTTGGTGACGTGACCGAGCCCAGCGACGAGCGCCGCGACATCGAGGACCGGGCCGACTGCGAGCGGCTGGTGCGGGCCTTCTACGGCCGCGCGCTGGCCGACCCGTTCATCGGCTGGATCTTCACCGACGTCGCGCACCTGGACCTGGAGTCGCACGTCCCCCGGATCACCTCGTTCTGGGAGACGATCCTGCTCGGCGCCCAGAGCTACGGCGGCGGCGCCTTCCACCCCCACGCCACGCTGCACGCGAAGGTCGAGCTGCGGGCCGGCCACTTCGACCGCTGGCTGGCGCTCTGGACGACGACCGTCGACGAGCTGTTCGCCGGCGAGCGGGCCGAGCAGGCCAAGGCCCACGCCCACCGGGTCGGCCGCGCCTTCCACCGGCGGCTGAACGGGCTGCCGCCGGACTTCCTCTCGATCCGCCCGCGCGAGCCGGCCGGCGACGGCCTGGCCGTCACCCAGCACGGCCCGCCGTCGGTCCTCGACCTGCCCGAGTAGCCCGCGGCCGCGCCGCCGGTCAGACGCTGATCAGCAGCCCGGTGGCGAACATCACCCCGACGCCGGTCAGCAGCCCGGCGACCGCCCCCGGGTGCAGCGTCCGCCCCTCGTCGTCGCGCAGCGCCGGCGCCAGCTGCACGATCACCTGGACGATCGCCCCGGCCCCGAAGCCGAAGAGGAACGCGGCCAGGCTGGCGTTGAAGGCCGCCGCCCCGATCCACGCCCCGAGCACCGCCGGCGCGCCGGCCACCGCCCCCAGCGCGGCCAACCGCGCCAGGCCCGGCCGGCGGTCGGCCAGCGGGGCGACGATCGCCAGTCCCTCGGTGGTGTTGTGGAGCGCGAAGCCGACCACCAGGAACGCCCCCAGCGCCAGCGATCCGGCCGCGTAGGCCGAGCCGATCGCCACCCCCTCGCCGAGGTTGTGGAGCCCGATCCCGACCGCCACCAGCAGCGCCAGCGTGCTGCCCGAGGCGCCGGCCGCCCGCGCTCGCCGGCCGCGCGCCCGCAGGTGCTCGGAGATCCCCGTCAGCAGCAGGAACGAGACCAGCGCGCCGATCAGCACCAGCCCCTGGCCGCCGAACGCCGGCGAGCCCGCGGCCGCCAGCTCGAAGCCCTCGAGCGTCGCGTCGATCGCCAGGAACGCGAGCAGGCCGACGGTCAGCGCCATCAGCCCCCGCAGCCAGCGCGGCGGGACCCGCCGCAGCCACGGCAGCCACAGCATCCCGAGCGCGACCGGGATCACCCCGACGTAGACGCCGAGCAGCGCCATCAGGCCCAGGAACGAGGCGCCGTCGGTCGGCGTCGCGACGGCGACCGGGATCTCGTGCGCGAAGGTGCCGCCGGTCGACGTCAGCAGCGCGACCTCGTAGGCCTCGCCCTCGACCCACGGCTGGCGCAGCCGCAGCGTCGCCAGCCCGAGCCGGCCGATCGGCTGCTCGGCGCCCGCGAACTGGACGAAGGCGTCGTTGACCTGGGCCTGGGCGATCCGGACCGCGTCCGGCCCGTCGTTGCGGACGGTCAGCTCGATCAGGCCCGGCTTCAGCACCGTCCGCTCGACCGACAGCTCCTCGACCGGTGGGCCGACCCGGTCGCCGAGCCCGGGCCCGTCGAGGGCCACGAAGCCGCCGATCGCGACCGCGATCAGCAGCAGCGGCACCAGCCCGAGCAGCCACGAGGGCAGGCCGGCGGTGCGGCTGCGGGGCGTCTCGCTCGCCATCAGACGACCTCGAAGAAGCCCTGCCAGCCGAGCTCGGTGAACTCCGACTGGTGGGCGTGGAACATGAACTTGCCGGCGTACGGGAACCGCCACTCGGCGATCCCCCGCTGGCCCTGGCAGAGCATCACCGTGTCGGTCAGCTCGGCCGCCCGCCGGCCGGTGCCGGTCGGGAAGTACTCGAACAGGTTCCCGTGCAGGTGGAAGCTGTTGATCAGGTCGTACTCGAGCACGTTGACCAGGTACAGCCGCACCAGCTCGCCGCGGCGGACCCGGATCGGCCGGTTCATGTAGGCGAAGGGCACGGTGTTGGCCGCGTAGAGCTCGTTGGCGCGGTCGAAGTTGGTGTCGAAGCCGTTCATCACCATCACCAGCTCGTCGGCCGGCTCGCGGCCGTCGCGCGGATCGACGACGAACGTGCCGTAGAGGCCCTTGGCGATGTGCTCGGCCAGCGGCCGGACGTGGCAGTGGTACAGGTGGAGCCCGACCGGCAGCGCGTCGAACTCGTAGACGGTGCGGCCGCCGGGCGCGATCTCGCCGGCCCCGACCCCGGCGACGCCGTCCATCTCCGCCGGGTGGATCCCGTGGAAGTGGATCGTGTGCGGGTGGCGGGAGCCGTTGACGAACCGGATCCGCAGCCGGTCGCCCTCGCGGCAGCGCAGCGTCGGGCCCGGCACCCGCCCGTTGTAGCTCCAGGCGGCGAAGCGGACCCCCGGCGCGACCTCGATCTCCTGCTCGCCGGCGATCAGCGTCCACTCGCGGAGGGTGCGGCCGTTCGGCAGCCGGCGGGTGGTCCCCCAGTCGAAGTCGCGGACCAGCTGGTGGGGGTCGAAGCCGTTGCCGCGGTGGTCGACCTCGGCGCCGTCGCGGAAGTTGGCGTGGCCGCCGTGGGTGCCGGTGGCGGCGTTGCTGCCGTGGCCGCCGTGCGCCCCCTCGCTGGCCGCGGCGGCCTCGGTCTCCCATGGGTGCGCGTGCGGCACCTGGCTGTGGAGCAGCGCCGCCCCGGCGCCGACCACCGGCACCGACCCGGCCAGCAGCGTCCGTCTCGTGAGATCGACCACGAGATAGATTATGGCATGGCAAAACTCATCTTCGCCATCGACTCATCTTGCGGCCGCGTGGCACGCCGCCGCTTGGCCTGCCACCGTGGGGGACGTGACCGCGCGGTCCCGCCCCGCGATGAGCCCGCTCTCGATCCGCCGCCGCCTGCGGCGCGGACGGCGGCTGCTCGCGCTGGTGCTGGTCGTGCTCGGGCTCGGCGGCGCCGTCGCCGTCCACCACGGGATGCCGATGGCCGGCGACGGCCACGGCCACCAGATGGCGATGACCTGCCTGGCCGTGCTCCAGGTCGGTGCGGCGCTGACGATCGTCGCCGCCGCGCTCCACCGCGCGGCCCGCCGCCGGCGCTGGCCGTGGTCGCGCTGGATCGGCCCGCTGGTCGCCACCCCGCTCCCGGCTCCGCCGCCTCCCCGCGCCCGTGCGGGACCACCGCCGGAGCCCCGCTTCCTGCGGCTGGCCGTGATTCGACGGTGAGCGGCGGCGCGCCCATCGGGGCGCGACCGATCCGCGAACCACGAAATCACCAAGGAGCACCGATGACGCAGTTCCCCACCCCGCGCACGGCCGCGCTCGTCGCGCTGGCCCTCGGCGGCAGCCTGCTGGTCAGCGGCTGCGGCTCGTCCGACGACGGCGGCGGCGGTCACGACGGCCACGGCGGCGCGCCGGCGGCGACGACGGCCCCCGCGCCGCCGGCCGCCGACGCCCGCGCGCTGGCCGTCGACCGCGCGTTCGTCCGCCAGATGGTCCCCCACCACGAGATGGCCGTGGCGATGGCCCGGACCGCGCGCGAGCGCAGCCGCCGGCCGCAGGTCGACGAGCTGGCCGACGCGATCATCCGCGCCCAGGAGGGCGAGATCGCCCAGCTGCGGCGGATCGCCGTCGACCTCGACCTGACGATCCCCGCCGCCGGCGCCGCGGGCGGCGGCCACGGCCAGCACGGCGGCGGCGCCGCCGGCATGGAGACGATGGCGCAGGACGCCCGCGCGCTCGGCCTGACCATGGACGAGCTGGGGATGTCGATGGCGATGGACGCGCTCGACACGGCCGATCCGGTCGACCGCGCGTTCATCGACCTGATGATCCCCCACCACCAGGGAGCGATCCGGATGGCCCGCGCCCAGCTGGCCGGCGGCCGCGACCCGCGGCTGCGGCGGATCTCGCGGGCGATCGTCGACGCCCAGCGGGCCGAGATCGCGCAGCTCAACCGCTGGCGGCGCGCGTGGTACGGCGCGCCGTCGCCGGCCGGCGGCGTCCCGCCCGCCTGAGCCGTCGTCCCCCGCGGGCCGGGCCCGGTGCCCGGCCCGCGCGGGCGGCCGCTCAGTCCCCGTCGGCCAGCCGGTAGGCGATCTCCGTCCGCCACCGCTGGACGTCGGGCTCGCTGCGGGGATCGGTCAGGTACTGCTCGACCATCGCGCCCCAGGCGAGCCCGTCACGATCGTCGCGGCGGTCGAGCCTCAGCCCGTTCTCGCCCGTCCACCGCTCCAGCTCGGCGTGGCTCGCCTGCAGCCCGCCGAACGGCCCGACGTGGACCAGCACCGCGTAGCGGCCGGCCGGCAGCGTCCCGGCGCTGATCCGCTCGTCGCCCGCGACCGGCGCCGCCAGCGGCACGGCCAGCTCGAAGGCCAGCTCGCCGGGACCGGTCGTGCGGTAGCGGATCAGCGGCGCGGCGGCGGGGGCGATCCCGCGCTCGGCCAGCCAGCCGAACAGCTCGGGGAAGCCGGGATCGACGATCGCGGGCAGGCCGGCGGGCGTCGCGCGGGCGGCGATCGCCACGTAGGGCTGGTCGGGGCGGGTCTCGATCTGGGGCGTCGGCACGGGTGGTCCTCCGGTCGTTGCGGGTCGGCGGGGGAAGAGACCGGCGGTGGCCGCCGAACTCATCGCCGCCGCGCCGCGGTGGCCCGGGCACTGGCCGCGGCGGCCGTCCGCCGGTAGCGTCGCAGCCGCCGTTCCCTTCCGACCGAGGACCGTCCCATGCATCCGTTCCGCGCCGCCGTCGAGGCCGGCGGCTTCACCCAGCTCGGCGACCTGCTCGCCGAGGACGTCGTCTTCCACAGCCCGGTGGCGCACAAGCCCTACGTCGGCCGCGAGCTGGTCGGCGCGATCCTGCTCGGCGTCTCGCGGGTCTTCGAGGACTTCGAGTACGACCGCGAGATCGGCGGCGAGGGCGACGCCGACCACGCGCTCGTCTTCCGGGCCCGGGTCGGCGAGCTGGAGCTGGAGGGCTGTGACTTCCTGCACCACCGCGAGGACGGCCTGATCGACCGCTTCACGGTGATGGTCCGGCCGCTGTCGGCGGCCAAGGCGCTGGCCGACGCGATGGCGATCCAGTTCGCCGCCGCCCAGAAGGAGCTCGGCCTCTCGGCCTGACCGCTCAGCCCGCGGCGGTCGCCGTCGCGGGCGTGCCGTCGCCGGCGGCCGCCGCGCCGTCGGCGAAGGCGTAGTCCTCGAGCGGGAAGCTGCGCGCCGCCCGCCACGCCTCGGCGGCGGTCGTCGGCCGCAGGAACGGCGTGTCGCCGTGGTGGTCGAAGTAGTAGCTGTTGGCCGTCGCGCAGGTGCCCTGGCTCCAGAGCGAGCGGCCCAGCCGCTCGGTCGCGAAGCGGGTCCAGCGGGCGGCCGCCTCGGGCCGCACCTCGACCGTCGCCGCGCCCCGTCGGCGGGCCTCCTGGAGCACCCGCACGATGTGGGCCGAGGCGGTCTCGACCAGCTGGTGCCAGGTGCCGCCGGTCCAGCCGTAGGGCCCGAAGATCATGAAGTGGTTGGGCAGCCCGGGGATGCTGATGCTCTCGTAGGAGCTGGCGTGCTGCTCGGCGTAGAAGGTCGCCAGGTCGAAGCCGTCGCGGCCGCGGACCGGCGTCCGGCGGTAGTTCTCGGGGTCGGTGGCGAGCCGGAAGCCGGTCGCCAGGATCAGCACGTCGACCGGCCGCTCGCGACCGTCGGCGGTGCGGACGCCGCCGGCGGTGATCCGCTCGATCGGGTCGGTGACCAGCTCGACGTGGTCGCGGGTGAAGGTCCGCAGGTAGCGGTTGGAGACCGCCGGCCGCTTGCAGCCGAAGTCGTAGTCGGGGGTCAGCCTGCGCCGCAGCTCGCGGTCGCGGACCTGCAGCGGGTACCAGAGGTGGCGCAGCGCGCCGCGGATCCCCCGCTCCAGCCAGGCGTAGCGGTCGTGGCGGGTGACGAGGTCGATCAGGATCGCCTCGGTCCCGCGGGTGACCGTCCGCCGGACCGCCTCCTGGACCGCCGGCCGGCGGCGGAAGAGCGCCTCGACCGCCCGCGGGGTCGGCACGTCGGGCTTCGGCGCGACCCAGATCGGGGTCCGCTGGTAGACGTCCAGGTGGGCGACCTGGTCGGCGATCTCGGGGATGATCTGGACCGCGCTGGCGCCGGTGCCGACGATCGCCACCCGCTGGCCGGCGAGGCTGACGGCGTGGTCCCACGAGGCCGACCGCAGGACCGGCCCGGCGAAGTCGTCGACGCCGGGGATGGTGGTCGGCTTGGCGTCGACGAAGGCCCCGATCGCGCTGACCACGTAGCGGGCGGTCAGCTCGCCGCCGGGCACCGCCAGCCGCCAGAGGCCGGCGTCCTCGTCCCAGGTCCGTGAGGCGACCTCGCTGTTCAGCCGCACCAGCCGCCGGACGTCGTGGTGGTCGGCGACCTGGTCGACGTAGGCCTTGACCTCGCGGCCCTTGGCGAAGACCCGCGACCAGTCCGGCTTCAGCTCGTAGGAGAACTGGTAGGCCTGGGCCGGGATGTCGACCCCGACCCCGGGGTAGGTGTTGTCGCGCCAGGTGCCGCCGATGTCGCCGGCCCGCTCGAGCACGACCAGGTCGTCGAAGCCGGCGTCGCGGAGCGCGATCGCCGCCCCGATCCCGCCCAGCCCGGCGCCGATGATCGCGACCTCGTGATCGGGCTGGACGGTCCGCGCGTCGGCCATGGAGCGAAGTCTACGGCACCGTAGCTTCGCGGTCGCGGTCGAGCAGCAGCCGCGTCTCGCCGGTCCGCGGATGGACGACCGGCGTCGCGCGGACGCCGAAGACCTCGCGCAGCAGGTCGGGGCGCAGGACGGCGGCCGGCGGCCCGATCGCCCGCACGCGACCGTCGTGGAGGACGGCGATCCGGTCGCAGGACGCGGCGGCCAGGTCGAGGTCGTGGAGCGCCAGCACGACGGTCCGGTCGAGCGCCCGGACGGTCGCCAGCAGCTCCAGCTGGTGGCGCACGTCGAGGTGGTTGGTCGGCTCGTCGAGCAGCAGCAGCGGTGCCTCCTGGGCCAGCCCGCGGGCCAGCAGCGCCCGCCGCCGCTCGCCGCCCGAGAGCGCGTCGATCGGCCGCTCGGCCGCCCCGGCCAGGTCGACCCGCTCGAGCGCGGCCCGCACCGCCCGCCGCTCCTCGCGGCCGCCGCCGGCCCACGGCGGGCGGTGGGGCGTGCGGCCGAGCGCCACCAGCTCGCCGACCAGCAGGTCGGAGGACGGCTGCTCCTCCTGCCCGACCAACGCCACCTCGCGCGCCCGCTGGCGAGCCGAGCGGGCGGCGATCGACGTCCCCGCCAGCAGCACCTCGCCGGCGGCCGCGGGTCGGACCCCGGCGAGCACCCGCAGCAGCGTCGACTTGCCGCTGCCGTTGGGACCGACCAGCCCCAGCAGCTCGCGCGGGCGGACCGCCAGGTCGACGTCGCGCAGGATCGTGCGGCGGCCGATCGCGCAGTCCACGGCACGGGCCTCCAGCAGCGGCGCAGCGCTCACGAGGCGCCCCCGAAGCGGTAGCGGCCGCGGCCGAGCAGCAGCAGGAAGACCGGCGCCCCGATCAACCCGGTGACGACGCTCAGCGGCATCTCCGTCGGCCGCACCGCGACCCGCGCCAGCACGTCGACCCAGAGCAGGAACAGCGCCCCGGCCAGGGCCGCCACCGGCAGCACCGCCCGGTGCCGCGCGCCGACCAGGATCCGGGCCAGGTGCGGCAGGATCAGGCCGACGAAGCCGATCCCGCCGGCGACCGCCACCAGCACGCCGACCAGGCCGGCGAGCAGCACGAAGAGCGCGTTGCGGACCGCGCGCACCGGCACCCCGAGCGCCGCGGCGGTGTCGGGCCCGGCGGCCAGCGCGTCGAGCCAGCCGGCCCCGGCCAGCAGCAGCACGCCGAGCACGGCGACCGTCAGCGACGGCAGCAGCAGCTGGTCCCAGGCCGCGCCCGAGAGGCTGCCGAGCAGCCAGAAGAGCACCGACTGGGCCGCCTGCGGATCGGCGCTGCGGAAGACCAGGAAGCTGGCCAGGGCCGAGAACGCCGACGACAGCACGGTCCCGGTCAGGACCAGCCGCAGCGGGGTCAGGCCGCCCTGGGCGAGGGCCACGCCGAAGACCAGCAGCGCCGCCGCCAGCGCGCCGACGAGCGCCCCCAGCGACAGCGCCCAGATCCCCGTCCCGGCGAAGAGCCCGGTCGTGATCACCGCGGTCGCGCCGACCGCCGCGCCCGACGACACGCCCAGCAGGTACGGGTCGGCCAGCGGGTTGCGGACCAGCGTCTGGACGCCGGTCCCGGCCAGGGCCAGGCCGGCGCCGACGACCACGGCCAGGATCGTCCGCGGCACCCGGATGTCCCAGACGATCGCCTCGAAGGTCGGGTCGACCGGCCCGCCGAGCAGCCGCTGCTCGAGCACCCCCAGGACGATCCGCGGCGCCAGCGGCTCGGCGCCGAAGCCGGTCGACAGCACGGCGCTGGCCACCAGCAGCAGCGCCAGCGCCGGCAGCAGCAGCGCCAGCGGCACCCGCCGGCGGGCCGGGCCGCCGTTCATGACGGCGCCCCCGTCGCGACCCCGACCACGGCCGCCGCGGCGGGCAGCCGGCCGAGCGGGGTCGCGGCGGCGGCGGCCGCGGCCTGCCGGGCCGCGCGCTCCGGCGCCGTCAGCCGGTCGCAGGCCGCGCACTCGCGCTTGACCGGCGACAGCCGCATCAGGCAGCAGGTCCGCCGCTCGTGGGCGAGGACGGCCGGGTGGCCGGCCACCGGCCGCAGCGCGACGAGCTCGCGGGCGGGCCACGCCGGGTCGTCGAGGAAGCGCTCGGCCGCGGCCCGCAGTCCCGGCCGGTGGCCCGGATCGAGCGTCCGGTGGAGCAGCCCGAAGGCGCCGGCGCAGGCCGCGGCGACGTTGCCCCACGCGACCCGCTCGACGATCCGGCTGGCGGTCCGCGACGCGGCCACGACCGGCGCCAGGTGGCCGGCGAGCAGCGCCCGCGCGACCTCGCCGGTCGACGCCTCGGCGCGGGCGACCGCGGCCCCCGGCAGGGCGATGGCGCGGGTCCGGCCCTCGACCAGCCGCACCCAGACCGCCTCCGGCGCCAGGTCGAGCAGCGCCCCGGTCTGGACCCAGACGCCGAGCACCGCCCCGGCCAGCCGGCCGGCGTAGCCCTGGAGCGCGCACGACCCACCGGCCGCCCGCGGGCCGCCGGCCATCGTGTCGCGGGCGTAGCGGTCGGCGATCGCGGGCCACGCGGCCGGGTCGGCCAGCCGACTGCTGGGCGACCACCCGGCCGCCCGCAGCGCGTCGGTGTCGCGCGCGGCGTCGATCGGGAAGCCGTCGCCGAGCGCGGCCAGCCGCGCCAGCGCCGCCTGCGTCGCGGCGCTCACCGGCCGAGCGCCGACCAGTCGATCCGCTTGGCGCCGATCGCGCTGGGCGGCGCCAGGCCCTCGGCCTCGAGCGCGGCCCGCACCTGCTCGGCGGCGTCGATGTTCGGGAAGCCGCTGGTGAAGAGGCTCAGCGGCAGCACCACGATCCGGTCGCGGTCGACCACCGGCGTGCCGCGGAGCCCGGCCCGCGCGCGAATCGTGGCCAGCTTCTGGCGGACCTCCCCGGGCTCGCCCGAGCGGTAGTCCATGACCACGATCAGATCCGGGCGGGCCCGCGCCACCCGCTCCCAGCTGGCCCGGAACCAGGTCGTGTCGACGTCGGCGAAGACGTTGCGGCCGCCGGCCGCGTCGATGATCCCCTGCGGCGCTCCGTTGCGGCCCGAGGTGTACAGGTCCTTCTCGCCGCTGTCGTAGAGCAGCACCCGCGGCGCCCGGCGCGGCCGTGGCGCCGCCCGCAGCGCGGCCAGCCGCCGGTCGAGCTCGCGGCGAGCGTCGGCGGCCCGCTCGCGGTGGCCGGTCAGCGCCCCGTAGTTCGCCAGGTCGGCGCGGACGGCGTCCCACGGGCCCATCGTCCCGAGCGCCGAGTCCCTGCCCTTGGCCGGGTCCTGGCGGCAGCTGTCGGAGATCACGTAGGTCGCGATCCGGCGGGCGCGGGCCCGCTCCTCGGTGACGCCGCTCGCGCCGGCGAAGAGGCCGCTGTAGGAGCCGATCAGCAGGTCGGGCCGGCGGGCCACGACGGCCTCCAGGGCGATCGGGCTCTGGAGCCGCGGGATCGACGCGACGGAGGCGCCGTAGCGCTCCATCACCGGATCGTTGCCGGGGCTGAGCGACATCGCCGCGATCTGGCGGGCCGCGCCGACCCGGATCAGGGTGCCGACGTTGGCGGAGTTGCTGGTCGCGACGATCCGCCGGACGGGACCGCGGTAGCGGCGTTCGACGCCGCAGTTGCGGACCTCGATCGCGCCGGTCGTGGCGGCCGCGGCGGTCGCGGAGGGGTCGTCGTCGCCGCAGCCGGCGAGCGCCAGCAGGCCGACGGTGGCGAGAGCCGCAGCGAGGCCGCGGACGGTGGGGCGTTGGAGCATCGGAGATGGCCTTCGATCAGGACCCGAAGTCGCGGGGTCCGTGGACTGATCCGCTCGACGCCGAGGCGTCGGAACGTGAGCCAGCAGGTCTTCGGGCTCGGGATCGTCGGGTGGCGCGCCTTCCCGGTCGCCGTCCGTGCGGGACGCCGAGGCCAGTGGCCGATGCACCGCCCGTCCCCCCTACCGCTGCGCGTCAGCTCCGGCTTTGGACCGGATTCCCTGACCCACCTCGTGGGTACGACTGGCTCGCCCGCCAGCCTATCCGACCGGCGCCCCGATCAGCGGTCGTCGGCCTCGACCTCGGCCAGCCACTGGGCCTTCTCCGCCCGCCACGCCTCGTCGTCGCGGCGGTGCTTCCAGTAGCCGGAGATCGAGTGGCCGTCGCGCGGCAGCCCGCGCTCGACCAGCAGCCGGCGGCGGATTGCGCGGACGGCGCCGGCCTCGCCGTGGAGGAACAGCTGCGGGCGGCCGGCGGGCAGCTCCAGGTCCTCCAGCACCCGCAGTAGCGCGCTGCCGTGCGGCTCGTCGGGCGCCCGCCGCAGCCAGCGGACGTCGGCCTGCGGCGGGGCGTCGAGCGGGGTCTCGTCGTCGGGGCCGGCGCTCTCGACCAGCACGATCGTCGGCACGCCGTCGGGGATCCGCGGCAGCGACGCGGCGATCGCCGGCACCACGCTCGGGTCCCCGATCAGCAGGTGCCAGTCGGCGGACGGGTCGGGCGCGTAGCCGCCCCCCGGCCCGAGCAGCTGGATCAGGTCGCCGGGCCGGACGGCGCTGGCCCACGGCCCGCCGAAGCCGACGTCGCCGTGGACGACGACGTCGATCGTCAGCCGCCCGGCGGCCGGGTCCCAGGCCCGCACGGTGTAGGTGCGCATCCGCGGCCACTGCTCGCGCGGGAGCGTGGCGCGGACCTGCTCGACATCGGCGTCGGGGCCGTAGGGCGCGCCGGCCGGCGGGAACAGCAGCTTCACGTAGTGGTCGCTGAACTCGCCGGCGGCGAACCCCTCCAGCCCCTCGCCGCCGAGCACCAGCCGGATCAGGTGCGGCGTCAGCGCCTCGCGCTCCAGCACGGTGGCGCGACGGGGACGGCGGACGGGGCGGCTCGGGGTCTCGGTGGCGGTCGTCTGGGGCACGGCACGGTCCTCGGATCGGGGGCCATCTACCTTAGGGAACCCTCACTCCGGCCCCGTGGAGACGGGCGTCAGCGCTCGTTCTCCCGTCGCCAGGCGACGTAGTCGGCGACCGCCGCCGCGACGTCGAAGGCCGGGACGAAGCCGGTCTCCTCGCGCAGGCGGGCGACGTCCAGGTAGGGATCCGGGCCCGGCCCGTCCTGACGTCCCGGCCGCAGCTCCAGCTGTAGGTCGGGGAGGGCCGCCCGCAGCGCCTCGACGAACTCGCGGTTGGTCGCCGGGCGGCCGCTGGAGACGTCGTAGACCTGGTGCCGCAGGCGCTCGGCGGTGGTCAGCAGCGCGATCGCCCGGCCGGCGTCGGGGGCGTAGCAGCGGTCGCCGCCGTCGTCGGCGTGGAGCGGCGGCGGCTCCTCGCCCCGCAGCGCGGCGCTGATGTACGACGGGATCGGGAAGAACGGCGACTCCGGATCGCCCAGCGGGCCCCAGATCGTCCCGATCCGCAGCACCAGCGGCTCGACCCCGCTGCCGGCCAGGGCGTGGGTCACCAGCGGCTCGACCGCCTTCTTGAAGGCCAAGATCAGGTGCGGCAGCGGCGCCGTCGGCAGCGCCAGGCCCTCGTGCCAGGGGACCTCCTCGCGGCCCACGTAGACCCCGAGGCTGCTGGCGACGGCGAACCGCCGGACGCCCCAGGCGCGGGCGGCGTCGAGCGCGTTCAGCAGCCCGGCCGTTTCGTCGCGGAGGAAGGCCACCGGATCCTCGCCGGGCACGCTGCCGGCCAGGTGGACGATCGCCGCGAACTCGTGGCGCTCGCCGAGGGCCAGGAACGCGTCGCGGTCGCGGACGTCGAGCGCCTCGACCGCCACCCGGCCCTCCAGGAACGACGGCAGCGTCGTCCGCCGGTGACCGGTCACGACCACCTCGTGGCCGAGGTCGACCAACGCGCGGGCGGTGTGGGCCCCGATCATGCCGAGCCCGCCGGTGACGAGGATCATCGGACCACCTCGTAGTGCAGGTGGGTGACGCCCGGGGCCGCGATCGACTCCCGCAGCCGCAGGTCGACGTGCTCGGGCAGCTCGTGGAAGTAGCGCCGCCCGCCGCCGAGCAGCACCGGCACCTGGTGCAGGATCAGCTCGTCGACCAGCCCCGCCTTCAGCGCCTCGGTCACCAGCACCCCGCCCATCAGCGCCACGTCCTTGTCGCCGGCGGCCTCGCGGGCCGCGGCGATCGCGTCCGCGACCCCGCTGGTGATCAGCGTCTGGCGGCCGCCCATCCGCGGTGCCGGCCGGTGGCTGACCACGAACAGCGGCGCCCGCGGGTGCGGCGCGCCGTCGTCGCCGAAGCGGTTCGAGTCGTCGTAGGTGCGACGGCCGGCGACGCTGGCCCCGACCCGCGACGCCTGGGCGTCGAAGAAGCCGACGCTCGCCTCACTCAGCCGGAAGCCGGAGAAGACCGTGCTCTCGACGTCGCCGTCGAAGTACCAGTCGAAGAGGGCGCCGCCGTCGCCGAGCCCCCGCCCCGGTCCCGGGTCGCGACCGGTGATGAAGCCGTCGACCGAGACCGACAGCGCGCTGATGACCTTGCTCATCGTTCCTGCTCCTCTTTCCTGGGTTCCTTCAAGAGACTTCGAGCAACGTACCAGGTCGAGTTCCGTAAAGGAACCCCGATTGCTAGGATCCGGTCATGCAACGGACCAGCTTCGGCGACATGGCCTGCTCGATCGCCCGCACGCTGGACGTGATCGGCGAGCCGTGGTCGCCGCTGATCCTGCGCGACGTCTGGGTCGGGGTGCGGCGCTTCGACCAGATCCAGGCCGACCTCGGCATCTCGCGCAAGGTGCTGACCGAGCGGCTGAACCACCTGGTCGAGCACGGGGTCCTGGAGCGCCGCCCCTACGACCGCCGGCCGCGCTTCGAGTACCACCTGACCGCCAAGGGCATGGAGCTGGTCGACGTGCTGATGGTGATGGCCGGCTGGGGCGACCGCTGGCTGGCCGGCGCGGCCGGGCCGCCGGTCCTCTACCGCCACCACGCCTGCGGCGAGATCAGCCGGCCCGAACTGCGCTGCGGGCACTGCGGCGCGCCGATGCACGGCGACGACGTCGACGTGCTGCCCGGCCCCGGCAGCGCCGTCGCGGCCGCGGGCGACGGCCCGGACCGCGGGCCGCGCTAGCGTCCCGGCGATGGCCGACGACCCCCGCTCCCCCGCGCTCCCGTCGCCGCGGCTGGCCGGCCCCGCGGACGTCGCCGCCGTCACCGCCCTGGTCGAGTCGGCCTACCGCGGCGACGCCAGCCGCGCCGGCTGGACCACCGAGGCCGACCTGCTCGACGGCCAGCGGACCGACCGCGACGAGGTCGCCGGCCTGATCGCCGCCCCCGGCAGCGCGATCGTGCTGCTGGAGGACGCCGGCGGGATCGTCGCCTGCTGCCACGTCGCCGACCGCGGCCCGATCGGCTACGTCGGGATGGTCGCCGTGCGGCCCGGCGAGCAGGACCGCGGCAGCGGCCGCCGGCTGCTGGCCGCGGCCGAGGCGCTGCTCCGCGAGCGCTGGTCGCTGCCCGCCGCCGAGATCACCGTGCTCGTCCAGCGGACCGCGCTGATCGCCTGGTACGAGCGCCGCGGCTACGTCCGCACCGGCGAGCGGCGGCCGTTCCCCTACGGCGACCCGCGCTACGGGATCCCCCGCCGCGACGACCTCGAGCTGATCGTGCTGCGGAAGGCCCTCGACGGCCGTCCGTCCACCGCGGGTGGCGCCGGCGCCGCCGATCCGGCATCATCCCCCTCGTGACTTCGCGTCACCGCACGCTGCTTCCGATTACCGGCGCCCTTACGGGCGTTCACGGCGGCGTGCTCGTATCCGGCCTCACGGCCGGCCTCCGCTAGGCACCGGAACCCGCGCCCGACCTTCGTCGGCCGACCGCGTTCCTCCTGCCTCCTCCGCCGCCCGCCACCCGAAGGGAACGCTCCCGTGCGTCCTCGTCTCGCCGTACCCGTGCTCACCGCCACCACCGCCACCGCCATGAAGCCCACCGCCCCGCCCGCCCCGCTCGCCGTCGTCCCCACCACCGGCCTCGGCACGATGCTCGTCGCCCACCTGACAGGCGCGGGCCGTCGCGGCCCCGGCGCCAGATCACCGGTCGCCGCCGCCGCTCCTCCGGGAGCCGCGCCCGACCACCGACCCACCGACCCCGAGAGGAGCGCCCCGTGCGCGGAGCCGACCGCCTGATCGAAGCCCTGGAGCGGGAGGGCGTCGAGGTCGTCTTCGGGCTCCCCGGCGGCGCCTCGCTGGCGATCCACGACGCGCTCCACGCGAGCCCGATCCGCCACCTGCTGGTCCGCCACGAGGCCGCCGCCGGCCACGCCGCCGAGGGCTACGCCAAGGCCACCGGCCGGGTCGGGGTGGCGCTGGTCACCAGCGGCCCGGGCGCCACCAACCTGGTGACCGCGATCGCCGACGCGATGATGGACTCGGTGCCGACGGTCTTCGTCACCGCCCAGGTGCCGACCCACCTGCGGGGCACCAACGCCTTCCAGGAGTGCGACGTGATCGGCATGACCCAGCCGATCGTCAAGCACTCGATCGCGGTCGAGGCGGCCGACGAGATCGGTCCCGCGATCCACGAGGCGTTCCACGTCGCGCGCACCGGCCGCCCCGGCCCGGTCCTGGTCGACGTCCCGGCCGACCTCTCGAAGGCCCCGGCCCGCGACGGCGGCGGTCCCGGCACGGTCGCCCTGCCCGGCTACCGGACCCGCGCCACGCCCCACCCGCAGCAGCTGCGGCGAGCCGCCGAGGCGATCGTCGCCGCCCGCCGGCCGCTGCTCTACGTCGGCGGCGGCGTCGTCCACGCCGAGGCCAGCGCCGAGCTGACCGCGCTCGCCCGCCGCTTCGAGCTGCCGGTGACGACCACGCTGATGGCGCTCGGCACCTTCCCGGCCGACGACCGCCGCTGGCTCGGGATGCCCGGGATGTACGGCCGCCCGGTCGCCAACGCCGCGCTCGCCGCCGCCGACCTGATCGTCGCCGTCGGGGCACGCTTCGACGACCGGGTGACCGGCGACGTGAGCCGCTTCGCCCGCGCCGCCAAGGTCGTCCACATCGACGTCGACGCCTCCGAGATCTCGAAGAACGTCGACGCCCACGTGCCGGTGGTCGGCGACGCGCGGGCGGCGCTGGTCGGGATCGCCGAGCGGCTGGAGCGGCTCGACGTCGGCACCGCGCGGCTGGCCGAGTGGTGGGCGCGGATCGACGGCTGGCGGGCCCGGCACCCGCTGCCCGCGGCCGCCCACGGCGACGACCGGATCGACCCCGAGGCGCTGCTCGACGCCCTTCAGGAGGCGATCGACCGCGACCCGCGGCCGACGATCGTCACCACCGACGTCGGCCAGCACCAGATGTGGGCGGCGACCCGGCTGCGGTTCTCGCGCCCGCGCCGCTGGCTGACCTCGGGCGGGCTCGGGACGATGGGCTTCGGGCTGCCGGCGGCGATCGGCGCCCAGCTGGCCGAGCCGGACGCGTCGGTCGTCTGCGTGACCGGCGACGGCTCGCTGCTGATGCACGTCCAGGAGCTGGCGACGGCCGCCGCCGAGGGGCTGCCGGTGAAGGTGCTGCTGCTCGACAACGCCTCGCTGGGGATGGTCCGCGAGCAGCAGGACACCCACTACGCCGGCCGCCGCGTCGGCTCGTCGCTGGGGCCGGCGCTCGACTGGGCCGGGATCGGCGCCGGCCTCGGCGTGCGGACCCGCTCGGTGACCGCGCCCGAGGAGCTGGAGGAGGCGCTGGCCGCGACCCTCGACGAGCCGGGACCGGCGCTGCTGCACGTGGCGGTGCCGTTCGACGCCGGCTGCGTGCCGGCCTTCGCGGCCGGGACCGCGGCGCCGGCGCTGGCCTGAACGGCCGCGACGAGGGGCGGCGCGCCGGGTCGCGCGCCGCCCCGGTCCGATCCGGCCGCGGCCGGCCATGAAGGGGTGAGATGCCGAAGCGCGACCAGCAGCAGGCGCGGATCGAGGCGACGTTCGCGGCCCACTACGGCGCGATCGCCGCCTACCTCCGCCGCCGCTGCCCCGATCCCGACGACGCCGACGACGCCACCGCGCGCGTCTTCGCCGTCGCCTGGCGCCGGATCGACCGGCTGCCGCCCGAGCCCGAGACCCGCCTGTGGCTCTACGGCGTCGCCCGCCGGGTGCTGGCCGAGGACCGCCGCAGCCGTGCCCGCCGGACCCGGCTCGCCGCCCGCAGCGCCGCGCAGCCCGCGCCCGGGCCGGCCGATCCCGCGGACACCGTCCCCCGCGCGCTGCAGCTGCGGGCGGCCTGGCGGGCGCTCTCCGACGGCGACCGCGAGCTGCTCGCGCTGGCCGCCTGGGAGGGCCTGCGGACGGCCGAGATCGCCCGCGTCGTCGGGCTGCCGGCCCCGCTGGTCTCGAAGCGCCTGTCGCGGGCCCGCCGGCGCCTGGCCGACCGGCTCGACGGCCCGGCGTCCGCCCCTTCTCCGTCCCCGTCCCGTCCCCGTCCCCGTGAGGAGCCCGACCATGCCTGACCCGCTCGACCTGCTGCGAACCGCCGATCCCTGCCCGCAGCCGCCGTCGGCCGACGCTCCCGCCGCCCGCGCGATCCTGGCCCGCAGCCTCGCCGCCGCCCGACGGCGTCCGTCGCCGCGTCCGGCGCTCGCGGCCGACGCCGGGCTCGTCGCGGCCACGGCCGCCAGGCCCGTGGCCCACCGGTCGCGGCGGCCCGTGCTCGGCGCCGGCGTCGCGCTGGCCGCGGCCGCGGCGGCGCTGGTGGTGGCCGTCGGTCCCGGCGGCAGCGTCGACGCCCGCGCCGCCGTCCTGCGCGCCGCCGCCGCCCTGCCCGTCGCCGACAGCGGCCGGGTGACGATCGACCAGCGCAACGTCGACGACGCGACCGGCGCCGACCTCGGCAGCAGCCACCAGGAGCTGCGCTTCGACGGCGACGACGTCGCGCTCTCCGGCTCGGGCACGCGGCTGGTCGACGGCCGGCCCCGCCGCGAGCGGCTGGCCGAGGTCCGGCGGGTCGACGGCCGGGTCGCCTGGAACGACGGCCGCGGCTGGCGTCCGGCGCCCGCGGACGGTCCCGCGCTGCTGCCCGACGGCGTCGGCGGCCCCGCCACCCGCGAGGCGGCGCAGGCGCTGGTCGGGGCGCTGCGCGACGTCCGCGCCAGCGGCGGCGCCTACGCGGGGACGATCTCGCACGCGGCGCTGCGGGAGGCCTACGCCCGCTTCGACCCCGCGTCGGTGGCACGGCTGGCCGCGGTCGCGGGGCCGATCGCGGTGCGGGTGGCGGTCGACGCCGACGGGGTCCTGGCCAACGTCCGCTTCACCACCCGCGGGCCCTGGCAGCGGCCGGCCCGCGCCTCGGTGACCAGCGTGCTCGAGCTGGACTACGGGCAGCTCGGCCGGCCGCAGGCGATCGCTGCGCCGCCGGCCGGCTGAGGTCGCGGTCAGCCGCCCAGCACCGGCAGCATCTCGGGCCGCTTGGCCGCGCGGCCGTCGCCCGACGAGCGCCCGGTCAGGCGGCGGCCGATCCACGGGGTCAGGAACTCGCCGGCCCAGCGGGCCTCGGCCACGGCGCGGGCGCGCAGCGAGGCCCGCGCCGCCGGCGGCAGCCCGGCCCGCCAGCCGTCGTCGCTGCCGGGCAGCGCCAGCGCCGCCGCGACCGCGTCGGTGATCCGCTGGTGGCCGTCGGGGTTCGGGTGCAGCCGGTCGCTGCACCAGAGCCGGGCGTCGCGCGCGGCCGGCAGCCGGCCGAGGTCGACCAGCACCGCCCCGGTCCGCTCGGCCAGCCCGCGGAGGCCGTCGTTGAACAGCTCCAGCCGCTCGCGGACCAGCCGCGCCACCGGCGCGAAGGCCGAGAGGTCGGGAAAGGTGATCGTCACCACCGTCGCCCCGGCCGCGATCAGCTGCCGCTGCATCGCCTCCATGTGGGCGAGCACCGTCGGCAGCTCGAACGAGGGCCGGATCACGTCGTTGAGGCCGCCGATCACGCTCGCCAGGTCGGGCTCCAGCGCCAGCGCGGCGTCCAGCTGCTCCTCGCGGATCCGGCCGATCAGCCGCCCGCGGATCGCCAGGTTGGCGTAGCGCGCGGCTGGTTCGGCCTCCGCCAGTCGCGCCGCCAGCCGGTCGGCCCAGCCGCGCTCGCTGCCGTCCGGGTACGGGTCCCCCACGCCCTCGGTGGTGCTGTCGCCGAGGGCGACGAAGCGGGTGAACGTCCGGGGAACGGCGTCGGGCACCGGCCCATTCTGCCGGCCCGCGGTAGCCGGCGGCGTCAGACGCCGTCGGGGGCGACGACCGCGCCCTTGGCCGACGGCAGCAGCTTCTCGGCCTGCCGCTCGCGGCTGATGTAGACCGGCTTGCTCATCAGCCGCAGCCGCACCAGCCCGCGGATCACGAGCGCTGACAGGTCGACCTCGTACCAGCGCATCCCGTGGGCGGCCGAGCGCGGGAAGGCGTGGTGGTTGTGGTGCCAGCTCTCCCCCAGCGACAGCAGCGCCAGGAACGGGTTGTTGCGCGACTCGTCCTCGACGGCGAAGCGGCGGTAGCCCGAGATGTGGCAGATCGAGTTGATGCTCCAGGTCACGTGGTGGAGCAGGAAGACCCGCACCAGCCCGGCCCAGACGAAGGTCTGGAGCCCGCCGGCGAGGGTCCCGTGGTACGCCAGCCCGAGCAGGAAGGGCAGCAGCAGCCCGATCCCGGCGATCAGGAAGAACGCCCGGTCGATCAGCACCAGCCCGCGGTCGCGGAGCAGGTCGGGCGCGTGCTTGGCCGGCAGCCCGCGGTCGGTGCGGGTCGAGAGGAACCAGCCCATGTGGGCGTGGTAGAAGCCGCGCCAGCCCTCGCCGCCGCCGATGTGGGGGCTGTGGGGATCGCCCTCCTGGTCGGTGTGGGCGTGGTGCTTGCGGTGGTCGGCGGCCCAGGTCAGGGCCGGACCCTCGATCGCGGCCGAGCCGGCGATCACGAACGCGTAGCGGACCCACGGCTTGGCCTGGACGGCGCCGTGGGTCAGCAGCCGGTGGTAGCCGATCGTGATCCCGAACGCGGCCACCAGGTAGAGCACCACCGCGACGGCCAGGTCGAACCAGGTGACGGCCGCGTTCCACAGCAGCGCGACCGCGACCAGCGCGCCCAGGAACGGCAGGGCGACCACGGCGATGTTCACGTTGCGCGCCGCGCGGGACAGGTGCATTCGACCACGGTAGGGCCGGCGGTCGGGCGGCGCACCGGCCCGGGCGGTGAAGCGCGGGCCGGTTCTTCATCGCTTCGTGAGCATTTTCGGCCCCTCAGCGGGCCTCCGGGGCGGCGATCCCGTCGAGGACCAGGCGCGTGGTGTGGGCCACGAACCGCTCCACCAGCTCGCCGGTCAGCGGCTGGTCGAAGGTCTGCTCCAGCCACGAGCGGGCGGAGAAGAGGAACTCGCAGATCCCGATCACCGAGAAGAAGAAGAACGTCGGGTCGACCTCGCGGAAGGCGCCCGCCGCCGCCCCGCTCGCCAGCAGCCGCGCGTGCCAGGCGCGGGTCGGGAGCGCGAACGCCGCGCTCAGCCGGGCGACCGTCTCGCCGTCGGCGCGCCGCAGCCGCTCGTCGAGCAGGCCGCTCAGGTAGGGGAAGCGGAGGAAGTTGCGGGCGATCCCGCCGACGTGCCGCTCCATCGTCTCGCGGGCCGGCAGCGCGGCGTCGTCGAGCAGGGCGAGGTCGGCCTGGAAGCTGCCGACGACCCGCTCGACCAGCGCGTCGTAGAGCCCGTCCTTGCTGCCGAAGCAGTACTTGACCATCGCCACGTTGGCTCCCGCGCGACCGCAGATCTCGCTCACCGACGGGCCGCCGCCGCCACGCTCGATCAGCAGCTCGTGGGCGGCCTGCAGCAGCCGCTCGCCGGTCGCCGCCGCCCCGCTCGGCGGTTCGGCCGGCGGCGGCAGCAGGGTCGGTCCCAGGGCGCGTGCGGACGGGGTGGCCACGGCCCGATCGTCGCAGGCCGCTTGACGTTCATCAAATGCTTATTTAGCTTCCCGGGCGTCATGAGCACCCTCACTGCGACGGCCGGGCGCGGCCTCACCGCCGACCAGCGGGAGATCTTCGCCACGGTCGACGCCTTCGCCCGCGACACCCTCCACCCGCTCCAGCAGCGGATGGACGACGAGGAGTGGTGGCCGCCGGAGGTCTTCCCGCGGCTCGGCGAGCAGGGCTTCCTCGGCGTCAACGTCCCCGGCGAGCTGGGCGGCGTCGGCGCCGACTTCGTGACCGAGTGCCTCGTCGTGCAGGCGATCTCGCGCTGGAACCCCGCGGTCGGGCTCTCCTACGCCGCCCACGAGAACCTCTGCCTCGACAACGTCGTGGCCAACGGCAGCGACGAGGTCCGCCGCCGCTACGTGCCCGGGCTCTGCGACGGCACGCTGGTCGGCGCGCTCGGCCTGACCGAGCCCGGCGCCGGCTCCGACGCGCTCGGCGGCATGCGGACCACCGCCGTCCGCGACGGCGACGACTACGTCCTCAACGGGACCAAGCTCTTCATCACCAACGGCACGATCGCCGACGTCGTCCTGACCTACGCCAAGACCAGCCCCGACGCCGGCCCGCGCGGGATCAGCGCCTTCCTGGTCGAGACCGCGACGCCCGGCTTCCGGGTCGAGCAGAAGCTGGTGAAGATGGGCCTCCGCGGCAGCCAGACCGCCGAGCTGGTCTTCCAGGACGTGCGGGTGCCGGCGGCCAACCTGCTCGGCGAGCCGGACCGCGGCGTGGCCGTGGTCATGAACGGGCTCGACCGCGAGCGGGTGGTGATCGCCTTCAACGCGCTCGGGATCGCCGAGCGGGCCCTCGACCTGTCCGTCTCCTACGCCCAGGAGCGGGAGCAGTTCGGCCGTCCGATCGGCGCCAACCAGCTGGTCTCCGGCCAGATCGCCGACATGTACACCGAGCTCGAGGCGCTGCGCTCGTTCGCGCTCGACGTCGCCTTCGAGGTCCAGGAGACCCCCCACGGGACCGCCGCCCAGCAGGTCGCCACCCGCTCGGCCGCGCTGGTGCTGCTGGCCGGACGGACGCTGAACCGGATCAGCGACCGCGGGGTCCAGATCCACGGCGGGGGCGGCTACATCTGGGAGACGGAGATCAACCGCCTCTACCGGACGGCGAAGCTCTACGAGATCGGCGCCGGCACCAACGAGGTCCGGCAGTCGATCGTCGGCTCGAACCTGCTCGGGATCAAGGCTCGCTGATGCCCGCCGCTTCGCGGATCTTCGCCCCCGGCCTGCTCGACGGCCAGGTGGTCCTACTCTCCGGCGGCGGCACCGGGCTCGGCCGCCAGGCGACCCTGGAGCTGGTCGCGCTCGGCGCCCACGTGGCGATCTGCGGCCGCCACGCCGAGCCGCTGGAGGAGACGGTCGCCCTCGCCGGCGCCCGCTGCAGCGCCCACGTCTGCGACATCCGCGAGGAGGACCAGGTCGACGCGCTGGTCGACGAGGTGCTGGCCCGCTACGGCCGGATCGACACGCTGGTCAACAACGCCGGCGGCCAGTTCCTCTCGCCGGCCGAGGAGATCTCGCCGAAGGGCTTCCGGACGGTCACGAACCTGAACGTCAACGGCACCTGGCTGATGACCCACGCGGTCGCCACCAAGGCCTTCATCCCCGCCGGCGAGGACGGCCGCGCCCGCGGCGGCAAGGTGATCTCGACCACGCTCTCGCCCCACAACGGGCTGCCGGGGATGGTCCACAGCTCGGCCGCCCGGGCCGCGGTCGAGAACATGATGCGCGAGCTGTCGGTCGAGTGGGCGCGGTTCGGGATCCGGCTCAACGCGATCGCCGCCGGCCAGTTCGGGACCGACGTCTTCATGACCAAGTACCCGAAGGAGATGGTCGCCGCGGCCGCCGGCCAGGTGCCGATCCAGCGGCTCGGCCGGCCCGAGGAGTACGCCTGGCTGGTCGCCTACCTGGCCTCCCCCGCGGGCGACTTCTTCAGCGGCTCGGTGCTGACGCTCGACGGCGCCCGCGACAACCACGCCGGTCCCTGGCCGCCCGCGGTCCACGTCGACGCCGCCGGCGAGCCGCTGCGCGAGGCCCGCAAGGGCTGACCCGCCCGCCCGCCCGATCGCGATCTCGCCCCCACGCGGCGCGCGAGATCGCGATTCGACGTCGCCGGGACGCACGTTCGTCGTCTCGCGCGGGAGCGCGGGCGCGAGACGACGATTCGCCGGGCCGGGCGCCGCGCGCGAGGGCGCCCTACAGGACGACGGTCGTGGAGTCGTGGACGATCACCCGGTCGGCCGCGTGCCAGGCGACGGCCCGGGCCAGGACCGTCCGCTCGATGTCGCGGCCGACGGCGATCAGCGCCGGCACGTCGTCGCGGTGGCTGACGCGGGCGACGTCCTGCTCGATGATCGGCCCGGCGTCCAGCTCCTCGGTCACGTAGTGGGCGGTCGCGCCGACCAGCTTGACCCCGCGCGAGCGGGCCTGGGCGTAGGGCTGGGCGCCGACGAAGGCCGGCAGGAACGAGTGGTGGATGTTGATCACCGGCACCGCCAGCCGGGCCAGGAAGTCGCCCGAGAGGATCTGCATGTAGCGGGCGAGGATCACCACGTCGACCTGGTCGGCCAGCAGCTCCAGCAGCCGCGCCTCGGCCTCGGGCTTCGTGTCCGGGGACACCGGCACGTGGTGGTACGGGATCCCGAACGCGGCCACGTCGTCGCGCAGGTCCTCGTGGTTGGAGGCCACCAGCGCGACGTCCAGCTCCAGCTCGCCGCGGCGGGTCCGCCAGAGCAGGTCGAGCAGGCAGTGGTCCTCGCGCGAGACCAGGATCGCCGCCCGCTTCGGCCGCGCCGCGTCGTGCAGCGACCAGCTCATCCCGTAGCGCTCGGCGACGCTCTGGGCGAACGCCTGCTCCAGGTGCGCGCGGCGGGCGGCCAGGTCGGGCAGGTGGAAGACCACCCGCATCAGGAAGGTGCCGCCCTCGAGGCTCGTCGACCACTGGTCCGACTGCGCGATGTTCGCCCCGTGGGCGTGCAGCAGCCCGGAGACCGCGGCGACGATCCCGGGACCGTCGGGACAGCGGACGAGCAGCCGCCCGACGTCGGAGCCGGCGGACGGCGGGGTCGCCGCCGCGGGGGTGGGTGGTTCGGGGGCGTCGGGCACGGGCGTCGGTGGTCGCCGGCCGGCGCCGATCGCCGACCGCGGGTCCGCCGTTCCTACCACAGGTCGGGCCGGCGGTCGCGACGGTGGACGGCTGTTCGCCCGCGCCGCGCCGCGCCACGCCCCGGCCGACCCGCCGGGACGTGGCGCGCGCTGGCCACCCCCGCCCGCGCGGCGGCTCAGCCGATCTCGCCGACCGGGACCGCGGTCAGCTTGACCTGGCTGGCGCCGGCGGTCTGGTTGTCGGCGGTGCAGGCGATCCGGACGTTGCCGCCGTCGCCGATCGTCGCCACCCCGTGGAGCGCGACCGGCGTGCGGGCGTTGGCCGCGGCCGCCGACTGGACCAGGACGCTGTCGACGACGGTGCCGCCGACCCGCAGGTCACAGCCGTGGATGTCGGCGTTCTGGGTGAAGAGGGTCAGCTTGCCGGTCACCAGGTAGGCGCCGGCGGGCAGCGCCTTCTCCAGCACGTCGGTGGTGGCGTTGGCCGGCAGGTTCTTGCTGCCGAGCGTCGTCACGAAGACCTTCGCCGGCGTGGCGGGACCGGCCGGGCCCTGCGGTCCGGCGGGACCGGCGGCGCCGGCCGGGCCGGTCGCGCCCTTCAGCGCCGCCACCGCGCTGGTGCTCAGGTCGGCGAGCCCGAGCGAGCGGTTCTTGACGTCGCTGCCGGTCAGCGACGAGTTGCGGATGTCGGCGCCGGTGACGCTCGAGTTCTTGATCTGCTTGCCGCTGATCAGGCCGGCCGCCGTCGCCGTGCCCGAGAGGGCGGCGAAGAGGGCGACGGAGGCGATCACGGTCGACGCCTGCGGGCGGCGACGGCGGCGGGACGGGGCGGTGCTCACGGTGGACTCCTGCGTTCGGGGGGACGTGCTCCTCGGCACGCCCCGCAGGATCGCCGCGGCCCGCCGCGACGGCATGGGGGATCGGCCCCCTGTCCTGGGGGTTGGGGGGGGTCAGAGGGCGTCGGCCAGCGCTCGCCGCGACGGCACGCCGAGCTTCGCGTAGACCCGCGTCAGGTGGTTCTCGACCGTCTTCGGGGTCACGAACAGCTCCTCGGCGATCTCGCGGTTGGTGCGGCCGCCGGCGGCCAGCTCGGCGATCCGCCGCTCGGACGCGGTCAGCTCGTCGAACCGCAGCCGCTTCGGCGGCGCCCCGGCCACCTCCAGCTCGGCCGCGACCGCCTCGGCCGTCCCCCGCGCGCCGCAGCCGAGCGCCACCTCCAGCGCCTGCTCCAGCGCCGCGCGGCCGTCGCGGCGGCGGCCGGCCCGCAGCAGCGCCACCCCGTGGTCGCCGCGCGCCCGCGCCTCCTCGGTCCGCAGGCCCGACCCGGCCAGCGTCGCCACCGCCCGCTCGAGCCCGGCGATCCGGTCGTCGGCCGGGCCGGCCAGCGCCGCCGCCCGCTCGGCGACCCCGAGCGCGCACGGCCGCTCCCAGCTCCGCGCCCAGGCCAGGTGCTCGTCGGCCAGCGCCCGCGCCCGCTCCCGCTCGCCGTCGTCGCCGCCGCGGGCCAGCGTCCGCGCCGCCAGCGCCCGCCAGGCCAGCGCCCGCATCGGCCGGCCGGCGCGGTCGTCCTCCTCCAGCGGCACCAGGTCGGCGGCGACCGCGTCGGGCCGGCCCTCGGCCTCGTGCAGCCGCGCCTTCGCCCACGCGATCCAGCGCATCACGGTCGGCCCGCTCGGGTGGTGCTCCAGCCCGCTGGCGGCCAGGTGCGCCGCCGCGCCGGCCAGGTCGCCCTGGTCGACCAGCGCCAGCACCACGTACGAGGCGTTGACCCCGGCCATCACCGGCGGGATCGCGCCCCCGGCCGCCGCTCGCGCGTCGGCCTCGGCGTCGCGCGGACGGCCCTCGTTCAGGGCCAGCACCGCGCGGGTGCCGAGCGCGCCGGCGGTGGCGAACGCCGAGCCGCGCCGGCGGCCGTCGGCCAGCGCCTGCTCGATCGTCTCGCGCGCCTCGCGGTGGGCCTCGCACGTCAAGAGCGCGTAGGTCGCCATGTACCAGTGCAGGGCCTCGGCGCTGTCCTCGGCCACCAGCCGCCCACCGGCCAGCGCCCGCACGGCCAACGCGACCACCTCGTCGGCCGGCGCCCCGACCGCGTGCCGCTCCTGGGCCAGCAGCGCGAGGATCGTCCGCTCGGCGCGGGTCTCCCCCGGCAGCCCGCGGTGGCGGCCGAGGTCGAGCGCGTGCTCCTGCCCCGAGAGCCAGGCCAGCAGCGCCAGGTCGGCCTCCAGCTGGAGCGCGTCGTCGGCGCCGTCGGGCGGCTGCTCGGCGACCGCCCCGCGGACCAGCTCGCGGGCGGCGTCCATCCCCTGCCCGGCGAAGGCCGCGAAGGCCCGGTCGCGGTGGACGGCGGCCCGGCGGGCGGGCGCCTCCAGCAGCTCCAGCGCCAGGTCCAGGCGGGCGATCCCGTCGGCGAACGCCCCCTGCCGGACCTCGGCCCGGCCCAGCTCGGCCAGCAGCGCGGCCCGCTGATCGGCCGGCGGCGGCTCGACCAGCGCCCGCCGCAGCTGGACCGCGGCGACGTCGGCCGCGCCGGTCCGCAGCGCCCGCTCGGCGGTCCGCCGCAGCAGCCCGACCAGCGCCCCGTCGCCGGTCGCGGCGGCGGCGATCGCGTGCGGGACCAGCGCGTCGTCGCCGGCGCCCTCGTCGCGCAGCACCTCGTAGGCCCGCCGGTGGGCGGCCTCGCGGTCGGAGGGCAGGCAGTCGCCGTCGACCGCCGCCCGCACCAGCGGGTGGACCATCCGCAGCGGCCGTCGCGGCTCCAGCAGCCCGGCCGCGGTCAGCGCGTCGGCGGCGGCCCCGGCGACGTCGAGCGGCAGCCCCGAGATCGCCGCCGCGTGGCGCAGCTCGCCCTCGCCGCCGAGCGTCGCCACCGCCCGCGCCAGCAGCAGCGCCGGCTCGCCCAGGTGGCCCAGCCGCAGCAGCAGCGAGCGGCGGACGGCCAGCGGTCCGGCCTCGGCGACGGTCCCGGCCGCGACCAGGTCGGGCGAGGGGTGGGCCTCGGCCAGCTCGGCCGCCAGCTCGACCAGCAGGAACGGGTTGCCGCCGGTCGCGTGGTCGCAGGCGTCGACCAGCGAGGCCGGCGCCGCCTGGCCGGCGAAGGCCCGTCCCAGCAGCGCGGCGACCCCGTCGGTGGTCAGCGGCTGCGGGCGCAGGAAGAAGGGGTCGGCGGCGGCGAACAGCTCGGCCAGCAGCCGCTGCTGCGACCCGGGCTCGTCGCTGCGGGTGCCAACCAGCACGGCCACCGCCAGCCCGTCGAGCCGCCGGGCCAGGTAGCCGCCGGCCCGCAGCGAGGCCGCGTCACCCCAGTGGGCGTCGTCGAGCAGCAGCAGCAGCGGCCCGTCGTCGGCCAGGTTGGCCACCAGCCACTGGAGCGCGTGGACGATGTCGCCCGAGGGGTCGTGGCCGGGCCCGGCGTCGGTCGGCGGCGGCGCCAGCCCGAGCACGGCGGCGGCCGGCGCGGCCGGTCCGGCCAGCAGCGCGGCCTGCCGCTCGGGCGTGGCGGTCAGCACCGGACGCTCGACCAGCTGGCGGACGACGCCGTACTCCAGCTCCTGCTCGAGGATCCCGCCCCGGGCCCGCAGGACCCGCATCCCCCGCTCGGCCGCGAGGTCGGCGGCGGCCCGCAGCAGCGTGGTCTTGCCGATCCCGGCCGGACCCTCGACGACGGTCAGCGAGCCGTCGCCGGCGCAGGCCCGGTCGAGCCGCGCGGCGATCGCCCGCAGCTCGGCGTCGCGCTCGAGGATCCCGCTGGCCGCCCCCACCACGGGGGAAGCCTAGAGCGGTGGTCAAGGTCGCACGCCGATCGCCGGGCGGCCGGCATGCGACGTTCCCCCACGCCGGCGGGGGCGAACGTCGCACGGCGCGGCGGCTACCCGCCAGCGTGCGACGTTCGCCCCTCGCGCGGATCAGGCGGTGACGGTGGCGTCCTGGCCGCGCTGCGCGGCGGCCTCGGCGTCGAACTCCGGCTGGCGGTAGTTCGCCGGGTCGCCGAACAGCGGGGTCTCCTCGTCGCCGTGCGCGACGCCGGCCTCGATGAACGAGTAGCGGCCCTGGAGGACGCCCTTGGCGACCTGCCGACCCTGCTCATCGTCGTTGTCGCGCAGCTCGGCGAAGAGCCGCTTGGCGCGGCGGCGGGCCTGGGTCGCGAAGGCGTCGGCCAGCTCGTCGATCGCCTCGGCGTTCTGCGGCTGCTCGCCCTTCAGGTGCTCGGCGTAGACGACCGCGGCCGAGATCGAGAACAGCTCGGCGCCGATGTCGACGATCCGGGCCAGGATCCCGGCCCGCTGCTCCAGCTTGGCGCCGTGCTTGCCCATCGCGTAGAAGGTCACGCGGGCCAGCTTGCGGGCGTTGCGCTCGACGAACCGCAGGTGGGTCGCCAGCTCGCCGAACTCGTCGAAGCTGCGCGGGTTCTGGCCCTCGCCGACGGTCAGCTGCGGGAACCACTTGGCGTAGAAGCCGCCGGCCTTGGCCGCCAGCTTCGCCTTCGTCGCGGGACCGCCGTCGCCCTCGATCAGCTCGCCGGCGATCTGCAGGTGCTGGTCGATCGCCTCGCGGGCGATCTGCAGGTGCATGATCTCCGTCGAGCCCTCGAAGATCCGGTTGATCCGCATGTCGCGGAGGGCGCGCTCCAGCGGCACGGCGCGCTCGCCGCGGGCCTTCAGCGACTCGGCGGTCTCGAAGCCGCGGCCGCCGCGGATCTGGACCGCGTCGTCGATCGCCTTCCAGGCCAGCTCGGAGCCGACCAGCTTCGCGATCGCGGCCTCGATCCGGATGTCGGAGCGCTTGGCCTCGGCCAGGCGGGTGGCGACCTCGACGACCGCCTCGGTGCCGAACGCCGTCGCGGTGATGTACGACAGCTTCTGGGCGACCTCGTCGTGCTGGCCGACCGGCTTGCCCCACTGGGCGCGCTCGGAGGCGAACTCGCGCACGACCTTCGCCGCCCACTTGGTGGCGCCGGCGCAGATCGCGGGCAGCGACAGGCGACCGGTGTTGAGGGTCTGGAGCGCGATCTTCAGCCCCTCGCCCTCCTGGCCGATCAGGTTCTCCTTCGGCACGAAGACGTTCTCGAGCCGGGTGACCGAGTTCTCGATCCCCTTCAGGCCCATGAAGCCGTTGCGGTGCTCGACCGTGACGCCCTCGGAGTGGTAGTCGAGGACGAACGCCGAGACGCCGCCGCGGCGGCCCTCGCCCTTCGGCACCCGGGCCATGATCACGACGATGTCGGCGATCGCGCCGTTGGTCGCCCACAGCTTGCGGCCGTTGAGCACGTAGCCGGAGCCGTCGGCGGTCGGGACGGCCGCGCACTGCAGGCGGGCCGGGTCGGAGCCGACGTCGGGCTCGGTCAGGAGGAAGGCGGAGATGTGGTCCTTGGCCACCTTCGGCAGCCACTGCTGCTTCTGCTCCTCGGTGCCGGCGATCATCAGCGGCTCGGCGACGCCGATCGACTGGTGGGCCGAGAGCAGGGCGCCGAGCGCGCCGTGCCAGGTGCCGGCCATCGCCATCGCGCGGCCGTAGGTCATCCGCGAGTGGCCGAGGCCGCCGTACTCCTGCGGGATCTTGATCCCGAACGCGCCCATCGCCTTGAGGCCGTCGATGACCTCGTCGGGGATCTTGGCGTCGCGCTCGATCTGGAGCGGGTCGACCTTCTCCTTCAGGAACGCCTCGAACTCGGCGAGGAACTGCTTGCCGCGCTCGGCCTTCTCCGCGTCCTCCTTGGGCAGCGGATGGATCAGGTCGAGGCGGAAGTCGCCCAGGTAGAGCTCCTTGCCGAAGGAGGGGAGGTTCCAGTCCTGCTCGCGCGCCTCCTCGGCGAACTTGCGGGACTCGGCGCTGGTCGGTTCGGTCGTCATCGGAGGCGGCTCCAGGGATGGATTGACTGGTCAGTCAACATGGAACGGTAGCGAACCGGACGGTCCTCGGCGAGTGTGGAACCACACACGCGACCGCCGGTAGGGTGGTGGCCCGGGCACACCCTCCCCTACCCCGAACGCGGCGACGCCACCCGGGCGGGTGGCGTCGAGGGTCCTGCTCGTGCGCGGGCCGGCGGCCCGCGGTGGCGGTCAGCCGCTGATCCGGCGGGCCCCCACGTAGGCGGAGCCCCAGTAGCTGTCGTTGAGCTTGTGCTCCATCACGCCGTGGGTGGTGGCGGAGATCACCGTCGTCGCGCTGGTCGCGATCCCGACGTGCGAGGCGCCGGGGCCGGCGGTCGAGAAGAAGACGAGGTCGCCCGGCTGGATGTCGGCGCGGTCGACGGCGACGCCGACCTTGAACTGCTCGAAGCTGGTCCGCGGCAGGCTGACGCCGGCCTGCTTGAAGGCCCAGACCATCAGGCCCGAGCAGTCGAAGCCGCCGGGGGCGGTGCCGCCGTTGCGGTACGGGGTGCCGATCTGGCCGCGGGCGGCGGCGATCGCGGCCGCGATCGCGCCGGCGGGGGCGGTCGGGGCCGCCTCGGTCGCGGTGCCGTCGTCGGCGGTCGCGGCCGGCGAGGCGGCGGCCATCTTCGCCTCGATCTTCTCGGCGAAGCGGAGCTTCATCGCCCGCAGCGTCTCGAGGTTCGGGCGGCCGGTGCGGGTCAGGCTCTTCTTGCCCTGGTAGCGCTTGATCGCGCTGCGGGTCCGGCTGCCGAGGGCACCGTCGGCGCGGACCTTGACCCGGCGCTGGACGCTCTTGGTCTGCGAGCGGGTCAGCTTCACCGTCTTCGTCGTCGAGACCGTGCTCGTCGGCGCCGCGGTCGGGCTCGCGGCGGCCGTGCTGGCCGTCGTGTTCGCCTGGCCGCCGGCACCGAGGCCGCCCGAAGCGGGCTGGTCGGCGAGCGCCGGGGTCGCGAGTCCGAGCGTGAGGGCGGCCGCGAGCGCGGCGCCACGGGTGAGGGGTGTCACGGGGGGGTCTGCTCTCTTTCGTCGGCCTACGGGGTTAGCTGACGGGCTGGCGCAGAAAGAGCAGCGCCTCCACCATTCGGTGGATTCGCCCCGAGCAGGACGGCCGTGCGGCCATCCCGTCCAGTGGGTCCCCCGTTCGCCGGCCTTCGTCGCCGGCGATTCGGCTCGCAGCACCGTAGCAAGGCCGTCGCCGGGAACGCGGTGGTTCCTGCCCGATCGCGCCGATTCTTCGGTTGCGAGTGGCGACGCGCCACGATGGTCGCGCCCCTGCGTGGCCCGGCCGGCGGTCCGGACCCGCTACGGTCGGTCCGCGATGCGGGGTGACCTGTACGGGCGGTTCGCCGGGATCTGCGGCGACTGCGGGTGGACCGGCCGGACCGAGGACGTCTTCGACCTGCTCTGGGACGCCTACTCCCAGCCGCACCGGCGCTACCACGACGTCGACCACCTGGATCACGTCCTGCGCGAGGTCGACCGGCTGACGCCCGACGGCGCCGGCCCCGCGGACCGGACCGCGGTGGTGCTGGCCGCGTTCTTCCACGACGTCGTCCACGACCCGCGGCGGGCCGACAACGAGCGCCGCTCGGCCGACCTCGCGCGGCGGGTGCTGGAGCAGCGCGGGGTGGCGCCGGCGACGGTCGCCGTCGTGGTCGCGGCGATCCTGGCCACCGACCCCGCCCACGACGGCGAGCGCGACCTGGTCGCCCGCTGGCTGGGCGACGCCGACCTGGCGGTGCTGGCCGGCCCCGCGCCCGACTACGACCGCTACGTCGCCCGCGTGCGGGCCGAGTACGCCCACGTGCCCGACGCGCAGTGGACGAGCGGGCGGGCCGCGGTCCTGCGACAGCTGCTCGACCGCGCGCGGCTCTTCGCCCTGCCCGGCCAGGAGCAGGCCGAGCGGGCGGCCCGCGGCAACCTGCGGCGCGAGCTGGCGGCGCTGACCGCCTAGTCTCCGTCGCGATGCCGCTCCGCCCCGCCGCCGAGGACCTGATCGCCCTCTACCGGGCCGCGGCCGCCGCGGTCGGCGAGGACCTGCCCTGGTTCGACGCCCACACCCACGTCGGCCAGAACGACCCCGACGGGCAGACCGCGACCGCCGAGGAGATCCTGGCCGGGCTCGACGCCGCCGGCCACCGGCGGGCGCTGACCTTCGCGATGCACGAGCCGGACGGCTACGGCGCCGCCAACGACGAGGTGCTGCGGGCCGCGGCGGCCTCGGACGGGCGGCTGCTGGCGCTGGCGCGGGTGGCGCCGACGGTCGACGGGGCCCTCGACGAGGCCCGCCGCTGCCTCGACGCGGGGGCGCGCGGGTTCAAGCTCCACCCCCGCAGCGACGCCTTCGCCCTCACCCACCCGGTGGTCGAGCAGGTGGTCGCGCTGGCCGCCGAGCGGCGCCTGCCGGTGCTCTTCCACGCCGGCCGCGGGATCCCCCAGCTCGGCGCCGCCGCGACCGCGCTGGCCGAGCGCCACCCCGGCGCCCGCCTGATCCTGGCCCACGCCGGGATCAGCGACCTCGGCGACCTGGCCCCGGCGGCGGCGCGGCTGCCGAACCTCTTCTTCGACACCTCCTGGTGGCACCCCTCGGACCTGCTGCAGCTGTTCGCGACGATCCCGCCCGGCCGGATCCTCTACGCCAGCGACATGCCCTACGGCCCCGGGATGTTCTCCGCCTTCGCCTTCCTCCGCTGCGCCGCCGCCGTCGGCACCCCGATCGAGGCCCTGCGCGAGATGGCCGGCGGCCAGCTGGCGCGGGTGCTGGCCGGCGACGACCCGGTCGAGCTGGGGCCGGCTCCCGGCGTCGCGACCCTCGGCGCCCGCTGGATCGAGGGCGAGCGGGTGGCGTCGTACGCCGCCGTCGCGCTCCAGCTGGCCTTCAACGGGGTCGACCCGGGCGAGCCGATCGCGCTCGCCCGCTACGCCACCCAGATCGCCCCCGAGGCCCCCCAGGCCCCGCTGCTGGGGCTGGTCGACCGGCTGCTGGCGCGGGCCCAGGAGCGGCTGGCCGCCGGCGCCGACGGGCTCGACGCGCTCGGCAGCGTGCTGGCCGCCGGCTTCCTGGCCGCGACGCCCGGCGCCGGCGTCCCCGACGTGGCGCTCTAGCGGCGAGCGGGTAGAGGGCGCCGCGATGCCGCGCCTGCGCCGATCCGACCCCGCCGAGCCCGGGATCGCGCGCGTCGGCGCCGGTCGCGGGTTCTTCTACCGCGACCCCGAGGGTCGCCGGATCCGCGACGAGGCGACGCTGGAGCGGATCGCCGCGCTGGCGATCCCGCCCGCCTGGCGCGAGGTCTGGATCTGCCCCGACCCGCTCGGCCACCTGCAGGCCGTCGGCTACGACGCGGCCGGCCGCCGCCAGTACCGCTACCACGAGCGCTGGCGGGCCCGTCGCGACCAGCAGAAGTTCGACCGGGTGCTGGAGCTGGCCGGGCGGCTGCCGCAGCTGCGGGCGGCGCTGCGCAGCGACCTCCGCCGCGAGGGGATGCCGCGCGAGCGGGCGCTGGCCTGCGCCGTGCGGCTGCTCGACCTCGGCGTCTTCCGGATCGGCAGCGAGCGCTACGCCGAGCAGCACGAGACCTACGGCCTGGCCACGCTGGAGCGGCGGCACGTGCGGATCGAGGACGACGAGCTGGTCTTCGACTACCCCGCCAAGGGCGGCCAGCGGCGGATCCTGGCGATCACCGACGACGCCTCGCTGGAGGTCGTCCGCACGCTCCGCCGGCGGCGCGGCGGCAGCGACCGGCTGCTGGCCTTCAAGGACGGCCGCCGCTGGCGCGACCTCGGGCCCGACGACGTCAACGGCTACCTGCGGGAGCACGCCGGCGAGTGCAGCGCCAAGGACTTCCGGACCTGGAACGGGACCGTCCTGGCCGCGCTGGCGATCGCCGAGCGGGCCGCCCCCGGCCAGCGCCGCAGCGCCCGCGAGCGCGCGATCCGCGACACGATCGCCGGCGTCGCGGCGGTGCTCGGCAACACGCCGGCGGTCGCCCGCGACGCCTACGTCGACCCGCGCGTCTTCGACCGCTACCGCTCGGGCTGGACGATCGCCGCCCGCGTCGCCGAGCTGGGCGGACCGGAGGCGTTCGCCGACCCCGAGGGTCGGATCGCGATCGAGGACGCGGTCCGCGACCTGATCGACGACGCCCGCGACGACTCCCCCGCGCTGGCCCGCGTCAACGGCTGAGCGGCCGCGGGGTCAGCTGCCCGAGGGTGCGGCCGGCGCGACCGCGTGCGGCGCCCCGCGGCGGACGACCAGCCAGGTCAGCCAGAGGCCGAGCGCGAAGAGCGGGATCCCCATCGCCACCCGCGCGACCCCGAGCGCGACGAGCGCCCCGGCCAGGTAGAGCGGCAGCTGGACGGCCAACCGGGTCAGGAACAGCCCGACCCAGATCCAGCTCGCCCGCGTGTAGGTCTGGAGCAGCGCCGGGTCCTTGCGCCAGCCCGAGCCCTGCTGGGTCATCGTCGCCACCAGCACCCCGATCAGCGGCCAGCGGACGAGGATCGAGATCAGGTAGCCGGCGGCGTAGGCCAGGTTGGCCAGCAGCCCGGGCAGGAAGAAGTCCTCGGCCTTGCCGGTCCGCGAGACGACGAAGCCGGCGAGCGCGATCCCGAACAGCCCCGAGAGCGCGAACTGGAGGGTCTGGCCGCGGACGATCCGGGCGATCGTCAGCACCACGCCGAGCGCGACGGCGAGGATCGCCGCCAGCCGCGTGTCCTGGCCGCTGGCCGTGTAGGCGGCGACGAAGACCGCCGCCGGCAGCGCCGACTCGGCGATCCCCAGCGGGCCCCCGACCGCCTCGACGATCGACGGCGGGTGGGCCGTCTCGGCGCTCGGGCCGGCGGGGCGTTCGGCGGTCTCGGCGGGCTCCACGACCGGGTCAGGGTAGCGGCGCGGCGCCGCTCACCAGCGCACGAGCGCGCGCGGGGGCCCCGACGACCGCTCGTCGGCGTCCCCGTCGCCGGCGACCGGGACCAGGATCGTCGCCTCGTCGCTGGCCGGTCGGCCGCCGGCGGCCCAGGCCCGGACGGCGTCGGCCAGCCGCGCCGCCAGCGGGCCCGCGCCGGCACCGTAGGGCCGCGCCGCGAGCGCGATCCGCCCCGCCCCCGCGCGGCCGTCGCGCTCGAGGATCGCGAAGCCGGTCTCGCCGAGCAGTGCCAGCCCGCCGCCGCGGTCGGCCGGCCGCGGCGCCCGCCGCGGACGGCCCGGCTCGAGCAGCAGCCGCCCGACGTCGCCCGCGCCGGTGGCCAGCCACAGCGCCAGCCCGCCCCACAGCTCGTGGGCGGCGACGGCGACCCCGCAGGCGACCGCCGGCCCGGGCGCGCCGAGCGCCGCGGCCAGCGCCTCGCCGTCGAGCGGCCGCTGGTCGGGCGCCTCCAGCGCGACCCCCGCCCGCAGCGGCGCCCGGGAGCGGCGACCGGCCGCCCGCGCCCCGCGCAGCGGCATGAACGCGCAGTCGCGGACCGAGCGGCTGACGAGCCCGCCGCCGGCCGCCGCCTCCAGCGCCAGCGACCGCTGGACCGCGCCCAGCGCCAGCGGCAGCACGATCCGCCCGCCGGCCGCCAGCTGCGCGGTCCAGGCCGGCTCGACCGCGTCGGTGGCGACGGTCAGCTCGATCCGGTCGTAGGGCGCGTCGGGCGGCCAGCCGAGCGCGCCGTCGCCCGCCACCACCGTCACCCGCTCGGCGCCGGCGTCGGCCAGGTGCTGCCGCGCCCCGCGCACCAGGTCGTCGTCGAGGTCGACCGTCGTCACCCGTCCGCCGGGTCCGCACAGCTCGGCCAGCAGCGCCGCGTTGTAGCCGGTCCCGGCGCCGATCTCGAGCACGCGCTGGCCGGGCGCGACCGCCAGCTGCTGGAGCATCACCGCCATCATCCCCGGCTGCGACGAGGAGCTGATCGCGTGGCCGCCGGCGTCCCACTTGGTGGCGATCACCGCGTCGCGGTAGGCGGCGGCCGCCGGGCCGGGCACGAACCGGTGGCGCGGCACCCGCAGCAGCGCCGCGGCGACGGCGTCGTCGGTCAGGACCCCCTCGCTCGCCAGCCGCTCCACCAGCCGCCGGCGGAGGGTCGCGAGCTGGGCGCTCGCGGGGTGCATCGTTTCAGTGTGCATACTGGGAGGTCGTCGCGCGAGCGTTCCGTGCGACGTCACGTCCCCCCGACGGTTGCCTGGCCCATGAAGACTTCTCGCCCATCACCCAACGTCACCCTCGCCGTGCTCGTGCTCGCGGGCATCGTCTACGCGCTGCTGCAGTCGCTGGTCGCGCCCGCGCTGCCCGACATCCAGCACGCGACCGGCGCCTCGGAGAGCACGGTCAGCTGGGTGCTGACCGCGTTCCTGCTCAGCGCCTCGGTGCTGACCCCGATCCTCGGCCGGCTGGGCGACATCCACGGCAAGGAGCGGGTGCTGCTGGGCGTCCTGATCACCTTCGGGATCGGCGCGCTGATCTCGGCCGTCGCCAGCTCGATCGAGCTGCTGATCGTCGGCCGGATCGTCCAGGGCGCCGGCGGCGGCATCTTCCCGCTGGCGTTCGCGATCATCCGCGACGAGTTCCCGCGCCACAAGGTCGCCGGCAGCATCGGGCTGGTCTCGTCGCTGCTGGGGATCGGCGCCGGGGCCGGCGTCGTGCTGGCCGGCGTGGTCGTCGAGCAGTTCTCCTACCACTGGCTGTTCTGGTTCCCGCTGGCGATGATCGTCGTCGCCGCCTGGGCCACCTGGCGCTACGTGCCCGAGTCGCCGGTGACCGCCCCCGGCCGGATCAGCTGGCTCGGGGCGGGGCTGCTCTCGACCGGGCTCGCGATGGTGCTGCTGGCCTTCAGCCAGGCGTCGAGCTGGGGCTGGGGCTCGCCGCGGACGCTGGGCCTGATCGCGCTCGGCCTGGTCGTGCTGGGGGCCTGGGTCCGCAGCGAGCTGCGGGTGCGGCATCCGCTGGTCGACATGCGGGTGATGCGGATCCGCGGCGTCTGGACCACCAACCTCGTCGCGCTGCTGGTCGGCGTCGGGATGTACTCCTCGTTCATCCTCATCCCCCAGCTCGTCCAGGAGCCCGAGAGCACCGGCTACGGCTTCGGCGCGTCGGTCACCCAGGCGGGGCTGTTCCTGCTGCCGGCGACGATGACCCAGCTGCTGGTCGGCCCGATGGCGGGCTGGATCGAGCGCCGCTTCGGCTCGAAGTCGGCGCTGATCGCCGGCACGATCTTCGCCGCCAGCGCCTACCTGCTGCTGTGGCTGGCCCACGAGCAGGCCTGGCAGATCTACCTGGCCAGCGCGCTGATGGGTGCCGGCATCGGCCTCGCGTTCGCGGCGATGGCGAACCTGATCGTGACCGCGGTGCCGCAGGACCAGACCGGGGTCGCGACCGGGATGAACACCGTCACCCGGACCGTCGGCGGCGCGCTCGGCGCCCAGCTGGCCGGCACCTTCCTGGCCGGCCAGGTGGTCGCCGCCACCGGGCTGCCGGGCGAGACCGGCTTCGAGCTCGGCTTCGCGATGTGCGCGGTGGCGCTGCTGGTGGCGATCGGGGTCGGCACGCTGATCCCCGGCCGCCACGACCGCGACGGCGACGCGACCGTGCCCGCCGGGGCGCTGGCCGAGCCCGGCGCGGCCTAGCGGGCGACCGGCGCCGAGGCCGCGTCGAGCCGCGCCAGCTGGGCGTCGTCGAGCCGCAGCCGGGCGCCCTCCAGCAGCGGCTGCAGCTGCTCGACGGTGCGGGCGCTGGCGATCGGCGCCACCACCGTCGGCTGGGCGGCGAGCCAGGCGATCGCGACCGCCGTCACCGAGCTGTCGTGCTCGGCCGCGACCGCGTCGAGGGCGGCCAGCACCCCGCGCCCGCGGTCGTCCAGGTACTCCAGCGCCGAGGCGGCCCGCGGGCTGTCGCCGGGCGCGGCCGGGTCGCGGTACTTGCCGGTCAAGAAGCCCTTGGCCAGCGCCCAGTAGGGCAGCACGCCGAGCCGCTCGCGCTCGGCGATCTCGCGCTTGGCGCCCTCGAACTCGGCCCGCTCGACCAGGTTGTAGTGCGGCTGGAGGGCGACCCACGGCGCCAGCCCCTCGCGCTGCTGGATCGCGAGCGCCTCGCTCAGCCGCTCGGCGCTGTAGTTCGAGCCGGCGATCCAGCGCACCTTGCCGTCGCGGACCAGCTGGTCGAACGCCCGTAGCGTCTCCTCCAGCGGCGTCTCCGCGTCGTCGAAGTGGGCGTAGTACAGGTCGATGTGGTCGGTCCCGAGCCGCCGCAGCGAGTCCTCGGCGGCGGCGATCACGTTGTCGTGGCCGAGCCCGAGCCGGGCCGGGTGCTGCGAGACCTTGGTCGCGATCACGACGTCCTCGCGCCGGCGCCCGCGCAGCCACGAGCCGATGATCCGCTCCGACTCGCCGCCCTCGTGGCCGGGCACCCAGGCCGAGTACGAGTCGGCCGTGTCGACGAAGTTGCCGCCGGCGTCGGCGAAGGCGTCGAGCACCTGGTGCGACTGGCGCTCGTCGGCGGTCCAGCCGAAGACGTTGCCGCCGAGGTTGAGGGGGAAGACGTCGAGGTCGCTGGTACCGATCCGGGGCATGCGCTCGACGCTAGCAACGGCGCCCGGGCGTCCCGGCGGGGCGGGGATCGCGACCGCCGCCGGCGCCGCTAGCGTCCCCGCCATGGGCCGTCCCCGCTGCTACGTCGCCAGCCCGCTCGGGTTCTCCGAGGCGACCCGCGACTGGTACCGCGACGTGCTGCTGACCGCGCTCGCCGAGCTGGTCGAGCCGGTCGATCCGTGGGCGCTCAGCGACGAGGCCGAGTTCGCCGCGGCGGCGGCCGCCGGCCGGCAGCGGGAGTGGGCGCTCGAGGTCGGCCGCCGCAACGCCGAGGCGATCCGCTCCTGCGCGCTGCTGGTCGCCCACCTCGACGGGCAGGAGCCGGACAGCGGCACGGTCGCCGAGGTCGGCTACGCCTGCGGTCTCGGGCGCCGCTGCTACGGGATCCGCAGCGATCTGCGGCAGGCCGGCGAGGCGGGCGTGCCGCTGAACCTGCAGGTGGTGGCCTTCATCGAGGCCTCGGGCGGCGCGGTCGAGCCGTCGACCAGCGCACTGGTCGCGCGGCTGCGCGCCGATCTGCCGCTCTGAGCGCGCGCGGCGCTCAGATGGCGGAGGTGGCCAGGTTGATCCCGTAGGCGAGGGTGACCAGGCCCAGCAGGACCCCGACGAAGAGCGACCAGTCGTCCATAGCGCCGAGGATCCTAGTCCGCCGGGCGGTCGTCCGTCGGCTGGGGGTCGAGCGCCGCCCGCCGGACGATCGCGGCGGCCGTCTCCGGGGCCAGCTCGCCGAAGCTCGTCCGCCGTCCGCGGCGGTCCTCCAGCACCACCTGGGCCCGCCGCCGCCACGGCCGCGGGCCGCGCACCCGGGCCTCGCGGAGGTCGCGCAGCCGCAGCTCGCGGACGCGGTGGACCGGGGCGTCGTCGAGCAGCCACAGCAGCCGCCGGTCGGTCACCGCCAGCACCGTCTGGGGACTGGCCCAGGTCGCCGTCGGGACCACCAGGCCGACCGCCTCGCCGGCCTCCAGCGCCTGCCGCAGCTCGCGCCCGAGCGCCCGCCGCAGGGCGGGCGCCAGGCCGTCCCCACGGGCCGACGGCGGGGCCGTCGCGGCCACGCCGGCCGCCACCGCTCCGCGGGTCAGGGCCGCGTAGGCCGCGTTGATCAGGGCCATCCGGTCGTCGCCGGCCTGGGTCCGGCCGGCGTCCGGGTGCCACTGCTTGGCCAGCCGGCGGAAGGCGGCGGTCAGCTCGTCGGGCGACGCTCCCGGCGGCACGCCGAGCACCTCGCGGGGATCGACGCCGCTGCGGCCGTCCACCCCGCCATCGTGGCAGGTGGCGACCAGCCGCCGCCCGGCGAGCAGGGAACGGCGTACGCCCACCGAATGTTCGCCGCGAGCGGTGGAGATGGGTTCCCCGTTCAGTCCCTGCACCCCACCCCACCACCATCACATGCTCAAAGAGCTGAAGGAGTTCCTGTTCAAGGGCAACCTCGTCGACGTCGCGGTCGCGTTCATCCTCGCGACGGCGTTCGGCCTGGTCGTCAAGTCGCTGGTCGACGACATCCTGATGCCGATCATCGCGGCGATCGTCGGCAAGCCCACGTTCAACGACATCGTGATCAACATCGGTGACGCGAAGATCATGATCGGGACGTTCATCACGTTCCTGATCAACTTCATCATCATCGGGACGGTCCTCTTCTTCATCGTCAAGGCGATCACCCGCGTGATGAAGAAGGAGGAGGCCGAGGAGGGCCCCTCCGACGAGGTCGTGCTGCTGACCGAGATCCGCGACGCGCTCGCGCGCCGCTAGCAGGACCCGCTCCGGGTTCGCGCGGGCGGGTGCCGCCGCCCGCCGACCCCGGTCAGGCCCCGCCGTCCTCGTCCTCGCCCAGCAGCTCGGCCTCGGCGTCGACGTCGTAGAGGTCGGGATCGTCGTCCGGCGTCCCCGCCCCGGCGTCCTCCTCCTCGGCGGCCGCCGACACCGCCCGCGGCTGACGGACGTAGCGCTCCGGCGGCACGTCCTCCAGCAGCCGCACCACCTGCGGCGTCCGCTCCCCCTCCAGCAGCAGCGCCCCGCCCGGCCAATACGGCGCGCGGACGTCCTGGGGCGAGACCAGCAGCGGCTCGTGGACCCAGCTGCCGCTGTTCCACAACCACGGCCCGTCGGGGTCGGGATGCCAGGGACCGAGCGCCTCCTCCGCGTTCAGCGGCCCCAGCCGGTGGACGTGGCCGAAGAGCACGTGCCGCGCCCGCGGCAGCACGCCGAGGTCGGCGCAGACGCGGCGCAGCGCCTCCAGCCCGCCGGCCTCCAGCCGCCGGTCGAGCAGGTCGGCCCCCAGCGGCGCGATCCGTTCCGCCCGCGCCCGCGCGCGAGGGTTGTCGCCGCCGGCGATCAGCGCCTTGCCGAGCGCCCGCGCCAGGCCGGTGAAGCGCTCGATCCCCTCCTCGAACGCGTCCGGCAGGTCGCGGACCACCAGCGAGGCGGCGGCGACCGAGGTCGTCCGGCCCAGCTCGTAGGCGTCAGCCGGCCCGAGCGCGCCCTCGCCCGCCGCGCGCGCGATCCGGGCCAGCGGGGTCGACGCCAGGTGCAGGTCCAGGTAGTGGCCGTGGTGGGCGTAGACGTGCGGGGCCAGCCAGGCGCCCGGGTACTGGACCCGGACCCGGCCGTCGCGCGGCCGCAGCGCGGCGGAGACCTCGGCCAGCGACTCGGTCGCGTCCTGGGGCACGCGGGTGGCGGCGCCGAGCGGCAGCTGGTCGGCCCGCCGCTGCCGCAGCCAGGCCCGCACCAGCAGGTGGTCGTGGTTGCCGGGGACGACGACCACCTCGCCGCCCTCCATCGCCTGCCCGAGCGCCCGCAGGACCGGCTCGGCCTCGGCCAGCGCGCCGGCCACGCGCCCCTCCAGCAGCTCGACGACGTCGCCCAGCAGCACCAGCCGATCGACCCGCCGGACCGCGGCCACCAGCGCCTCGAGCGCCGCCGGCTGCCGCAGCACGTCGCGCAGCCCGCGCGAGCCGAGGTGCAGGTCGGAGATGACCAACGTCCGCATCCGTCCGCGAACGATGCCCGAAAGCCGCCGCCGCCGCACGCGGCCCCGGTCGGCCGCCACGGGGAGGCGGCGCCGAAGGAGTACCATCGCGAACCCGATGGCCAAGCAGCAGCAGCGTCAGATCCGGATCGAGCAGCGCGGCGCGCTGGCCGCCATGCAGCAGCTCGAGCAGCGCTCGGACGACGACCTGCTGCGGGAGACGCGCAACCGCGCCGCCGCGATGGCGATCCTCGGCAGCCGCGCGGCCGAGCGCTACGACGCCGTCGCCGCCCGCCGCTACTTCCAGCAGGCGCTGGCCGCGGCCCGCCCGCAGGAGCGGCCGCAGATCCGGCGGATGGCCGAGGCCGCCCTGGCGCTGGCCGAGCGCCGCTCCGGCGACCTCGCCGCCGCCGCCCAGCGGCTCGGGCAGGAGGCGCCGACCGGGCGCCAGCTGTTCCTGCTGCGGCTCTCCGGCCTGCTGATCCCGCCGCCCGGCACCGGCGGCTGGCGACGCGCCCGCGGCGTGCTGCTGATCATCCTGCTGCTGGTGCTGCTGGGCGCGATCGGCACCGGGCTGGTGGCCCTGATCGCGCTGCCCTTCGGCGGGCTCGACACCGCCTCGACGATCGTGCTCGGCGTGCTGGTGCTGGTGGCGGTCCTGGTCGGGCTGGTGCTCTGGGGCCGCCGGCGCCAGCGGGCGGCCCAGGAGAAGCGCGCCGCCCAGGCCCAGCAGAGCCGCGAACCGACCAACCGCGCCGCCCGCCGGCGCGGCTGAACGGTGGCCGCGGCACCCCCGCGGCGGCCGCTCGGCGTCGATTTCCTCCCCCGCTGCCGGGTCCGGCCCGGTAGCCTCGGGTCGTGACGGATCCGCATGGCACCCTCCGGACCGCGCGCCTCGTCGTGCGCCCGATGGACGTTGGCGACTTCGACGCCCTGCTCCAGGGGCTGCAGGATCCGGACCGCCCGTGGGCCACGGGCTACCCGCTCGACGAGAGCCTGGTGACCGCGGCGATGGCCCAGGAGCGGCTGCGCGACGCCCGCCGCGGCGGCCGCGACGTCGGTCCCTGGACCCAGTACCAGCTGATCCTGGCCGACGAGGGCCTGGTCGTCGGCGACTTCACCTTCCTCGAGCCGCCCGGCCCCGACGACCGCGTGGCGCTGGTGACGTTCTCGATCGCGCCCGAGCAGCGCGGCAACAAGTACGCCACCGAGGCGGTGCGGGAGATCGTCGCCTGGGCCAAGGGCCGCAGCGACATCCGCGGCCTGCGGGCCGACACCGACCTGGTCAACCCGGCCAGCCACCAGGTGCTGCGCAACGCCGGCCTCTCGGTCGTCCAGGACGACGGCGACCGCCAGCTCTACGAGCTGCGCTGGGAGCGACCGGAGCGGGTCACCCGCACCCCGGTCGCGCGCTGAGCGCTAGCCCTTCTTCAGGGTCGCCTTCTCGATCACCACGACCTGCGCCGGCGGGCCGTCGCCGGTCGGCTGGGCGGTGCCGAGCTGGTTGATCCGCTCGGCGACGTCGATCCCCTCGGTGATCTTGCCGGCGATCGCGTAGTCGGGCGGGAGGCCGGCGTCGGCGCCGGTGACGACGAAGAACTGGCTGCCGGAGGTGCCCGGCGCCTCGGCCGCGGTCTTGGCCATCGCGACGATCCCGCGGGTGTAGGCGGCGTCCTTCGGCGGCGCCTCGACGACGCTGTAGCCGGGGCCGCCGGCGCCCTGGCCGGTCGGGTCGCCGCCCTGGATGATCGGCGGGTTCTGGGCGATCCGGTGGAAGCTGAGGCCGTCGAAGAACTTGGCCTTCACCAGCGAGGCGACCGAGGCGGCGGTCTTCGGCTGGCGGGCGGTGTCGAGCCGGAAGCTGAAGCTGCCGCAGCTGGTGGCGAAGGTCACCGTCCACTTGCCGCTGAGGCGGGCGGGGCGCGGCTCGGGCAGGTCCGGCTCGTCGGTCCGCGGCTCGGGCGCGTCGACCTCCTTGCAGCCGGTGTCCGGGTTGGCCGCGTCGGTCTCGGTGCTGGCGGTCGTGGCCTGGGTCGTCGCCGGCTCGGTCGTCGCCGAGCTGGTGCTGTCGCCGTCGTCGCTCCCGCAGGCCGCGAGCCCGGTCGAGAGCGCCAGCGCCGCGAGCAGCAGCGGCAGGCGACGGGCGGTGGACGGGAGGGTCGTTCGGCTGGCCACGCGGCCAGGATATCCGCGGGCCGCGGCGGACCGTCGCGTGCGCGAGCGCACGACGAGCCGCCGCCGGCTCCGGGATGATCCGGCTCGTCGTGCCGACGTCCCCCGCCACCGCCCCACGGCCGCTCGCGCTGCTCGCCAACCCGTCGGCCGGCGGCGGCCGCGCCGGCCGCGTGCTGCGGGCGCTGCAGCAGGCGCTCGCCACCCGCGACGCGCCCTTCCGCGCCGTCGGCACCCGCGACGCCGCCCACGTCCGCCGCGCCGCCGCGGGGGCCGCCGAGCGCGGTGAGGTCGTGGTCGCGATCGGCGGTGACGGGATGCTCGGCCTGGTCGCCGACGCGCTCGCCGACCGGCCCGAGGCGACGATCGGCGTCGTCCCGGGAGGTCGCGGCAACGACTTCGCCCGCTCGCTCGGGCTGCCGGCCGACCCGGCCGCGGCCGCCGCGGCGCTGCTCGACGGCGAGCCGGTCGCGATCGACGCCGGCGCCGCCACCGACGCCGCCGGCCGCACCCGCACCTTCCTCTCGATCGCCTCCTGCGGCTTCGACTCCGAGGCCAACCGGATCGCCAACGGCCTGCCCGCGCAGCTCGGGTCGAGCGCCTACGTCGGCGGGCTGGTCGGGGCCCTCGCGCGGCTGCGGCCGGCCCGCTACCGGGTCACCCTCGACGGCGAGACGCTGGTCCACGACGGGCTGACGGTGGCGGTCGCCAACGCCGGCACCTACGGCGGCGGGATGCGGCTGGCGCCGGGCGCCTCGGTCGTCGACGGCCGCTTCGACGTCGTCCTGCTCGGCCATCCCGGCCGCGATCCGCGGCGCTGCGACGGCCGCGACCGGCTGCGGCTGCTGCAGGTCCTCCCCCGCGTCTTCCGCGGCACCCACGTCGAGCTGCCGCACGTGCGGGTGCTGCGCGCGGCCACGGTCCGGGTCGAGGCCGATCGCGACTACGAGGTCTACGGCGACGGCGACCCGATCGGCGCGCTGCCGCTCTCGTTCGCCGTCCGCCCGCGGGCGCTGCGGGTGATCGTCCCGCCCGGCCACCGCTCGCCCGCGCTCGCCGGGGGCCGCGCATGAGCCGCACCGGCGTCCCGCTGACCGCCGCGATCGGTGCCGCCCGTACCGCCGGCCGTGCCGCGCGGGCCTCCGGGCGCGGCGGCACCAGCCTGCCCGGCAAGGTCCTGACGCGGCTGCGACCGGACGCGATCGGGCGGATGGCGTCGCGACTGGAGCACGGCTCGGCCGTCCTCAGCGCGACCAACGGCAAGACGACGACGGCCGCCCTCGCCGCCTCGATCCTCGAGCGCCACGGCGAGACGCTGGTCCACAACCGCCAGGGCGCGAACATGGCCGGCGGGATCGCCGCGACCCTGCTCGACAGCTGGCGGCGCGGCCGGCCCGGCGGGCAGCTGGGGCTGTTCGAGGTCGACGAGTTCTGGCTCGGCGGCCTGGTCGACGAGCTGCGGCCGCGGGTGCTGCTGCTGGCCAACCTCTTCCGCGACCAGCTCGACCGCTACGGCGAGCTGGAAGCGATCGCCGACCGCTGGCGGGCGATGGTCGAGGCCGCCGGCCCGCCGCCGGACGGTCCGCGGCTGGTGCTCGGCGCCGACGACCCGGCGGTCGCCGACCTCGGGCTCGGGCGCGACGACGTCCTCTACTTCGGGGTCGAGGACACCTCGGTGGCGCTGCCGGCGGTCGAGCACGCCGCCGACGCCACCACCTGCCGGGTCTGCGGCGCGGCCTACGTCTACAGCGCGTCGTTCGTCGGCCACCTGGGTCACTACGCCTGCCCGCGCTGCGGCCACGCCCGGCCGCGGCCGCAGGTGACGGCCGAGCGGGTGCTGCTGGAGGGCACGACCGGTGCCCGGGTGACGCTGCGGCTGCCGGACGCGACGGTCGAGGTGCGACTGCGGCTGCCCGGGCTCTACAACGTCTACAACGCGCTCGCCGCCGCGGCGATGACCAGCGCCCTTGGCGTCCCCGCGGCGACGATCGCGGCCGGGCTGGAGACGACCGCCGCCGCCTTCGGCCGGGCCGAGACGGTGGCGATCGACGGCCGCGAGCTGCGGCTGCTGCTGGTCAAGAACCCGGCCGGGGCGAACGAGGTCGCGCGGACGCTGACGCTGGCCGAGGACGACCTCGACCTGCTCGCCGTGCTCAACGACCGGATCGCCGACGGCCGCGACGTCTCGTGGGTCTGGGACGCCGACCTCGAGCAGCTGGCGCCGCGGGTCCGTCACGTCACCTGCGCCGGCACCCGCGCGGCCGAGATGGCCGTCCGCTGGAAGTACGCCGGCGTCGACCCGCAGCGGATCGCGGTCGTCGCCGCGGGGATCGGCCCGGCGCTCGACGCCGCCCTGGCCGCCGCCCCCGGCGGCGTCCCGCTCTACGCGATCCCGACCTACACCGCGATGCTGGAGCTGCGCGAGGAGCTGGTCCGGCGCGGCGCGGCGGAGGGCTCCTTCGCATGACCCGATCGACCGCCCCGCCCGCCCGCGACGCCGACCTCGACCACGTCCGCTGGCACGACCTGGAGTGCGGCGGCTACGAGGCCGACCTCGAGCTGTGGCGGACGCTGGCCGCGGCCCGCTGGGCGACGGCCGGCGGCGGCCGGATCCTCGACGTCGGCTGCGGGACCGGGCGGGTGGCGCTCGACCTGGCGCGGGCGGGCCATTCCGTGCTGGGGGTCGACGTCGACCCGGTGCTCTGCGCCGAGCTGCGGCGACGGGCGTCGCTGCGCGGGCTGCCGGCGGGCGCGACGGTCGGCGACGCCCGCGAGCTGGCGCTCGGTGAGCGCTTCGGGCTGGTGCTGGCGCCGATGCAGACGATCCAGCTGCTGGGCGGGGCCGAGGGCCGGCGACGGTTCCTGGCCGGGCTGCCGGCGCTGCTGCGGCCCGAGGGGCGGGTGGCGATCGCGCTGGTCGACGACGTCGAGCCGTTCGACGACGAGGACGCGGCCACGATCGCCCCCGACATGCGCGACCACGACGGCACGGTCTACGCCAGCCGGCCGGTCGGGGTCCGGGTCGAGGGCGACCGGATCGTCCTCGACCGCGTGCGCGAGATCGTCGACCCGACCGGCGAGCGGCACGAGACGCGGGATCGGATCGTCCTCGACCGGCTCGACGGCGAGCGGCTGGAGGACGAGGCCCGGGCGGTCGGCCTGACCGTCCACCCGCGGCACGAGGTGGCGGCGACCGAGGACCACGTCGGCAGCCAGGTGGTGGTCGTCGGTGCCTGAAGGTCGCACGCTGCGGGTCGCGGCGCTCTACCCGGAGCTGCTGAACATCTACGCCGACCGCGGCAACCTGCTGATGCTGGAGCGCCGCTGCGCCTGGCGCGGGATCGGCTTCGCGCTGACGCGGACCACGATCGGCGACGCGCTCGATCCCGACGGCCACGACCTGCTCTACCTCGGCGGCGGTCAGGACCGCGACCAGCGGCTCTGCGCCGAGGACCTGGTGGCGACCAAGCGCGAGGCCGTCCACGCCCACGCCGACCGCGGCGGGGCGATCCTCGCCGTCTGCGGTGGCTACCAGCTGCTCGGCCACCACTACGCGCTCGACGCCGCGACGGCGCTGCCCGGCGTCGGCCTGCTCGACCTTCACACCGAACGCGGCGAGGGACGGCTGATCGGCAACGTCGCGATCGAGGTCGACCTGCCCGGCGTCGGCCCCCGCACCCTCGCCGGCTTCGAGAACCACGGCGGCCGCACCCTGCTCGCCGACGGCCAGCCGCCGCTGGGACGGGTCCTGGCCGGCCACGGCAACACCGGCTCCTCGGGGTCGGAGGGCGCGATCCGCGGCAACGTGATCGGGACCTACCTCCACGGCCCGCTGCTGCCGAAGAACGCCTGGTTCGCCGACTGGCTGATCGCCACCGCCCTCGGTCTCTCCCCCGACGCGCTGGCCCCCCTCGACGACGCCCTCGAAGACGCCGCCCACGCCGGCGCCCGCCGCGCCGCGGGGGTCTGAGGCGCCTCGAACGCCGTTTTGGGACGTCAGACGTCCCATAGCGGCCCCTGGTCGCGGCGGGCGTCGGAGGCGTGGCCCTGGGGCGGCGCGTGGCCGTCGCGTCCGTCGGCCTCGACCGCCAGCCGCATCCGCGGCCACGCGAAGTCCAGGACCCGCCAGGTTCCGCCGGCCCGCAGCCGGTACTGCGGGACCGGCGGCGGAAGCGGGGTCTCGGTCGCGAGGAAGACGGCCAGATCGCCGGCGAGGGGACTGTCGCCGGTCAGCCGCACCTCCAGCCGAGCATCGACGCGCCGCACGATCGCGATCCCCGGGTGGCGCGGCATCCGCTCCTCGGCTTCGGCGAACGACGCCGGCGTCAGCAGGCGGCGGTACTGCCCCTCGCGGATCAGCCGCCGGACCCGCGCCTCGCCGACCCGCGGCGCGAGGTCGAGGATCGTCCGCGCCGCCGCGGTCACCGGCAACCCGACGACGGCGGCCACGTCGGCGCGATCGACCGCCCCGCGGACCGCCAGGACGTCGCGGCCGCGGAAGCGGTGGGGCCGCACCGTCGTCACCTGCTCCCGCAGCGGCGATCGATCGACCAGCCCGAGACCACCGTCCTAAATCGGACGCACCCTCCCGTTCAATCCCTTAAACCCGATCCGCTTTCGGGTACCAAGGACGTAACGTCCGCACCCGGCTGCTAGGCTCGCGCCTTCGCAGGGTCGACCGACGGCCTCGCGTCCCACCAGGAGCCCGGGATGTCCTCTCCCTCCCCGACCCCGTCCGACCCCGCCACGTCCCCCGGGTCCGAGCGTGCGCCCGCGCAGCTCCAGTTCGTCGACGTCGTCAAGCGCTACCCGGGCGCCGACGCGCCGACGATCGAGTCGCTGTCGCTCGAGGTCCCCGCCGGCGAGATCCTGGTCCTGGTCGGCCCCTCCGGCTGCGGCAAGACGACCGTGATGCGGATGGTCAACCGGATGATCGAGCCGAGCGGCGGCCAGATCCTGATCGACGGCCAGCCGAACACCGCCCGCCCGGCCGCCGAGCTGCGCCGCGACATCGGCTACGTGATCCAGCAGACCGGGCTCTTCCCCCACCGCACGATCGCCGAGAACGTCGCCACCGTCCCGCGCCTGCTCGGCTGGACCAAGGAGCGGATCGCCGCCCGCACCAACGAGCTGCTCGACCTCGTCGGCCTCGGCGCCGAGATGGCCGACCGCTACCCGGCCCAGCTCTCCGGCGGCCAGCGCCAGCGGGTCGGCGTCGCCCGCGCGCTCGCCGTCGACCCGCCGCTGATGCTGATGGACGAGCCGTTCGGGGCGATCGACCCGATCACCCGCGAGCGGCTCCAGAACGAGTTCCTGCGCCTGCAGGAGACGCTGCGGCGGACGATCGTCTTCGTCACCCACGACATCGACGAGGCGATCAAGATGGGCGACCGGATCGCCGTCATGCGCCCCGGCGGCCACCTGGCCCAGTACGCGACCCCGGCCGAGCTGCTGCTCTCCCCCGCCGACGAGTTCGTCGAGCAGTTCGTCGGCGCCGACCGGGCGCTGAAGCGGCTGGCGCTCGGCCGCGTCCGCGACCTGGCCCTGGAGGAGGCGGTCAAGGTCCGCTACGGCGACCCGACCGCCTGGGTCCGCGAGCAGCTGCGCGGCGCCGCGATTCCCTACCCGCTGGTGGTCGACCCCGAGGGCCGGCCGCTGGCCTGGCTCGACGACGACGACCTCCGCGGCGAGCGGGTCGCCGACGGGATCGGCTCGGCCGTCGCCACCGTCGAGCGCGACGACGTGCTCCGCGACGCCTTCAGCGACGTGCTCGCCCACCGGGTCCAGTTCGCGGCCGTGGTCGACGCCCGCGGCGCGCTGATCGGCGTCCTCTCCAGCGACGCGGTCGCCCGCGAGCTGGCCCCCGGGCCGGCGCCGGTCGAGCCGGTCGAGGCCGGAGGCGCCGCGTGAGCGTGCTCCCGATCCTGGCCCAGGCCGGCGAGGGCTTCGTCCGCGACCGCTCCAGCGGCGCCGGCGCCTCGTGCGTGGCCAACGACGGGATCTGCCCCGGCTGGATCGTCGACCACTTCGACCGCTACGTCGACCCGCTGCTGCGCCACGTGCTGCTGACGGTGGTGGCGCTGGCGATCGGCTTCGCGATCTCGTTCACGCTGGCCCTGATCGCCCACCGCCGCCGCTGGCTGGTGACCCCGATCGTGCAGGTGACCGGGATCCTCTACACGATCCCGAGCCTGGCGCTCTTCTTCCTGCTGCTGCCGATCACCGGTCGCGGCTTCCTGACCGCCGAGATCGCGCTCGTCTCCTACACGCTGCTGATCATCTTCCGCAACGTGGTGACCGGGCTCGACGGGGTCCCCCGCGACGTCGTCGACGCCGCCCACGGGATGGGCCTCGACGAGCGTCAGGTGCTGTGGCGGGTGGAGATCCCGCTGGCCCTGCCGGAGATCGCCGCCGGCCTGCGGATCGCCGCCACCACCACCGTCGGGCTGGCCTCGCTGGCCTTCTTCGCCGGCGCCGGCGGGCTCGGCGACCCGATCTACGCCGACCTCAACTTCAAGAGCAACGTGCTGGTCGCCGGCGGGCTCTGCGTGCTGCTGGCGATCGCGCTCGACGTGCTGGTGCTGCTGGTCCAGCGGCTCCTGACCCCCTGGACGCGGGCGGTGGCGACATGAGCACCCCGCTGGCCGCGCTCGGCCTCTTCGGCGACGCGATCGACTTCCTGCTCCACGCCCGCGAGTCACGGGCCGGCGGCAAGGAGGTCGGCGGGCTGGCCGACTTCGGCGGCCTTGCCTGGACCCACCTGCAGGTGACCCTGGCCGCGGTCGGGCTGGCCGCGCTGGTGGCGCTGCCGCTCGGGCTCTACCTGGGCCACAAGCGGCGCGGCGGCTTCCTCGCCGTCTCGGTCAGCAACGTCGGCCGGGCGGTCCCGAGCCTGGTCCTGATCGCGCTCTTCATCGCCTTCCTCGGCGTCGGCTTCCTGAACGTGACGCTGGCGCTGGCGCTGCTGGCAATCCCGCCGATCCTGACCAACGCCTACGTCGGCGTGACCCAGGTCGACCGCGACGTGATCGACGCCGCCGTCGGCCAGGGCCTGACCGACCGCCAGGTGATGCGCCAGATCGAGCTGCCGCTGGCGCTGCCGCTGATCTTCGGCGGCCTGCGGACGTCGGTCGTCAACGTGATCGCCACCGCCACGATCGCCCCGCTGGCCGGCGTGATCACGCTCGGCGACCCGATCCTCTCCCAGGGCGTCTACGGCGACGCCGGCAAGCTGGCGGCGGCGATCGTCGTCGCGCTGCTGGCGGTCGTGGCCGAGGTCGGCCTCGGCGCCGCCCAGCGGGCCGTCACGCCCGTTCCCCTCCGCGGCACGCCCGGCGCGACCCGGCGCGGCCGCTTCCTCGTCAAACCGGCCGGAAAGGGCCTGAGCACCTCATGACCCAGCAACGATCCCTGCCGCAGGTGCGGCTGTTGGTCCTCGCCCTGCTCGCGCTCGTCGCGCTGCTCGGCCTCGCCGCCTGCGGGGACGACGACAAGAGCGACGGCGACGCGACGTCGGCCTCGACCGCGAGCACGGCGACCACCTCCGACAGCGGCGCCGCGATCACCTCGAACCCGGCCAACGCCAAGGTCAAGATCACGATCGGGTCGAAGAACTTCACCGAGCAGAAGGTGCTCGGCGAGGTCTACGCCCAGGCCCTTCAGGCCGCCGGCTACACGGTCGACAAGCAGCTCAACCTCGGCGACGAGCAGACGGCGCTGAAGACCCTCAAGCAGGGCGACATCTCCGCCTACCCGGAGTACACCGGGACCGCGCTGCTGTCGTTCTTCGGCGTCAAGACCGACGCCCTGCCGCACGATCCGGCCGCCGCCTTCGCCCAGGTCAAGACCGACTTCGCCAAGGACGACCTGGTGGCCCTGCCGCCGACGCCGTTCACCTCCTCGAACGAGGTCGCGGTGACCGAGGCGACGGCCAAGAAGTACGGCCTGACCAACATCTCCGACCTGGCCAAGGTCGCCAAGGACCTGACGCTCTACGGCAGCCCCGAGTGCCGCCAGCGGCTCGACTGCCTGCTCGGCCTGCAGAAGACCTACGGCCTGAAGTTCAAGAAGTTCGTCCCGGTCGACCTCAGCCAGCGCAGCAAGGTGCTGAAGGACGGCCAGGCCGACGTCTCGATCGTCTTCACCACCGACCCGCAGAACAAGCGCGAGAAGTTCGTGCTGCTGAAGGACGACAAGGGCATGTTCCCGCCCTACAACTCGACCCTGGTCGTCCGCAAGGACGTCTACGACAAGGCCGGGCCCGACCTGGAGAAGGCGATCGCGACCGTCAACGCGAAGCTCGACGCCGACGTCGTCCAGGAGCTGAACGCCCGCGTCGACCTCGACAAGGAGACGCCGGAGCAGGCCGCCGGCGAGTACCTGAAGCAGTTCGGCTTCGTCAAGTAGCCGCGGCCACCCCGCGGAACGCCGGTCGACGGGTCGCCCACGGGCGGCCCGTCGCCGTTCTCAGGCCGCGTGGTCGAGCGCGGCGGCGAAGGCGGCCAGCGCCGGCTGGTTGAAGAGCCAGAAACGGGCCTCGACCAGCTGCTCGTGCTCGGCCAGCGCGGCGCGGGTGGTGACGACGGCGATCGCCGCCGCCTGCTCCAGCGGGTAGCCGTAGATCCCGGCCGAGACCGCCGGCAGCGCCACCCGCCGGCAGCCGTGCTCGGCGGCCAGCGCCAGCGCGCTGCGGTAACAGGAGGCCAGCAGCTCGGGCTCGCCCGCCTCGCCGCCGCGCCAGACCGGGCCGACGGTGTGGATCACGTGCTCGACCGGCAGCCGCCCGGCGCCGGTGATCTTCGCCTCGCCGGTCGCGCAGCCGCCCAGCAGCCGGCACTCGGCCAGCAGCTCGGGCCCGGCCGCGCGGTGGATCGCCCCGTCGACGCCGCCCCCGCCGAGCAGGCTCGAGTTGGCGGCGTTGACGATCGCGTCGGCGCCCTCGTCGGTGGTGATGTCGCCCAGGTGCAGCGTGATCGCGCCCATGGCGGGACTCTAGGCGCTCAGCGACCGGTCGAGCCGAAGCCGCCCGCGCCGCGGGCCGTCTCCCCCAGCTCGTCGACCTCGATCGCCACCGGCAGCGCCACCGGCACCACCAGCAGCTGGGCGATCCGCTCACCGGAGGAGGCGATGAACGACTGCTCGCGGTCGCTGTTCAGCAGCAGCACCCGCAGCTCGCCGCGGTAGCCGGCGTCGATCGTCCCCGGCGCGTTGACCAGCGAGACGCCGTGGCGCGCGGCCAGTCCCGAGCGCGGCACGACCAGGCCGACGTGGCCCTCGGGGATCGCGACCGCCAGCCCGGTCGGGACCATCGCCCGCTCGCCCGGCTCCAGGTGGACCGGCTCCAGGCAGCAGAGGTCGAGGCCGGCGTCGCCGGGGTGCTGGCGGACGGGCAGCCTCGCCCCCGGGTCGAGACGCCGGAAGGTGATCGTCGAGACGCCGCTGGACTCGCTCACGGCCCGCAGGATCGCAGACCGGCCGGCGGCCGATCAGGCCTCGCTGGCGGCCGGCTCGACCCGGAAGCGGTCGTAGCGGGCGACCAGCTGGCGCGGCAGCCGCGCCCGCACCAGGACCCCGTCGGGGCGGTGCTCCTGCTCCAGGTCGCCGGCCAGCTCGTGCAGCTCGGCCAGGGTCGCGCCGGCCGGGTACGGCACCAGCAGCTCGACCGGGCGCAGGGTCGACTCGAAGGCGCGCTCGATCCGCTCGGCCAGCCGTCCCAGCCCCTCGCCGGAGGCCGCGGCCACCTGGACCGCGTTCGGGAACCGGATCCGCAGCTGCTCGCGGCGGGCGTCGTCGAGCAGGTCGCACTTGTTGAGCACGATCAGCGGGGCGATCCCGCCGCCGACGCCGACCCCGTCCTCGATCGCGCCGATCTCCTTCAGCACGCCCTCGACCGCGTGCAGGACCGCGGTCAGCTGCTCGTCCGGCTGGCTGGCGTCGACGACGTGCAGCAGCAGGTCGGCGATCACCGTCTCCTCGAGCGTGGCGCCGAACGCCTCGACCAGGTGGTGGGGCAGCTTGCGGATGAAGCCGACGGTGTCGGTCAGCAGGTAGGTGCGCCCGTTCCAGCGCAGCGTGCGGGTGGTCGGGTCGAGGGTGTGGAAGAGCCGGTTCTCGACCCCGACCTCGGCCCCGGTGAGGGCGTTCAGCAGCGTCGACTTGCCGGCGTTGGTGTAGCCGGCGAGGGCGACGTTCGGCACGTGCGAGGAGCGGGCGCGCTCGGCCCGCATCACCGCCCGCGTGCCCTTGACGTCGTCGAGCCGCCGGCGCAGCTTGGCGATCCGGTCGCGGGCCAGCCGGCGGTCGGTCTCGATCTGGGTCTCGCCGGGACCGCGGGTGCCGACGCCGCCGACCCCGAGCCGGTCGAGGTGGCTCCAGAGGCCGCGCATGCGGGCGAGGTTGTACTGCAGCTGGGCCAGCTCGACCTGGAGCTTGCCCTCGGCGCTGTGGGCGTGGGTGGCGAAGATGTCGAGGATCAGCGCGGTCCGGTCGAGCACCGGCATCGCCAGCCGCCCCTCCAGGTTGCGCTCCTGGCGCGGCGACAGCTCGTCGTCGGTCACCACCAGCGTCGCGTCGAGCTCGGCCGCGCGGGCCTTGATCTCGTCGAGCTTGCCCTCGCCGACGTAGCTGTTGGGGTGCGGCTCGTCGCGGTGCTGGACGATCTGGCCGACGACCTCGACGTCGGCGGTCCGCAGCAGCTCGCGCAGCTCGGACAGGTCGTCGCCGGCCGGCAGCACGCCGACCATCAGCGCCCGCTGGTCGGCGGCGGCGCGCTGCTGCTCCAGGTCGTGGGGATGGGTCGTCCGGGACTGGCCTCGCTGGCGATTCGTCACTGCCCTCCAGTCTACGCCTGGTCGTCCGGCCGGGCGAGGGGCGGGGCGACCCAGGGGTGAACGTCACACGCCGGACCGGCCCCCGCCGCCGTGTCGCGCTCCCCACCGAGCGTGTGGGCCAACGTCGCACACCCTGCGACCGCGCCCCACCGTGCGACGTTCACCCCCGGCCAATCGATTTGACAACACACTGTCATTTTGACAACATGTTGCACATGTCGACCGTCCACCTCGCCCTCTACGACACGCTCGCCGACTGGGAGCCCGGCCACCTGCTGGCCGAGCTGCGCAGCGGACGCTTCACCGGCCGCCCCTTCGACGTCGTTGGGGTCGCCGAGACGCGCGACCCGATCACCACCATGGGCGGCCTGCGGGTGCTGCCCGACGCGCTGCTGGCCGACGTCGATCCCGCCGACAGCGCGCTGCTGCTGCTCCCCGGCGCCGCGCTCTGGGACGCCGGCGGCGGCGCCGCCTTCGCCGACGCGGCCGGCTGCTGGCTGGCGGCCGGGGTGCCGGTGGCGGCGATCTGCGGGGCGACCTTCGGGCTCGCCCGCGCCGGGCTGCTCGACGACCGCGACCACACCAGCGCCGCGCCCGAGTACCTGGCCGCGTCCGGCTACGCCGGCGGCGACCGCTACGTCGACGCCCGCGCGGTCGTCGACGGCGACCTGATCACCGCCGGCCCGCAGTCGCCGGTCCAGTTCGCGGCCGCCGTGCTGCGCCGACTCGGGCTGGCCGGCGACGAGACGCTGGCCGCCTACGAGGGCGTCTTCGCCGACGGCGATCCGGCGGCCTTCCCGCGGCTGATGGCGGCCGCGGCGTGAGCGACGACCAGCCGGTCCCCCCGCGCGACGCGTGGCCGACCCCGCCGCCCGAGAGCGAGGCCGGCGCCGCGCTGACGGCGGTGATCCTGGAGACCTTCCGGCTCAACGGGCGGCTGCAGAAGGTCGCCCAGCGGCTGGCCGCCGAGGGCGGGATCACCGCCGCCTGGTGGCAGGTGCTCGGCGGCGTCCTCGACCAGCCGCGGAGCGTCGCCGACGTCGCCCTGCGGATGGGGATGACGCGCCAGGGCGTCCAGCGGGTCGCCGACCTGCTGGTCGCCGACGGCCTGGCCGAGTACCGCCCGAACCCGGCCCACCGGCGGGCGAAGCTGCTGGCCTGCACGGAGGCCGGCTACTGGGCGATCCGCCGGATCAGCCTCGCCCAGCACCCGTGGGCGGCCCGGATCGGGGCCGCGGTCGGCGCCGACGAGCTGCGGGCCGCGGTCGCGACGATGGAGCGGCTGGTGGCGGTGCTCGAGGCCGACGAGCCCTAGCCGGCGGCGACCGGGCCGGTCCGCGGGAAGGCGTCGGCCAGCGCCCGGTAGGCCAGCTTCGGCTCCCACCGCCAGTGGTCGGTCGGGGCCGTCGGCGCGCCCCAGATCGCCTTCGCGATCCCGTAGCTGCCCAGATCCTGGTCCTGGCGTGGATCGCGGCGGTGGGGCGCGTCGGGGGTCACGAAGTCGTAGACGATCGCCCCCTCCAGGCCGAGCGTCGCGAAGCTGCGCAGCAGCGCCACCAGGTAGTCGGCCTGGGTCCGCTCGCTGCGGACCAGGCCGCGCCGGACCCGGCCGTCGCGGTCGAGCACGTCCCAGCCCAGGCCGCCGGCCCGCGGCGCCCCGCGGTAGGTGCAGGTGCCGAACTCGGAGATCGCGACCGGCTTGCCCCAGCGGCGCAGCGGCCGCAGGTCGCGGGCGTGGTCGGACCGCCGCGTCGAGGCCGGGTAGTAGTTGGCGCAGACGACGTCGAAGCGGCGCCAGTCGACCCGCTCGTCGATCGCCGCGCCGTAGGTCAGCGGCCCGTCGAACGCCGCCCGGCCGACCCGCGCCGCGCGGGCCACGAAGCGGTCGAGCCGTCGCTGCATCCGCCGCCGGTCGAAACGCCCGGAGCGCAGCACCGCGACCCGCTCGAGGGCGTCGGCGCCGGGCACGATCCCGGGCACGAAGAGCACGAACTCGGCCCCGACGCTGAGCGTGACCCGCGCGCCCTGCCGCCGCAACTCCCGCGCCTGCCGGCCGACCTCGCCGAGGTGGTCGAGGATCTGCCGCGGCGGCCGGTCGCCGAGCCGCGGCTGCAGCCAGACGTGGAGCCCGCGCTCGACCGCGGCGGTGGCGGTCGCCGTCAGCCGCTCGACGCCGTCGCCGAAGACCGAGACCGACGTCGCCCGCAGGTCGTCGGCGATCGCCCGCAGGTCGCCGCGCATCCGCTCCGCGCTCCAGCTCGTCTGCGGCGTCTCGCCGTCGGCGACCTCGTAGCCGACGCCGCGCAGGGGGACGCCGCGCCGGGGCCGCGGGGCCGCGCTCCTCGCCCGCCGCGACTCGGCCGCGGCCGCCGGCGCCGCCAGGCCCGCCAGGCCGAGCCCCGCCGCGCCGGCGAGCAATTGCGCCCGGCTGATCCCCTCGTCGTCGCCCGTCGTCGTCATCCCGGCCACGATCGCCGACGGCCCCCGTCCCCCGCATCGGCCGCCGGTCGACCGCGGGCCCGCCGAAGGTCGAGCGGCCGGGCCGCCGATAGGCTCGGCCGGTGACCGCGCTCGCCGACCGCCTCGCCGCCACCACCCTCCAGCTGGTCGACTGCCCCTCGGAGTCGCGCCACGAGGAGCCGGCGATCGCGCTCGCCCAGGCGCTGCTGTTCGAGGCCGGCGTCGCCACCCACGACGCCCACGACACCTGCCTGACCGCCGGCACCACCGTCCGCGGCGAGCGGCCGCTGATCCTGCTCGCCGGACACCTCGACACCGTCCCCGTCCAGGGCAACCGCCCGGGACGGATCGCCGACGGGGTCGTCCACGGGCTCGGCAGCTGCGACATGAAGGGCGCCTGCGCGGTGATGCTGGAGCTGCTGCGCGACGGCGTCCACCGGGATCCGGACCGCGCCTGCGACCTCGGCGTGGTGCTCTTCGGGCGCGAGGAGCTGCCGTTCGTCGACACCGCCCTGACGCCGCTGCTGGAGCGCGAGCCCGACCTCCGCCGGGCCGACCTGGCGGTGGTGATGGAGCCGACCGCCAACGGCGTCCAGGGCGGCTGCCTGGGCAACCTCAACGCGACCTGGAGCTTCCACGGCACCGCCGCCCACAGCGCCCGCCCGTGGCTGGGCGAGAACGCGATCCACCGCGCCGCCGTCGGGATCTCCCACCTCGCCCAGGTGCCGATCCAGCGCCACGAGTTCCACGGCCTGAGCTACGCCGAGTGCGTCTCGGTGACCCGGATCGCCGGCGGGGTGGCCGACAACGTCGTGCCCGACCGGGTCGACGCCCACGTCAACTACCGCTACCCGCCCGGGATCCCGCCGGAGGCCGCCGAGTCGCAGCTGCGGGCCTGGTGCCACGCGCCCGGCAGCGAGCTGACGATCATCGGCAACGCGCCCTCGGGGGCGGTCGCGATCGACGGCCCGCTGGCCCAGTCGCTGATCGCCCGCAGCGGCGGCGAGGTGACGCCGAAGCAGGCCTGGACGCCGGTCGCCGAGTTCGGCCTCGCCGCGGTGCCGGCGATCAACTACGGGCCCGGCGACCCGGCCTTCGCCCACAAGCGCGACGAGCAGGTGGCGATCTCGGCGCTGGTCGAGAGCTACGAGACGCTGGCCGCGCTCGTCCGCGACGGCGCCTGACCCCCGCTTCGCGGCGGGTTGCCGCGATCCCGGCGCGCTGCCGCTCCCGTCCTGCTTGCGTCACCGTGACAGATTGGGCGAGAGTGTCCACCGGAAGGGGGCTCTTCACCGGAGCGCCACACGCGATGGAGAGCAGCGAGCGCAGCATGGGGAACGATGCCTGACGTCCACGATCCCGACGAGGCCGAGCGGCTGGAGGCGGAGCACCACGACGCCTACCACAGCCGGCGCGAGTTCCTGGAGCGGACCGCCGCCGTGGCCGGTCTGGCTGGCCTAGGGCTGACGCTGAGCCCCGACACGGTCCTCGCCGAGGCCACCCGCCGCGGCACGCGCGCGCTACCGAGCGGCCGCAACCTCCCGATCGACACCTTCGTGGTGCTGATGATGGAGAACCGCTCGTTCGACCACTACCTCGGCTGGCTGCCGGGCGCGGACGGGCGCCAGGCGGGCCTGACCTTCCGCGACAAGCAGGGCAAGGTCCACCACACCCACCGGCTGGCGCCCGACTTCCAGGGGCTCGCCTACCTCGACCCCGACCACTCCTGGGAGGGCGGCCGCACGCAGCTCGACGGCGGCCGCAACGACGGCTTCCTGCAGTCCGACAGCGACGTCTTCTCGATCGGCTACTACACCAAGCCCGACCTGCCCTTCATCCCCCACGCCGCCCAGGCGTTCACCACCTACGACCGCTTCTTCTGCTCGCTGCTGGGCTCGACGTACCCCAACCGGTACTACATGCACAGCGCCCAGTCGTTCGGCCGCAAGGACAACGGCTTCCCGTTCCTGAAAGCCGACTCGCCGCTCGGCCTGCCCGACCAGACGATCTTCAGCGCGCTGGCCCAGAAGGGCGTCAGCAGCCGCTACTTCTACTCCGACATCCCGGTCGCGGCGCTCTGGGGCGTGCCCGGGCTGGCCCGCTCGGGCCCGGTCCAGGAGTACTACGAGCGCTGCGCGGCCGGGACCCTGCCGGCCGTCTCGTTCGTCGACCCGTCGTTCAACGGCGAGGAGGCCGGGACCTCGGGCGACGAGCACCCGCACGGCGACGTCCGCGTCGGCCAGGCGTTCATGGCCGATGTCGTCCACGCCTTCATGCGCTCGCCGCAGTGGAAGCGCGGCGCGCTGTTCATCGTCTACGACGAGTGGGGCGGGTTCTTCGACCACGTCCGGCCGCCGCGGGTGCCGGACGTCCGCTCCAGCCGCGACGTCGCCAACGACTTCGGCCAGATGGGCTTCCGGATCCCCGCGATCGCCGTCTCGCCGTGGGTCCGCCGCGGCCATGTCGACCACGGGGTCTACGGCTTCGAGTCGATCCTGAAGATGATCCGCTACCGCTACGGGCTGGCGCCGCTGACCCGCCGCGACCAGTTCGCCCGCAACATCGCGCTCTCGTTCGACTTCGCGGGCAAGCCGAAGCTCGACCTGCCGGCGCTGCCCGGCCCGCGGCGGATCATGCGCGGCAAGCCGATCGGCGCCCAGCCGGCGGCGAGCGAGGGGCAGGCGCGGCTGCGTGGCGAGCCGGCCGCCCCGCCGCCCGAGCGGGCCAAGCCGCACGACCTGGCCGAGCTCTACAGCTCGGGCTACCTCGACCGGCTCGGCTTCGACTACGTGCCGGCGACCCCGGCGCGGATGTTCCGCCACCCCTCGTCGATGGGGCTGCGACCGTGAGCCGGCGTTCGCCCGCCGTGGCCGTGGCCGCCGCCGTCGCGCTGGCGGCGACCGCGCTGCCCGCCGCCGCCGACGAGTTCGACCCGATCGCGCTCCGGGTCCAGGCGCCGACCCTGGCGCGGGCCGACAAGCCGCTGACGATCACCGTCACCGTCAGCGCCGACCCCGGCGCGCTGACCTCGGCCGACGGACCGCTGAAGCTGCGGGTCAAGCTGGCTCCGCGCTGCGGCGGCAGCTTCGCCGGCACCGAGGGCCCGGTGGCGATCGACCGCCGGCTCGTGCCGCAGCCGGACCCCAGCCGCGGCTACCGGGCCAGCGCCAGCGGCGAGGTCTCGCCCACGGCGGCCGGCGAGCAGCAGGTCTGCGCGTTCCTCGAGGCCGAGGGCGACCAACGCCAGTACGCGACCGACGTCGAGACCACGATCGACGTCTCCGCCCGCTGCACGACCGCCGCCCAGAAGCTGGAGCGCGACCGCCGCGCGCTGACCAAGTCGCGCAAGCGGCTGAAGACGCAGCGGCGGCAGCTGTCGCGCGCCAAGCACCGCGCCACCCGGCAGCGGCTCCAGCGGCGGGTCCGCACGACGCGCCGGACGGTCGCCCGCCGCCAGCGGATCGTCCGCCGCGACACGACCGCCGCCCGCGACACCTGCCCGGGCCTCACCGTCTGACCAGGGCGACCGACGCTCCCGCGGCCGGGCAGCCGGTCGCGGTAGCGTCCCCGCCGATGGCCTCCGCGTTCCCGCGCAACCCGCTGCTGCGCCGCACCGGCACCTACCCCTTCGCCCGTCTCGGCGTGGCCCGCCGGCGGGCGGCCGCCGCCCGGCCCGACGGCCCGCCGCTGGTCGACCTCGGCGCCGGCGAGCCGCGCGAGCCGACCCCGGAGCTGATCCGCCGGGCGCTGGTCGCGGCGGTCGAGGAGGAGACGATCTCCGGCTACCCGTCGGCCGAGGGCCTGCCGGAGCTGCGGGCCGCGGTCGCCGGGTGGATCGGCCGCCGCTTCGGCACCACCCTCGACCCCGACCGCCACGTGCTGCCGACGCTCGGCTCGAAGGAGCTGGTCTTCGGGCTGCCGCAGGTGCTGGTCGACGTCGCCGGCGGCCGCGACCTGGTCGCGATCCCCCAGCCGGCCTACCCGGTCTACGAGCGCGGCGCCCGCTTCGCCGGCGCCGAGGTGCTGGAGCTGCCGCTGCGGGCCGAGCACGGCTTCCTGCCCGACCTCGAGGCGATCAGCGACGAGCAGTGGTCGCGGCTGGCGCTGCTGTGGGTCAACTACCCGAACAACCCGACCGCCGCCGTCGCGAGCCGCGAGTGGTACGCCCTGGCCGCCGCCCGCTGCCGCCGCCACGGCGTGGTCCTGGCCAGCGACGAGGCCTACAGCGAGCTGTGGTTCAGCGGCGACGCCCCCGACTCGGCGCTCCAGGTCGCGGCCGACGGCGACGGGCTGACCGGCGTGCTGGTGGTCAACACCCTCTCCAAGCGCTCGTCGATGCCCGGCTACCGCTCCGGCTTCGTGGCCGGCGACGCCGACCTGATCGCCGCCCTCAAGCGCTACCGGCCGAGCGTCGGCGTCGCCCCGCAGCGGTTCGTCCAGCGGGCGGCGGTCGCCGCCTGGAACGACGAGCGCCACGTCGACGAGGTCCGCGCGCGCTACCGGACCAAGCTCGACGCGCTGCGACCGGGGCTCGACGCGCTCGGCCTGCGCGACGCCGGCGGCCCGGCCTCGTTCTTCCGCTGGCTGGCGCTGCCCGCCGACTGGGCCACCGCCCCGTGGGCGCGGGAGGCGCTGGCCGACCCGCTGACCGCCGAGCTGGCCGCGGTGCTGACCGACGGCGACGGCGGCGATCGCGGCAGCGCCGCCTTCGCCGCCGGCCTGCTGCGGGCCGGGATCGTGGTCGCGCCGGGGGCCTTCTTCGGTCCCGCCGGCGAGGGCTACGTGCGGGTGGCGCTGGTGCCCACGCTGGCCGACTGCGCCGTCGCCGCCGAGCGACTGATCGCCCTCACCGACGACGTCTGAGCCACCCGCTGCGACGTTCCGGACGCCGGTCGACCGGAAGCGCGCAGCGGCCGACCGCCGCGCCGCCGTTCTTCTAGGCTCCCACGCGTGAGCGAGCAGCAGCAGACCGCAGGCGCCTGGGGCATCGGCCTGGCCACCGTCGCCGAGGCCGACGGACGGGTCCTGGACACCTTCTTCCCGACCCCCGCGCTGGGGCTCGACGCCGCGACGATCGCCCGCGCCGGCCACACCGGCGGCAGCGGCACCAGCGAGGTCTCCTTCGCCCGCGCGACCGAGGCGGCCGGCGGTGCGGTGGCGGCCGCGATCGGCCGCGACCCGGGCCGCGGCGTGCGCACGATCGCCGTCGTGACCGTGATCGAGGATCTGGCTGCGGCGCCGGTCGACGCCCACGACGTCTACCTGCGGCTGCACCTGCTCTCGCACCGGCTGGTGCGCCCCCACGGCCTCTCGCTCGACGGCCAGTTCGGGCTGCTGAGCAACGTCGTCTGGACCTCGCAGGGCCCGATCCCGGTCGACGGCTTCGAGCAGGCCCGGCTGCGGCTGCGGGCCGAGGGCCGGCCGGTCGCCGTGACCTCGATCGACAAGTTCCCGCGGATGACCGATTACGTCGTCCCGAGCGGCGTCCGGATCGGCGACGCCGACCGCGTGCGGCTCGGCGCCCACCTGGCCGAGGGCACGACGGTGATGCACGAGGGCTTCGTCAACTTCAACGCCGGCACCCTCGGCTCGTCGATGGTGGAGGGCCGGATCAGCGCCGGCGTGGTGGTCGGCGACGGCACCGACATCGGCGGCGGGGCCTCGATCATGGGCACCCTCTCCGGCGGCGGCAAGGAGGTCATCTCGCTCGGCGAGCAGTGCCTGCTCGGCGCCAACGCCGGGGTCGGGATCTCGCTCGGCGACGGCTGCGTGGTCGAGGCCGGCCTCTACGTCACCGGCGGGACGGTCGTCACGCTGGCCGACGGCCACGTCGTCAAGGCCCGCGACCTCTCGGGCCAGAACGGCCTGCTCTTCCGGCGCAACAGCACCACCGGCACCGTCGAGGCGCGCCCGCGCAGCGGCGACTGGGGCGGCCTCAACGCCGCCCTCCACGCCAACGACTGAGGCCGGTCACTCGGCCGCGGCGAGCGCGGAGAGCAGCTCCTCGCTCGCCTCGGCCACGTAGACCGGCACCGCCCAGCCGGTCAGGTCGACGTGCAGGTCCTCGGTCACGTCGACCACCAGCTCGCCGCCGTCCAGCTCGACGGTCACGCTCTCGCGGTCGTCGGCCCCGCCGCCCCCGCCACCGGCGAGCACGTAGGCGACCGCCGCCCCCGAGGCGCCGGTGCCGGAGGAGAGCGTCTCCCCCACGCCGCGCTCGAAGATCCGCGCCCGGATCCGGCCCGGCTCGACCTCCGCGTACCACGAGACGTTGGTCCGGTTGGGGAACGACGGGTGGTGCTCGATCGCCGGCCCGATCGCCGGCAGGTCGAGCGCGTCCAGCTCGGCCCGGTCGCCGATCGCGATCGAGCACTGCGGGTTGCCGACCTTGACGTGCTGGAACGACCAGCGCAGGCCGTCGACCGCCTCGATCGTGCCGCGGCCGTCGTCGGGCCCGTCGGGGAAGTCGTCGCTGACCAGCCGCGCGCGGCCCATGTCGATCCGGCAGGTGGTGTCGGAGAGGATCGTCGGCCGGATCTCGCCGGCGACGGTGGTGATCGAGAACTGGCTGCGATCGGTCCAGCCGCGGCGGACCAGGTACATGATCGCCTCGCGGGCGCCGTTGCCCGACAGCTCGGCCTCGGACCCGTCGGGGTTGATGATCCGCAGGTCGGCGATCGACCCCGGCTCGGTCGCCGGCGACAGCTCCAGGACGCCGTCGCCGCCGGGGCCGCGGTGGGGGTCGCAGAGCAGCCGCGCGCGGGCCGCGGTCAGCGCGAACGGCAGCCGCTCGCGCTCGACGATCAGGTAGTCGTTGCCCAGGGCCTGCCACTTCTCGAACCGCATCGGGCGAGAGTCTACGGCCGGCGGTCGCGACTCAGCCTGGATCCAGGCTCAGTCGCCGAGCAGCGGGGCGACGATCGCGGCCGCCACCGCGTCGAGGTCGGAATCGCCGGTCAGGTCGATCACCTCGACCCCGGGCAGCTTGCGCATCCAGGTCAGCTGGCGCTTGATGTAGCGGCGGGTGTCGCGCCGCATCCGGTCCTCGTCGCCGGCCAGCAGCGGCTCGAACCCGTGGGCCTTGCGGGCGGTCGCCGAGGCGCCGGCGGCGACCGCGGCCCGGACCTCGTCGGCGGCCCCGGCGGCCAGCATCGCGTCGATCCGGAGGTCGATCCGCGCCCGCAGCTGGTCGCGGTCGCGGACCAGGCCGACCAGCCGCGTCGGGTGGCGGACGTCGTCGGTCCAGAGCCGGTTGGGGGCGTCGGGGTCGGGCTCGCGCAGCTCTCCCAGCTCGTGCAGCTCCAGCGTCCGCACCAGCCGTGAGCGGTCGGCGGGGGCGATCCGGGCGGCGGCCCAGGGCGCGACGGCGGCCAGCCGCGCGTGCAGCGCCTGCGGGCCGTCGGCGGCCAGCTCGGCCTCCAGCCGGGCGCGGAGCGCGGGCGGGGCCGGCGGCCGCAGCTCCAGCTCGGTGAGGGCGGCGCGCAGGTAGAGGCCGGTGCCGCCGACGATCACCGGCGTGCGGCCGGCGGCCAGCGCGGCGTCGATCTCGCCGTGGGCCATCCGCGCGAAGCGGCCGGCGGAGCAGGTCTCGTCGATCGGCAGCACCGAGACCAGGCGGTGCTCCAGCTCGTCCTGGTCGAGCGCGTCGCGGGCCCCGGTCAGCGTCTCGATCCCGCGGTAGACCTGCATCGCGTCGGCGGAGATCGCCAGCGGGTCGTGGCCGGCGGCCCGCAGCGCCCGGCCGACGGCGACGGCGACGGCGGTCTTGCCGACCGCGGTCGGGCCGAAGAGGGCGACGATCCGGGGACGCTGAGGGGCCGCCATCGCCCGCCAGTATGGTGGATCGAATGCCCGTCGTCGTCGCCACCGGCTACTCGTCCGCCGACGATCCCGCCCACGGGACGGCGGTCGCCGCCCGCCAGGTGCGCGAGGGTCTGGGCGGGGCGCGGTGCGACCTGGCGATCGTCTTCCTGGCCGGCGACCACGTGACGGCGCCGGCGACCGTGCTGGCCGCGATCCACGACGAGCTGGAGCCGGGCGAGCTGGTCGGCTGCGCCACCGGCGGCCTGATCGCGGGTGGCCAGGAGCACGAGCAGGGCAGCGGGATCGCGATCTGGGCGATCGACGTCGGCGACGGCGCGGTCGACGTCTTCGAGCTGCGGACGCGACCGGTGCAGGACGGCCTGGCGCTGCTCGGCCTGCCGGAGGCGGAGGCCGGCAGCTCGGCGATCGTGCTGCTGGCCGACTCGTCGCACCTGCCGCTGGAAGGGACGCTGCGGGCGTTCGAGGAGCACCTGCCGGGCGTCCCCCTGATCGGCGGCGTGCCGTCGATGGTGCCGCCGGACGGGCGGCCGCTGCTGCGCGGCCGCGGCGCGACCGACGCGGCGGCGATCGGGATCCGCTTCTCCGGCGTCGAGGTGCTGCCGTGCGTCTCGCAGGGGGCGCGGCCGATCGGCCCCGAGCTGGCGGTGACCGCGGGCGAGGGCGGCGTGATCCGCGAGCTGGCGGGGCGTCCGGCGATCGAGGCCCTGCGCGACACGGTCGACGCGCTCGGCAGCGCCGACCAGGAGCGGATCCGCCACGGCCTGTTGCTGGGCCTGGTAGTCGGTCCGGGACGGCCGGAGTACGGGTCGGGCGACTTCGTGGTCCGCGGCCTGGCCGGGGCGGATCCGGAGGCGGGCGCGGTCGTGGTCGGCGCGCCGGTCGAGGTCGGCCAGGTGACCCAGCTGCACGTGCGCGATCCGGAGACGGCCTCGCGCGACTTCGAGGACGCGCTGCGGCTGCGACGGGCGGCGGTCGGCTCGGGCCAGGTGGCGGGCGCGCTGGCCTTCACCTGCAACGGCCGCGGCCACGACATGTTCGGCCACGACCACCACGACGCCGACGCGATCCAGCGCGAGCTGGGACCGCTGCCGCTGGCGGGCATGTTCTCCGCCGGCGAGATCGGCCCGGTCGGCGGGCGGCCGTTCGTGCACGGCTTCACGGCCACGGTCGCGGTCTTCCTGGCCTAGGCGGCTGGCTGCTCTACCGGCCAGTAGGGTTGCGGCCATGCAGCTGGCCGGCCGAACCGTCCTGATCACCGGCGCGACGGGTGGCCTGGGCCACGCGATCGCCCGCGCCCTCGCCCGCGAGGGCGCCACCCTGGTGCTGACCGGTCGCCGCGCGGCGGTCCTCCAGCCGCTGGCCGACGAGCTGGGCGCGGTCGCCGTCTCGGCCGATCTCTCCTCGCGCGAGGAGGTCGCGCGGCTGGCCGAGGAGCACGGCCAGGTCGACGTGGTGGTCCACAACGCGGCGCTGCCGGGCAGCGGCCCGCTCGACGACTACGAGCTGGGCGACCTCGACCGGGTGCTGGAGGTCAACCTGCGGGCGCCGATCGCGCTGACGCGGCTGCTGCTGCCGGCGATGAAGCAGCGCGGGGCGGGCCACCACGTCTACGTGTCGTCGATGTCGGCGAAGGTGCCGACGGCCGACGCGACCCTCTACGCGGCCACCAAGCTGGGCCTGCGCGGGTTCGCCCAGGGGCTGCGGCCGGAGCTGAAGCCGGCCGGGATCGGCGTCAGCGTCGTCTTCCCGGGCTTCATCCGCGACGCGGGCATGTTCGCCGAGACCAACGTCGAGCTGCCGCGGGGCGTGGGCACGAACACCCCCGACGACGTCGCGGCGGCGGTGGTGCGGGCGATCGTCCGCGACAAGGGCGAGGTCGACGTGGCGCCGGTCGGCGTGCGGGCGAGCGGGCTGCTGAACGCGCTCTTCCCGGGCCTGCCGGGGCGGCTGTCGGGCAAGCTCGGCGGCGACCGGGTGGGCAGCGAGATGGCCGCGGCCCAGCGCGTCAAGCGCTGAGCGCGGTCAGCAGCGACATCTCGCCGCTGAGCGTCTGCGAGGTGGCGCCGGTGATCTGGACCGGGACGGTCTGACCGGGCTCGCCGAAGCCGACGAAGTTGACGACCTTGTTGTGGGTCGTGCGGCCGCGGAGCTTGTCGGGGTCGGTCCGCGAGGCGCCCTCGATCAGCACGTCGAGGGTGCGGCCGACGAACCGCTGGGTGCGCTCGCGGGCGTGGTGCTGGACCCGCTCGACCAGCCGCTCCATCCGGGCGACCTTGACCGGGTGCGGGACGAAGTCGTCGACCATCTCGGCCGCCTCGGTGCCGCGGCGGGGCGAGAAGACGAAGGTGAAGGCCCCGTCGAAGCGGACCGCGTCGACCACCTCGAGCGTCTCCTCGAACTCGGCCTCGGTCTCGCCGGGGAAGCCGACGATGATGTCGGTGGTGATGGCGATGTCGGGGCACTGCTCGCGGATCATCGCGACCCGGTCGAGGTAGCGCTGCTTGTCGTAGGTGCGGCGCATCCGCTTGAGGATCCGGCTCGACCCGGCCTGCAGCGGCAGGTGGATGTGCTGGCAGACCTCGGGTCGGGCGGCGTGGACGGCGACCACGTCCTCGCGGATGTCCTTCGGGTGCGGTGACGTGTAGCGGATCCGCTCGATCCCGTCGATCTCGGCGACGGCGGTCAGCAGCTCGGCGAAGGTCCGCGGGCGGAGGCCGGCGGTCGGGCGCTTGGCGGCCTCGGAGAAGGGCAGCAGCTCGCTGGGCAACGGCGCGTCGGTGCGCAGGTCGCGGCCGTAGGCGTTGACGTTCTGGCCCAGCAGGGTGACCTCGCGGACCCCGTCGGCGGCGAGCGCGCGGACCTCCTCGACCAGCTGCTCGAAGGGCCGGGAGGACTCGCGGCCGCGGGTCGAGGGCACGATGCAGTACGAGCACTTCAGGTTGCAGCCGACGGCAATCTGGACCCAGGCCTGGAAGGCCCGGTCGCGCTTCGTCGGCAGGTGGGCGGGGAAGCCCTCGAACTCGAAGTAGCCCTGGGCCGAGAGCGAGTCGGAGGTGAGGAACTCGGCCAGCTTGTTGATCTGCCCGGGACCGAAGGCCACGTCGACGAACGGGAAGCGGGCGAAGACCTCGTCCTTGACCGACTGCGCCCAGCAGCCGCCGACGCCGACGACCACGTCCGGCCGCTCCTTCTTCATCCGCTTGGCGTGGCCCAGGTGGGCGACGAACCGCGAGTCGGCCGACTCCCGGATCGAGCAGGTGTTGAAGAGGATCAGGTCGGCGTCCTCGGCCGACTCGGCGGCGGCGTAGCCGAGCGCGTCGAGCATCCCCCGCATCCGCTCGGAGTCGTGCTCGTTCATCTGGCACCCGAAGGTGGTGACGTGGTACGTCTTCTGTGCTTCGAGGGTCATGAGGAGCACGTCCATGGTAAGGACGAACGGAGCCGGGCGCGTCGGCGAGGCACCCACCGAACCGAGATTCGCTTGTCGGCCTTCTGCGCCAACCTCGCGGCTGCCTGCAAGGTTCCTGACGGCTATGGCCGAATCGTCGCTACTCAAAGCGTGGTCAGGACATCCGCCGACCGCCTAGAGGTGGCCACGATCGAAGCGCTAGAGGTTCCGCAGCAGCGATACGACGGGAGGGCGACGTGCGGTGCTTGAGTGTGGCGCCCGCTCTGGACATCCACTACGCAACGCTCGTGCCGCCGCCAGCGGCATCACCGGGTGTTCGTCTACGACCGGCTGTGTCCCCACTTCGGGTCAGGGGTCGAGCAGCGGTCGGCGCTACCTGTCCTTCTGCTGAAACGCCAGCCTCGCGAATGCAGGAGCCCGCGGCACAAGCCGCGGGCTCCAACAGCGGGACCCGCTGTCCGCCTAGCCCTGCGGAGACGCCGAGGTCGGGAACTCCGACGGAATCGCGAACTTGTTCTTGGCACCGTCCGGCGACGTCACCTCAATGGTCGAGCCGGTCGGCACGACCGCCGCAACGGCGCCCTCTGCGTCCGGGGCGAGCGTCTGGGCCTTGCCGGCGCCGACGGCCTCGGCACGAGCGCCGTCAGGCAGGACGGCCGAGACCCTGGCCACGCTCGGGTCGTCCGGCGCGACCATGATGAGCACGACGCCGAAGCGGGCGGCCTCCTGCTGCGGACGGCAGGTGGTGCCGTAGCCGTCGACTGGATCCTTCACGACGAGGCACAGCGTGTCGGCTCCAGGCACGGCCCAGCCACGGCCGTTCGCCGTCCGGACGCCCCTCGCGAGATCCGCGTTTCGCCCGTACCGCTGCGACGTTGCGACCTGCTCGACTGCATCCGACGGCATCGCGTCATCCGCACGGGCATCGGCCTGGCGGAACAGCGAGAACGCCTCGCTGGTGCTCGTCGAGACCGACGCAATCGGCGGCGCGTAGACGCCGACCGGATCGTCTCCGTTGGCCGCGGTGACGGCGAGCGCCCCGCCACCGACCGACAAGCTCAGGGCCGCCGCGACGGCCACGCTTCGCTTCATGTTCAGCATCCGACAGCCCCCGTCCCGTACTGCGCAAGGCCGTACATCTCGATCGACGCCCAATAGGCGTTCTTCAACCACGGGTAGAGCAGCCGCGACGCCGCATAGCTGTGGCACGCGTAGCCGGCGCCGTAGACCCAGCTCCCGTACTCGTTGAGGTTCGTATCGAGCGCGGACGCCGCCACCGATGCACCCTGCCCGAAGCTGCCGCCGTAGACAGCATTCTGCCGGAGGGTGTGCCGGGCTCCGTAGCAATTTTGGTTCGGGGCGTACGTGCCACCGCAGTAGTGCATCGTCGTCGCGCTCGCCGGCTGTGGCACGGTCGCGACCAACGCGAACGCACAGCACGCGGCGGCGGCGCCGATGAGCGCCTTGGCCTTGAGGCGCAGCGCAGCGCCTCTCATGGACATGAGCAAGGAAATGCCTCTCCTGATGGACTGGACGTCGCAGCGCGTACGGCGTTGATCGCCTGGCACTGCTCCCGGTTGCTACAGAAACGTCTGCGAAGCGGGATGGATGTTTCTATCCCCTGCTCAGGCCCATGTCAACTACAAATATGTTTACGTGTGTCAGCAGGTCCCAGCGGGACGGATGTCGCCGCCCCCGCAATCCTGCATCGTCCCCGGTCCGGGCCCGGTCAGCTCATCGGGCACCTCGATCTCGCGGGATTCCCCGTCCGCGCTGTAGCTGGTGACCGTGTCCCCCGGCTCGATTCCGACCACGAGGGCGACGCCGCGATCAACCTGCAGGGTGCGTTCCTTGCCGGCGCTCGTTGTGATCGTCGGCGCTGGGGCCCCGCCCGCCGGAGCGACCAGCGCGTAGCCCTGGGCCCCCTGGCCCATGATCGACACGAGTCCCCACTTGGTGAAGTCGACGCCGGTCGCGCAGGTGCTGCCGTACTCCTCCTGCGGATGGTCCGTCGCGGGATCCGGTCCGTACAAGCACCATTCCGACCCCTTGAAGATCAAGTAGGCCCTCCCGCCCGGGACCGAGACGGCCCGAGCGAGATCCGGGCGGCGCGTGCGGGCCGCCACGTCCGGAAGGTCGCGGCGCAACTGCGCGATGCTGACCACCGGGCGATCAAGGATTGGTGCTGCCTGGGCGACGCTCACGCTCGGTCCCGAGGACAAGACGACCGCCAAGACTCCCGCTGCGGTTGCGGCCGACGCGGCTCCGAGGCCGGCAAACACGCGGCGACGCGTCCGCGCGGCCGGGTGGGCCTCGCGACGCACCGCAGCTCGCAACTCGCCCTCCAGCGAGTCGACGAAATCAGACATCAACTGCTCGGTCATCGAATCTTCTCCAAACGGGCTCGCATTCGGGCCAAGCCACGACTCACGTTCTGACGGACCGCCGCTTCCTCGACCCCGAGGCGATCTGCGATCTCTGGGTAGCTCTCGTTCGCGATCACGCGGGCCTCGACGGCGCGCCGCTGCGCCGCGGGGAGTTCATCTAGGGCTGCGGTGACCGCCTCGTTGTCGAGGACGGCCAAGCGGTCGTAGTCCGCGACGTCCTGCGCCGACAGCTCCACCCGCTCCATCCCCAGCCTGGTCCGCGCGTTGTCGTCGCGGCGACTCCGCCGCGCGTGATCGACCAGCTTGTTCGCCGCGATCTTCAGCAGCCAAGGACGCGCGTCGCCCTCGCGCTCCCGAAACTTCCGGCGGGCAAGAAGCGCCGCTGCGAACGTCTCCGCGGCGAGATCGCCGGCCAAGGCCGGATCGACCCCGCGCTTCGCGTAGAAGGCCAAGACCACGGTCACGTGCCGGCGATAGAAGACGGCGAACGCCTCTTCAGCCTGCGCGCGGTCGGCCAACAGGCGAGCGTCCGACCACGTAGCCAGAACCTTCACGTCCAGAACACGCTCCACAGCTCCAGACTGTGACATTTCCGAATCGGTTCTTCCCTGGCTCCAGCAGCGGCGACCTCCGCCTCGGCCGACCGACGACCTGCGTGACGGCCTCGCACACCGCCCCATGCCCCTTGACAAGGACTCCCCTCCCGGCGAGATCGCCGCCTTCGCCGTCGACTATGTCCGCCGCGAGTTCGAGAGCTTGCGCGACGGGTTCGCCCGCGACGGCGTCACCATGCTCGAGGTCTACGCCGAACCCATCCCCGACCGCGAGTCATGGGACCTGGTGATCGTCCTGCGCCGCGCGGGCGTCGACGGCGACCGTCAGATGCGTTTCGATCTCGACCGCCGCCACGGCAGCGCCTCCGACCGGGCGAGATCGCCCGCGACGTCATGCAGTGGATGGGTGAGTGGTCGCCCGCCCGCTTCGAGGCGCTGCGGCGGGCGCCCTAGCTCACTCCGACCGCGCTCCCCCGCCCTCAGCGCGCGAAGTCGCTGGCGCGGGACTCGCGGATGACCGTGACCTTGATCTGGCCGGGGTACTCCAGCTCCTCCTCGATCTCGCGGGCGATGGCGCGGGCGAGGAGGGTCATCTGGTCGTCGTCGACGGCTTCCGGGAGGACGATGATCCGGACCTCGCGGCCGGCCTGCATCGCGTAGACGCGGTCGACGCCCTCGTGACGGGCGGCGATCGACTCGAGGTCGCGGAGGCGCCGCACGTACAGCTCGAGCGACTCGCCGCGCGCACCCGGCCGCGCTCCCGAGAGGGCATCGGCGGCCTGGACGATCACCGCCTCGACCGTCTGGGGATCGACCTCGTTGTGGTGCGCCTCCATCGCGTGCGCCACCGCCTCGGCCTCGCCGTGGCGACGGGCCAGCTGGCCGCCGACCAGGGCGTGCGGGCCCTCGACCTCGTGGCTGACCGCCTTGCCGATGTCGTGCAGCAGCGCCGCCCGGCGGGCGGTCGCCGCGTCGGCCCCCAGCTCGTGGGCCAGCAGGCCCGCGAGGATCGCGCACTCGACCGAGTGGGCCAGCACGTTCTGCCCGTAGCTGGTCCGGAAGCGCAGCTTGCCCAGCACCTGCACCAGGTCGGGATGGATGCCCTGGACGTCGGCGTCGAGGACCGCGGACTCCCCCGCCTCCTGGATCGCCTCCTCCAGCTCGGCCTTGGCGGCGAAGTACGCCTCCTCGATCTTCGCCGGGTGGATCCGGCCGTCCTCCATCAGCGCCTCGAGCGTCCGCCGGGCGACCTCGCGCCGGACCCCGTCGAACGACGAGAGCACGACCGCGCCCGGCGTGTCGTCGATGATGAAGTTGACCCCGGTCAGGTGCTCCAGGGCCCGGATGTTGCGGCCCTCGCGGCCGATGATCCGGCCCTTCATGTCGTCGCCGGGCAGCTTCACCACCGAGACCGTGGTCTCGGCCGCGTGGCCGGCCGCGTAGCGCTGCATCGCCGTCGAGAGGATCGAGCGGACCCGCCGCTCGGCCTCGCGCCGCGTCTGCTCCTCGACCCGCCGGACGACCCGCGCCTCCTCGTGGCGGGTCTGCTCCTCGACCCGCCGCAGCAGCTCCGCCTTCGCCGCGCTGGCCGAGAGGCCCGACGTCCGCTCCAGCGCCTGCTCGATCTGGTCCTCGCGCCGCCGCAGCTCGCTGGTCAGCGTGGCCAGATCGGCCGCCTGCTGATCGATCCGCCGCTCGCGCTCGGTCAACGCCTCGGCCCGGCCGCTCAGCTCGCGGTCGCGGCGGTCGAGTTGCTGCTCGCGCCCCGCCTGCTCCTGGTCGCGCTGGTCGGCGGCGCCTGGCGCCGCCCCGGAACGGCCCCGGGCCAGGATCGCGGCGATCACGATCGCGGCGGCCAGCAGCGCGGCGGCGAGGACGAATTCCATCGCCCCGGAATCTACCCGTCGGCGCGCTCGCGGCAGCGACGTTCGTAGGTGCGGACCGCGTCGTAGGCCGTCTCGAGCGGGAAGCCGCGGGTCGCCAGCAGCCGCAGCGCCCGGCTGCGTCCCTTGTCGTCGGCCAGCGGCGCCCCGCCCAGCCGCTGCTCCAGCGCCTCGACCGCCAGGTCCGGCTCGCGCTCCTGGTCGGGGTCGCCGGCCAGCGCCGCCTCGATCAGCGCGTCGCCGATCCCCATCCGCCGCAGCCCGGCCGCGATCCGCAGCCGGCCCCAGCCCTCGATCCGCCGCCGGTCCTCGACGTAGCGCTGGGCGTAGCGACGATCGTCGAGGTAGCCGAGGTCGTGCAGCTCGGCCAGCGCCCGCTCGATCGTGGGCGCCCCGACCTGCCGCCGCTCCAGGTGCCGCTGGACCTCGGCCACCGTCCGGTCGCGCTTGGCCAGGTGGCGGTAAGCCAGGTCGAGCGCGTGGTGGACCCGCTCCTCCGGCCCGCTGCTCGCCGTCAGCGGCCGCTCCCTCGCCGGCCGCTCACCGGCGACGGGCGCCAGGTCGGGGTCGGGGTCGGGGTCGGCGGCGAGGCTCACGCGGCGGCGGTGGCGGGCTCCTCGGCCGGGACGGCGGCGACCGGAGCGGCCTTCGGCACCAGGTCGAGCTTCTCGTAGATCCGCCGCTCGATCTCGGCGGCGATCTCCGGGTTGGCGTCGAGGTGCGCCTTCGCGTTCGTCCGGCCCTGGGCCAGCCGCTCGCCGTCGAAGCTGAAGAACGAGCCGGACTTCTGGACGATGTCGTGCTCGATGCCGAGATCGATCAGGCAGCCGGAGGTCGAGATGCCCTTGCCGAACTCGATGTCGAACTCGGCCTGCTTGAACGGCGGCGCGACCTTGTTCTTGACGACCTTGACCCGGACCCGGTTGGCGACCGCGTCGGTGCCCTCCTTGATCGTCTCGATCCGGCGGATGTCGAGCCGCTGCGAGCTGTAGAACTTCAGCGCGCGACCGCCCGGCTGGGTCTCCGGCGAACCGAACATCACGCCGACCTTCTCGCGGATCTGGTTCGTGAAGATGCACATCGTGCCGGTCCGGTTGAGGTTGCCGGTCAGCTTGCGCATCGCCTGGCTCATCATCCGGGCCTGGAGGCCGACGGTGGTGTCGCCCATCTGGCCCTCCAGCTCCGCCCGCGGCGTCAGCGCGGCGACCGAGTCGACCGCGACCACGTCGACCGCGCCCGAGCGGACCAGCATGTCGGCGATCTCCAGCGCCTGCTCGCCGTAGTCGGGCTGCGAGACCAACAGCTCGTCGATGTCGAGCCCGATCGCCTTCGCGTAGACCGGGTCCATCGCGTGCTCGGCGTCGATGAAGGCACAGACCCCGCCGCGCTTCTGGGCCTCGGCGAGGATGTGGTAGACGAGCGTCGTCTTGCCCGACGACTCCGGGCCGAAGATCTCGATGATCCGGCCGCGCGGGACCCCGCCGATCCCGAGCGCGATGTCGAGCGAGAGCGATCCGGTCGGCACGGCCTCGACCTGCCCGATGGCGCCCTCGTCGCCCATCCGCATGACGGTGCCCTTGCCGTACTGGCGCTCGATCTGCTGCAGGGCGCCCTGGAGCGCGGCGTCGCGCGCCTTGGCGGTATCGGTGTCCTTGGCCATCTCGAACGTCACCTCGTGCTGGGAGCGGAACTGGATCTTCCGTCCTCGGTCGGACGGAACCGGACCGTACATATGTTCGTGTCGCCCGTGGGTGCCCGAACGTGCCGATTTCGCACCGACTTCGCGCCAACTTCGCGCGCCCCGGGGCCCCCACCCGACCGGCCCCGACTCCCGGCCCCGCCCCTCAGTCGCGCTCGCCGCGCAGCAGCCGCCGCAGCAGGTGCAGCGCCGCCGTGGTGGTCCGGTCGCGGACCGCGAAGCGGTCGCCGGGGATCCGGACGTGACGCACCAGCGAGGCGCCGTCGCGGGCCGCGACGGCCAGGAAGACCGTCCCGACCGGCTTCTCCTCGCTGCCGCCGCCGGGCCCGGCGACGCCGGTGGTGGAGACGGCGACGTCGGCCCCGAGCCGCTCCAGCGCCCCGGTCGCCATCGCCTGGGCGACCGCCGCCGAGACCGCGCCGTGCTCGGCCAGCAGCCGGCCGTCGACCCCCAGCGCCCGCCGCTTGACGTCGTTGGAGTAGGCGACCACCCCGCCCGCGACCGCGTCCGAGGCGCCCGCGCGGTCGGTCAGCCGCCCAGCCACCAGCCCGCCGGTGCAGGACTCGGCGGTCGCGACCATCCAGCCGCGCTCGCGCAGCAGGTCGAGCACCAGCTCGTCGATCGAGCGGCCGTCGTCGGAGAAGAGCTGCTCGCCGTGGCGGTCGCGGACGAAGGCGGCGAACGCCTCCGCGGTCGCGGCGCGGTCGGGTGCCCAGCGGTTGACGATCTCCAGCTCGCCGCGGTGGGCGCAGGTGGTGACCTCGATCTCGTCGAGCGCGATCCCGGCCGCCCGGGCCTCGCGCATCGTGTCGACCAGCTGCGCCTCGGGCAGCCCGTAGACCCGCAGGACCTGCTCGCCGCGGACCAGCGCCCCCGGGATCGCGGCCCGGAACGCGTCCAGCTCGACCGCCGTCCGCCACATCGGCTGCAGCTCGCGCGGGGGGCCGGGCAGCACGAGCACCGTCGGCCCCGGCTCGCCGTCCGGCGGCGGCACCACCAGGCCGGGCGCGGTGCCGACCGGCTCGAGCACGGTCGCGCCCTCGGGCACCAGCGCCTGCTTGCGGTTCGCCGCCCGCAGCGCCGCCTCGTCGACCGGGCGACTGGGGCTGCTCCAGCGGCGCGCGAAGCCCTCGATGATCGTCCAGATCCGGCCTTCCAGCGGCTCGTCGATCGCCATCGTCCGGCGCTGGAACTCGGCCACCACCGCCGCGGTCAGGTCGTCCTCGGTCGGCCCCAGGCCGCCCGAGGTGACGATCAGGTCGATCGCGCTCGCCCGCAGGTGGTCGAGGGCGGCCCGCAGGTCCTCGGGCCGGTCGCCGACGACGGTCGTCGAGACGTGGTCGACCCCGATCGCGCCCAGCTGCTGGGCCAGCCAGGGCCCGTTGCGGTCGCTGACCCAGCCGCCCAGGACCTCGGTCCCGGTGACGACGACGGCGGCGCGCGGGACGCTCACGAGCAGGAGGGCCGGCGGCCGGCCGGCAGCCGCTTGCTGGCGTTGCGGGTGATCTCGTAGGCGACGACGCCGTCGCTGCCGGCGGTCAGGTTGCGGCGGCGGCCGCCGACCGTGACCCGCGCGCTGGCGTCGTTGAGGGCGATCCGGAAGCGCTTCGAGCGCAGCAGCTTGGTCCGCTGCCCGACGGCCAGCTCGCGGCCGTTGACGACCCGCTTGCCCTGGGCGTCGACCACACAGACGAAGACCGGCGTGCTGGGACCGGCCTGGACCCGCAGCGGCACGATCAGGCGGGCGGCCGCGCGCCGTTCGCGGGCGCGGCGGCGCTCGTCGGCCCGCTTCTTGCGCTCGGCGGCGGCGCGGGCGTCGGCCTGGGTGGTGTCGACGGTGGTGGTCGACGGCGGCTGGTCCTCGCCCTGCGAGAGCCGGTAGACGGCGAACAGCGCCACCCCGACCAGCACCACCAGCAGCAGCAGCGGCACCCAGTTGGTCCGCTTGGGCGGGCCGAACGCGCCGCCGCCTCCCCCGCCCCCGCTGCGGCGCGGACCGCGACGGACCCCGGCGCCGGCGCCCTCGTAGGGCTCGTGGCGGAACTTGTACTCCTCGACCAGCAGCTTGGCGTCGAGCCCCAGGGCCTCCGCGTAGGTGCGCAGGAAGCTCTTCACGAAGGTCGAGCCCGGGAGCAGGCTCCACTCCTCGTTCTCCAGCGCACGCAGGTACTTCGCCCGGATCTTCGTCCGGGCCTCGACCTCGGCGATGTCGATCCCGGCGCGCATCCGGGCCTCGCGCAGGGTGGCACCGATCTCCGCCATTCGCCCGGGAAGGCTACTGGCCGGAGGGGCCGAGGTCGGGTGCGGCCGTGCATGCACCGTCCGCTGGGCGGACGGCGCCGGCCCCGCTCAGCCGCCGCGGGTCAGGGCCGCGTGCTCGCCGGTGCGGTCGTCGGCGGTGTCCTCGCCGCTCGGCGGAGCGTGCGGTCCGCCGGCGTCGTCAGCCGGCTCGCCGGGGTCCGCGGCGCCCCGCAGCTGGGCCAGCAGCTTCGGCAGGTCCATCGGCGAGATCAGCACCTGACGGGCCTTCGAGCCCTCGAACGGCGAGACGATCCCGCGCCGCTCCATCATGTCGACCAGCCGGCCGGCGCGGGTGTAGCCGACCCGCAGCCGCCGCTGGAGGCCCGAGGTCGACGCGGCGCCCATCTCGACCACCAGCTCGATCGCGTCGGCCAGCAGCGGATCGGTGTCGGCGTCGACGTCGTCGGGGCCGCCGTCGGTCGCCTCCTCGTCCTCGGCCGCCTCGAGCAGGTCCTCGCGCAGCTCCGGCTCGCCCTGGGTGGCCCAGTGGCGGGTCAGCTCGGCGATCTCCGCCTCGTCGATGTAGGCGCCCTGGATCCGGGTCAGCTTCGAGCTGCCGACCGGGTTGAAGAGCATGTCGCCGCGGCCGAGCAGCGACTCGGCGCCGTTCTGGTCGAGGATCACGCGCGAGTCGGTCTGCGAGGAGACGCTGAAGGCGATCCGCGACGGGACGTTGGCCTTGATCATGCCGGTGATCACGTCCACGCGCGGGGACTGCGTGGCCAGCACCAGGTGGATGCCGACCGCGCGGGCCTTCTGCGCGATCCGGATGATCGCGTCCTCGACATCGGCCGGGGCGACCATCATCAGGTCGGCCAGCTCGTCGATCACGCAGAGGATGTAGGGCAGCGGCTCGTCGCCCTCCTCGACCCGGACCTTGTTCAGCTCGATCAGGTTGCGGGTCTTCTTGACGCTCATCACGCCGTAGCGCCACTCCATCTCGCGGACGAGGTTCTGGAGCGCGTTGGCGGCCATCTTCGGGCTCGTGATCACCGGCGTCAGCAGGTGCGGCACGGCCTCGTAGTGGTTCAGCTCGACCTGCTTCGGGTCGACCAGCACCAGCCGCACGTCGTCCGGCGTGGCGTGCAGCAGGATCGAGCTGAGCATCGCGTTGACGCAGCCCGACTTGCCGGCGCCGGTGGTGCCGGCGACCAGCAGGTGCGGCATCTTCGCCAGGTCGGCGTGGATCGGCTTGCCGGAGACGTCCTTGCCGAGCCAGACCGTCAGCGGCGTCTCGCCCTGGGGCGGGTCGTCGTAGACGTCGCCGAGGTGGACGACGCGGCGGCGCTTGTTCGGAACCTCGACGCCGACCGCGGTCTTGCCCGGGACCGGGGCCAGGATCCGGATGTCGGTCGCGGCCAGGGCGTAGGCCAGGTCGTCCTTCAGCTGGGCGACCTTCGACATCTTGATGCCGGGCGCCAGCCGCAGCTCGTAGCGGGTGATGTGGGGACCGGCGATCGTGCCGATCACCTGGGCGTCGACCTTGAAGTGCTGGAGCGCCTCGACCAGCGCCTGCGCCGTCTCCTGCTGACCGGCGGTGTCCGGGCGCAGCTGGTCGGGCGCGGAGACCTTCAGCAGCGCCGGGTCGGGCAGCACGTAGCCGTCCTCGGGCGGCTCGTGGTCGCCGCCCATCGGCTGCCGCTCGCGCAGCTCCTTCAGCGTCGGGCGCTCGTCGTCGCGGGTCGGCTCGTCCTCCGGCTCGTCGACGGCCGCGGCGCGGACGACGCGGGTCGGGGCCTCGGGGGCCGGCGGCGGGACGACGACCGTGAAGTCCTCGTCGTCGTCGGGGACGACGGTCGGCTCCGGCTCGCTGGTCGGCAGGTCGAGGCGGGTCTCGCCCTCCTCGCCGAAGAGGTCGGGGTAGCGGCGGGCGCCGTCCAGCTCGGTCCGGCCGGGACCGCGACGGGCGACGATCTCCTCGCCGGTGGCGGGCTCGGCGGCGCGGCGCCGGCGGGCGGCGGCGGTCGACGGGAAGGGGGTCTCGGCGGCGTCCTCCTCCGGCGGCTCCTCGGCCGCGGCCTCGGTGGTGGCGCGGCGTGGCCGCGGCGGCACCGGCCCCTCGCCGGTCTTCGGCGCGGGGGTCGCCGCACGGCGACGGGGCAGGACGGGGATCTCCGGCTCGTCGCCGGTCTCGCCGCTGGGCACGCGCCGCAGCGCGGTGGTGGTCTGGCGCAGGCCCTCGCCGGTCCGCGACACCATCGACGCGATCGAGGCCCCGGTCAGCAGCAGCACGCCGGCGAGCAGCGCGGTGACGCCGATCACGTGGGCGCCGATGCTGCCGAGCAGGCTCGAGATCCCCCAGTAGAGGGCGTCGCCGATCACGCCGCCGCGCGGGCGGACGATCGCGCTGCTCCACAGCTCGCTGCCGTGGCGGGCGCCGCCGCCGAGCCCGAAGGTGCCGGCCGCGAACAGCAGCATCAGCGCCAGCAGCAGCAGGATCGCGCCGGAGCGGAAGGGTCGGATCGCCGGCAGCAGCGGACGCAGGATCAGCAGCAGGCCGGTGGCGGCGACCGCGGGCGGGGCGAGGTAGGCGATCTGGCCGAAGACGCTGCGGAGGCCGCCGACCAGTCCGTCGCCGATCGCGCCGCCCCAGGCGCCCAGGTACATCAGGAAGACGAGGAAGACCGAGAGCGCCAGCAGCCCGAGCCCGATCTGGTCGAACTGCCGCTGCTCCAGCGAGCGCCAGGCCGGCAGCGACGAGCCGCCCCGTGCGCGCGTGGACCCACCGCGCTTGGCGGCGGCGGCGCGGGGCTTGGCCTTCGCCTTCGGCTTCGCCGCCTTCGAGGCGGTGCGGGCAGGGGTACGGGTCCGGCTCATGCTCACCGGCTCGGTTCGCCGGGCGCCGCGCGGTTCCTCCCCGCGCCCGCGGGCGGCGGCCGCGATCGATCATTCGTTGAGTCTCGCATCCGCGTCGATGGACGCTCGATGCTGGGGACGAACCAACTGAACGTCGATCATGTCGCTTGCCTCCGTACGTCCACTGCCGCTGTTCCTGGCCCTCGTCGCCGGGGCGATCGGCGGGGTCGGGGGCGGGGTCGGGGTGCCGGCGGCGTCGGCCCCCACTCCGGCGGCCGGCGCGGTCGCGGGGACGTCGGCCTGCGGCGGCCACGGACGCGCGGCGACGCGCTGCGCGACCGCCCGCCGGCGGATCGCCCTCCGCCGCGTCGCCCAGCGCGACTGCCCGGACGCCGACCTGCAGCCGTCGGCCGAGAACCTGGAGCGGGTGCGGAGCGCGACCGCCTGCCTGGTCGCCCGCGAACGCGCCCGCCGCGGGATCGGCGGCCTCGGCAACCGCCAGGTGCTGCGGCGGATGGCCGACGGCTACGCCCGCCTGATGGTGCGCGAGGACTTCTTCGGCCACGTCACGCCGTCAGGGGTGAGCTTCTCGCGGCGGATCGCGGCCGCGGGCTACCCGCCGCGTCGGCGGGCCTGGCGGGCGGGCGAGAACCTGGCCTGGGGCACCGGCAAGATGGCGACCCCGCGCGACGTGGTCCGTCGCTGGATGGCCTCCCCCGGCCACCGCCGCAACCTGCTCGACCGCGCGTTCGACGAGACCGGGATCGGGATCGCGCTCGGCGCCCCCGGCGTCGCGGCCACCGGTCGCACGGCCGCGACCTACGTCCAGGTGCTCGGCGCCCGCGGCTGAGCGCTCAGCGGGCGCGTGGCTGCGCTTGAACGACGGTGAAGCTCCGGCGACTACGATCGGCGCCATGGATTCCAGTGGCCGCACCGCGCGCGTGCTGATCGTCGAGGACGACGAGGAGATCGCCGGCGTGCTCGGGCGCACCCTGCGCCTGGAGGACTACGAGACCCGGATCGCCCGCGACGGGCAGAGCGCGCTGGCCGAGGCCCGGACCTACATGCCCGACGTGGTCGTGCTCGACCTCGGGCTGCCGGACATCGACGGGATCGAGGTCGCCCAGCGGCTGCGCGAGTCCGGCGACGTCCCGATCCTGATCCTGACCGCGCGCGACGCGGTCGAGCACCGCGTCGAGGGCCTCGACAGCGGCGCCGACGACTACCTGGTCAAGCCGTTCGAGCGCGACGAGCTGCTGGCCCGGATCCGGGCCCTGCTGCGGCGCCGCCCCCCGCGCGGCGAGGCGGCGCTCGTCGTCTCCGACCTGACGCTGAACCCGGCCACCCACGAGGTTCGCCGCGGCGAGCGCCAGATCGACCTGACCCAGCGCGAGTTCGAGCTGCTCGAGTACCTGATGCGGAACGAGAAGCTCGTCGTGCCCCGCCAGCGGCTGTTGGAGGAGGTCTGGGGCTACGACCCACTGGCCTCGACCAACACGATCGAGGTCTTCATCTCCAACCTCCGGCGCAAGCTCGAGGCGGGCGGCGAGGAGCGGCTGGTGCACACGATCCGCGGCGCCGGCTACGTCCTGCGCACCGCCCGCTGAGCGGAACGGCCGCGTGACCGCCGGCCACGAGCGCGTCCGCTGGCTCCGCTGGCTGGACAAGCTGCCGATCCGCTGGCGGCTGGCCGTCGTGTCGGCCGGGCTGACCGGGGCGATCCTGCTGGTGTTCGCGGTCGCGGTCGGGAGCTTCACGCTGCAGCGGGTCCGGAGCGACTTCGAGACCCAGACCACCGCCCGCTTCGAGACGCTGCGGACCGACCTCGACCTGCGGCTGACGAGCGTCTTCCCGACCACCGCGATCAACCTCCGCAGCAACCTCAACCTGCTGCGGGGCGAGCGCGGCACGGCGATCAACCTCTGGCTGGTCGATTCCCGCAACCCGCTGGGGCGGCCCCAGGAGCTGGGCCACACGACGCCCCGGCGCGACCTCGGCGCCCCGGAGTCCTCGGAGCAGCGCGAGGGCGACCTGCGGGTCTTCCACACCCGGATCGCGGTGCCGCTGCGCAACGCCGACGGCAAGGTCCTGAGCGCCGACAACGGCCTGATCCCGACCGTCACCGTGATCGCTCGGATGGGCCGCAGCTACGACACGGTCGAGCGCACCAGCCGCCGGATCCAGACCGCGCTGGCGCTCGGCGTGCTGCTGGGGACGATCCTGGCCCTCGTCGCCGGCCTCGCCGTCGGCCAGCGGGCGATGCGGCCGGTCAAGCGGATGACCGGCACCGCCCGCCACATCGCCCGCACCCGCGACCTCGACTCGCGGATGCCGGTCCCGCCGGTCCACGACGAGATCGCCGAGCTGGCCCGGACGCTGCAGGACATGCTCGACGAGCTGGCGGCGTCGCAGGCCCGGATCGACCAGTCGCTCCAGCGCCAGCGCGAGTTCGTCGCCGACGCCTCGCACGAGCTGCGGACACCGCTGACCGCCGTCCAGGCGAACCTGGAGCTGCTGGCGCTCTCGACCGACGGCGACGATCGCGAGGCCGCCGAGTCGGCGCTGCGCTCGGCCCGTCGGATGCGGCGGCTGGTCTCCGACCTGCTGCTGCTGGCGCGGATGGACGCCCAGCGCGAGACGGCCCGCGAGCCGGTCGACCTGGACCGGGCGATCCTCGAGGCGGTCGACGAGCTGGAGCCCCAGTTCGGCGGCCACGAGATCGTCCTCGACCTCGACCCGCTGACCGTCGACGGGGTTCGCGACGAGCTGGTGCGGATGGTCGCCAACCTGCTCGGCAACGCCCTCCGCCACACGCCCGACGGGACCGAGATTCGGATCCGCCTGCGGGAGATCGACCGCCGCGGCGAGCTCGTGGTCGAGGACGACGGTCCCGGGATCCCCCCCGAGTTGCGCGACCGGATCTTCGACCGCTTCGTCCGCCACGGCGGCGAGGGCGCCGGCTCGACCGGGATCGGCCTGGCGATCGTCCGCGCCGCCGCCCAGCGCCACGGCGGCGACGTGCGGCTGGAGTCGACCAGCGAGGACGGCAGCGGCGCCCGCTTCGTGATCACCCTCGCCCTCGCTGCCGAGCCGACCACGGTCGCCCCGGCCGACGACGACCGGATCGACCCCGACGGCCCGCCGGTCGACGCCGAGGTCGCCGCCGCGGCCGGCGAGGACGGCCGCCTGCTCGGCCCCTCGCGCCGCGCCGCCCGCCAGATCCGGCGGCGGCTGCGCGGCGACCGGGCCACCGCCGCCGGGCCCGCCGACGCCGAGGAGCGGCTCGGCGGCGCGGCGCCCGACGACGTCTAGGGGCGGGCGCGAACGTCGCACGCCGCCGGTCCCCCGCCGGGGCGTGTGACGTTCCCCCACGCGGGCGGTGGCGAACGTCGCACGGCCCGCCGGGGCGGCCGGGGTGTGTGACGTTCGCCCCACCGCCCTCCTCCCCCGTTTCCGCCCCCGCCGCCCCGGGTAGCCGGGGAAGAGCGCCGTTCACCCGGCCGACACCGCACGCCCCGAACCAGGAGCATCCGATGCCGCAGCCCGCCGACGTCCTCGTCCAGCACCTCCGCGACGCCCACGCCACCGAGGCCGGCCTCGTGCGCGTGCTCCAGTCCCAGATCGCGGTCGCGCCCCGTGGCGACCACCGCGACGCGCTCCAGGCCCACCTGTCCGAGACCCGCAGCCACGCCGAGCGGGTCCGCCGGCGGCTGGTCGAGCTGGGCGCCGGCGACGGGCCGCGCAGCCTCCGCGCCGGCTTTGCCCTCGTCCAGGGCGTCGCGGCCCAGGCGGTCGCGGTCGGCAAGCTGCCGCTCGACCTGGTGCGGGGCAAGGGCGGTGAGGAGAAGGTCCTGAAGAACGCCCGCGACGGCGCCGCCGCCGAGGCGCTGGAGATCGCCACCTACCGCGCGATCGAGGCCCTCGCCCGCGCCGTCGGCGACCCCGACACCGCCCGCCTGGCCCGCGAGATCCGAGCCGACGAGGAGCGGATGCTCGACCGCCTGCTCGCCGACGTCAGCGACCTGGCCGAGGGGGTCGCCGCGGCCCGCGTCGACGGCGACCCGCAGTGGTCGGCCGCCGAGACCGGCGCCGCCGACGCCGTCCGCCACGCCCGTGACGAGGTCGCCGACGCGGTCCGCGGACGCTTCGACGACGTCGCCGACAGCGCCCGCGACGCCCGCGACCGCGCCGTCCGCACGACCGAGCGCGCCGCCGACGCGGCCGCCGGCGCCGTCGAGCCGTGGCCCGGCTACGACGAGGCGACCGTGGCCGAGGTCGAGCGGCGGCTGCGCGAGGACGACGACGGTCCCGCGCTGTCGGCCCGCGTCGGCGCCTACGAGCGTCGCCACAAGGCCCGCGTCGGCGTGCTCGAGGCGGCCGAGCGCACGACCGCCTGAGCCCGAGCCGCCCCTCCGTCGCTCGCGTGGCGGTTCGGCCCCGAACGCCGGGGGTCAACCGCCACGCGAGGACGCCGACTAGACCGCGACGACGACCGGCAGCACCATCGGCCGCCGCTTCAGCTTCTCCCAGACCAGCTGGGCGACGTCGTCGTGGAGGATCCGCTGGATCTCGTCGAGGTCGTGGATCTCGTCGGCGGCGGCGCGCTCGACCGAGGCGTCGACCTGGTCGCGCAGCGCCTCCAGCAGCGCATCGGCCTCGTCCTTGAAGGGCACGCCGCGGAAGATCAGCTCCGGCTCGGCGACCGTCTTGCCGTCGTCGTCGCCGATCGTCGCCACGACCACGAAGAGGCCGTCGGCGGAGAGCGAGCGGCGGTCGCGGAGGGCCGCGTCGGCCGGGGCGCCGATGTCGGTGCCGTCGACGTAGAGGACGCCCGAGGGCACCGGCTTGCCGAAGCGCGCGCCGCGGGCGTCGATCTCGACCGGCAGCCCGTTCTCGGCGCAGAAGACGTGCTCCTCCTTGACGCCGACCGAGACCGCCAGCCGCTTGTGCAGCTGCAGCCGCTGGTAGTCGCCGTGCAGCGGCATCACGTACTTCGGCCGGGTCAGGTTGAGCATCATCTTCATCTCCTCCTGGTAGCCGTGGCCGGAGGCGTGGATCGGCGCGTCCTTGTGGGTGATGACGCTGGCGCCCGCCTGGTACAGCTTGTCGATCGTCTCGTTGACCGCCCGCTCGTTGCCGGGGATCGGGGTCGCGGAGAAGACGACGGTGTCGCCGTCGTGGATCCGGATCTGCGGGTGGTCGCGGAAGGCCATCCGCCGCAGCGCCGCCAGCGGCTCGCCCTGGGAGCCGGTCGACATCACGACCACGCGGTGGTCGGGCAGGTGCTCGAGGTCGCGCGGCTGGACCAGGACGCCGTCGGGAATGTCGAGGATCCCGAGCGCCTTGGCGATGTTCGTGTTCTTGCGCATCGAGCGGCCGAGCATGCAGACCTTGCGGTTCAGCTCGACCGCGGCGTCGATCACCTGCTGGACGCGGTGCAGGTTCGACGCGAACGAGGTGACGATGATCCGGCCGCGCTGGCGGGCGAAGACGTCGTAGAGGGCCGGGCCGACCAGCGACTCGCTCGGCGACCAGCCGGGACGGTCGACGTTGGTCGAGTCGCCCAGCAGCATCAGCAGCCCCTCCTTGCCGAACCGCGCCAGGCGCAGGAAGTCGGCCGGCGGACCGTCGACCGGGGTCTGGTCGAACTTGTAGTCGCCGGTGAAGAGCAGCGTGCCGGCGTCGCAGGTGACCGCCACGTTGCAGGCGTCGGGGATCGAGTGGGTGGCGTGGATCAGCTCGATCGTGAAGGTGCCGAGGCGGATCTCGCTGCCCGGCTGGACGTCGGTCAGCTCGACCTCGCGCAGGCGGTGCTCGTCGAGCTTGCTGCGGCCCATCGCCATCGTCAGCGGCCGCCCGTAGATCTTCGGCGCGCGGCGGGCGCCGCCGAGCTGCTTGATCACGTACGGCAGTGCGCCGAGGTGGTCCTCGTGGCCGTGGGTGATGACGATCGCCTCGATGTCCTGGGCGCGGTCCTTCAGGTAGCTGAAGTCCGGCAGCACCAGGTCGATCCCGACCTGCTCGGCGGTCGGGAAGCGGACCCCCGCGTCGATCACGACGATCTTGCCGTCGTACTCGACGACGGTCATGTTCTTGCCGATCTCGCCGAGGCCGCCGAGGGGCAGCACGCGGAGCGTCGTCGGTTGGGTCATATCGGGTGTTCCAGTCGTTCGGCGCGACGCACGGGTCGCGCGCAGGGTTCGGTGCGCTCCGCCCTGAGCCCACGCGCGCTCGCTCGCGCCCGCGGCCCCGACGGCTGCGCGGCTAATTGCCCCGCGAACGTCATCCGGCGAGCAGCCCGAGCCCCTCGAGCACGGCCCGGATCCGGGCCCGCTCGTCCTCGTCGGCCTCGACCAGCGGCAGCCGCAGGCCGCCGACCGGGTGCCCGGCCAGCTCCAGCGCCGCCTTGACCGGGATCGGGTTGACCGTCACGCCGAGGACCGCGTAGAGGTCCTGCAGCGAGCCGTCGATCTCCGCTCGCCGCTCGGGCGTGGCGGTCGCCAGCTCGGCCAGCAGGTCGCCGACCAGGTGGCTGGCGACGAGGATCCCGCCGGCGCCGCCGATCTCGATCGCGCGCGCGAGCGCGTCGTCGTTGCCGGCGTAGACGTCGAGCCCGTCGATCAGCTGCAGCTCGTCGCTGTTGGCCTGCTTGACCGCGTCGACGTGGTCGATCTGGGCCAGCTCGGCCAGCAGCTCGGGATCGAGGTTGAGGGTCGAGCGGGCGGGGATGTTGTAGAGCACGATCGGCTTGTCGGTCGCCGCGGCGACCGCCCGGTAGTGCTGCAGGATCCCGCGCCGGTTGGGGCGGTTGTAGTAGCCGACGACGTTGAGCGTCGCGTCGGCGCCCAGCTCGGTCGCCTTCTCCGTCAGGTGGAGCGAGTGGCGGGTGTCGTTCGAGCCCGCGTTGGCGATGATCGTGGTGCCGGCCGGCTTCTCGCGGATCGCCAGCTCGACCAGCCCCAGGTGCTCCTCGTCGCTCAGCGTCGAGCCCTCGCCGGTGGTCCCGGCGACGACGAAGCCGTCGGAGCCGTGGGCGGCCAGGTGGTGCATCAGATCGACGAAGGCGCCCTCGTCGACGCGGTACTCCGCGTCGAACGGCGTCACGATCGCGGTGATGATCGTCCCGAGCTCGGCCACGTGGTTCATCCTCCCAGAGCGGCGCTCGACGTGCGATCACGGTCCGGCCCGGCGGCCATGCCGCGACGGCATGGCCACGCCGGGGCGCCCGCTACCGTCGTCGGGTGGCCGTCGACGAGGAGACGCTCGAGCTGGAGGTCGCCGGCGTCCGCTTCCGCAGCGACGACGGCAGCTTCGCGGTGGTCGACGCGATGTCGGACAGCACCGGCCACGAGGTGCTGGTCGGGCCGCTCGGCCACCTGGAGCCGGGCGACCGCGTCCGCGCCACCGGCGACCGCCAGCAGCACGCCAAGCACGGCGCCCGCTTCCGGGTCCGCGCGCTCCAGAGCCTGGAGCCGGAGGGCGACGAGGCGCTGGCGCGGGTCCTGCGGCGGATCCCCGGCGTCGGCCCGGTCGCCGCCGAGCAGCTGATCGAGCGCTTCGGGGACGAGCTGCTGGCGCGGCTCGACGACGACCCGCGGTCGGTCCTGCGGCGGGTCCGCGGGCTCTCGGGCGAGAAGCTGACCGAGGCGGTCGACCACTGGCGGGCCGAGGCCGGCCCGCGCGCGGTGCGGCTGCTGCTGGAGCAGCACCAGGTCGACGCGGCCACGATCGGCCGCGTGATCCGGGCGCTCGGCGACGAGCCGGACGTCGCCCTGCTGCGCGCCGACCCCTACCGCCTGACCGAGCGCAGCGGGATCGGCTTCGTGACCGCCGACGCGATCGCCCTCGCCCTCGGCGAGGCCCGCGACAGCGCCGCCCGCCGCCAGGCCGGCACGCTCCAGGCGCTGCGGCTGGCCGAGGAGGACGGCCACTGCCACCTGCCCCACGACGAGCTGGTGCGGCGGGCGATCCGGCTGCTCTCCGGCAGCCGCGACCCGTGGGCGCCGCCCGGCGGCGCGGCCGGGATCGACGGCCGCTCGGTCGGCGAGGCGCTCGCCGGGCTGATCGCCAGCGGCGCCGTCGTCGACCGCGAGGGCCGGGTGGCGACGCTCGAGCTGGACGAGGACGAGGCGCTGCTGGCGACGCTGGTGGCCGGCCTGGCGACCGCCGAGCCGACGCTCGACGCGACCGCTCCCGACCGCGCCCCCGACGGCCTCGACCCGGCCCCCAGCGAGGAGCAGTGGGAGGCGGTCCGGTCGGCGATCGGCCACCGGCTCTCGATCCTCACCGGCGGCCCCGGCACCGGCAAGACGCAGACGATGCGGGCGCTCGTCACCACCCTCCGCGAGGCCGGCGGCCGGGTGCTGCTGTGCGCGCCGACGGGCAAGGCGGCGCGGCGGCTGGCCGAGGCGACCGGCGCCGACGCCACCACCATCCACCGGCTGCTCGGGTACGTGCCGGGCGAGGGCTTCCAGCACGACGAGGACGACCCGATCCCCGACGGCGTGATGCTGGTCGTCGACGAGGCGTCGATGCTGCCGCTCGACCTGGCGGTGGCGCTGCTGCGGGCGGTCGGGCCGCGGACCCACGTGCTGCTGGTCGGCGACGTCGACCAGCTGGCCCCGGTCGGTCCCGGGCGGGTGCTGCAGGACCTGCTGGAGTCGGGCGAGGTGCCGGCGGTGCGGCTGTCGCGGATCTTCCGCCAGGCCGAGCGGTCGCTGATCGTCCGCGCCGCCCACGCGATGAACCGCGGCGAGCCGCCCCAGACCCGGCCCGGCCCCGACGACGTCCGCGACTTCTTCCTGATCGACCGCGTCGACCCGGTCGCCGCCGCCGACGAGATCGTCTCGCTCGTGACCCAGCGGCTGCCCGGCTACTACGAGGTCGACGCGATCGGCGGCGTCCAGGTGCTGGCCCCGCAGCGGAAGGGCGCCTGCGGGGTCGAGACGCTCAACGGCCGGCTGCGGGAGATCCTCAACCCCGGCGGCCGCGCCGTCGCCGGCGGCGGGGCGCTGCGGGGGCTGCGCCAGGGCGACCGGGTGATGCAGACCCGCAACGACCACGAGGCCGAAGTCATGAACGGCGAGCTGGGGATGCTCGTCCAGGTCGACGAGGACGGCAAGCAGGTGGTGGTGGCGATGGACGACGGCCGCCGCGTGCGGCTGCCGAGCGACCGGCTCGACACCTGGGACCTGGCCTACGCCTGCACGGTCCACAAGGCCCAGGGGTCGAGCGTGCCGGTGGCGGTGGTGCCGGTGGTGGCCGAGCACCGCCACATGCTGACCCGCAACCTGCTCTACACCGCCGTCACCCGGGCCGAGAAGGCGTGCGTGATGGTCGGCGACCGGGGCGCGATCGCCGCCGCCCTGCGGCGGGTCGACGGCGCGACCCGCTACACCGCGCTGCCGGACCGGATCCGCGAGGCCCTGAGCGGCTGACCGCTCCCGCCCGCTGCGACGTTGCGGTCGTCCGGCGACCGGAACGTCACACCGGAGCGGCGGCGGGGCCGGCGGCGGCCTCGTGCCAGGCCAGCACCGCGCGGTCGAAGGCGGCGGCCGAGAGCGCCGCGGCGGTCGCGCGGCCGCCGGCCACCAGCCGCGCCCGCAGGTCCGCGTCGGCGGCCAGCCGCTCGACCGCGGCGGCCAGGCCGGCCGGGTCCTCGGGCACCACCAGCAGCGCGTTCTCGCCGTCGCGCAGGTACTCGGCCGCGCCACCGGTGGCGCAGGCCACCACCGGCCGGCCGACGGCCATCGCCTCCAGCGGCACCAGCCCCCACGGCTCGGGCCAGCGGACCGGGAAGAGCAGCGCGTCGGCGCCGGCGTAGGCCTCGCGGACGCGGTCGGCCGGGGTCCGGGTCCAGGCGATCCGCTCAGCCACCCCCAGCTCGTCGGCGAGCGCGGCGACGGCGGCCGCCTCGGGCCGATCCTCGTCACCGCCGGCCCGCGGCGCGTCCGGCCCGTCGACCTGGAGCGTCGCCCGCGGCAGCAGCGCCAGCGCCCGCACCGCGTCGGCCACGCCCTTGGCCTCGTTGACCCGGCCGACGACGGCCAGCCGGCCCCGCCACGGACCCGGCTCGCTGGGCGGGAAGACCGCGGGATCGACGCCGGGACGGGCGATCGCCGCCTGCGCCGTCACGTCGGGATCGTCGACCGCGACGTCGCGGACCCACTCGGAGATGCAAAGCCAGCGGCCGGCCGGCGCGATCGGCCCGGGGACCGGCAGCCCCAGCCGCCCGGCCAGCGGCCGCAGCTGGCGCAGCCCCGGCCGCTCCCAGCTGCGCCCGCCGAGGTCGTGGCGGCGGCCGTAGCGGACCCAGCCGTCGCCGATCACCCCGACGGCGGGGATCCCGCGGCGGCGGACCGTCTCCAGCAGCGAGAGCGGCATCCCGCCCATCGCCCACCACGAGACGACGTCGGGACGGAAGCGCCGCAGCCGCTCGTCGAGCGCCCGCCGGCTGGCCCACTCGACCGCCGCCCGCTCGCGCAGGCCGTGGGCCGGCCAGTCGCCGTCGCGCCACCACCAGCGGAGCGTGCGGTGGATCCCGGCGTCGGGCGGGTCGGCGATCGGCGGCTCGTCCGCCCCGGTGGTCAGCACCTCGACCGCGTGACCGCGGGCCCGCATCGCCGCCACCGCGGCGACGGTGATCCGCTCGTAGCCGCCGGCCGCGGCCGGCGGGTAGCGGTTGGCGACGACCAGGATCCGCAGCGGCCGGACCGGCGCCGCGGCCAGCGGCGGGGCGCCGGGGGCGACCTCGATCGGCGCCGTCGTCACAGCGTCCGGCTCCAGCGGACGGTCGCCAGCCCGTGGCGCTCGACCGCCGGCACGTCGGCCTCGGGGTCGAGCGTCCAGCCGCGGCCGGCGAAGAAGCGCCGCGCGCGCTCATCGGCGGCCAGCGTCCGCAGCACCGCCCGCCGGCAGCCGGCCTCGCGCAGCCGCCGCTCGGCCTCGTCGAGCAGCGCGCCGCCGACCCCGGCGCCCTGGGCGACCGGGTGGACGTCGAGCATCGCCAGCTCGCCGGTCGCCGGCCCGTCGTCGGGGGCGCGGGCGGCGACGATCGCGATCGCGCTGCCGACCACCCGTCCGTCCTGCTCGGCGACGGTCGCCCGCAGCCCGGCGGCGGCCGTCGCCGCCGCGCCGAGGCTGTCGCGCCAGCGCTCGCCCTCGTCCTCGGCGTCGAGGTCGGCCAGCACCAGCGGGTCGACGATCTCCGCGTAGGCGTGGCGCCAGGCGGCGATCCGGGTCCGGGCGATGCCGTCGGCGTCGTCCGGAGTGGCGGGGCGCAGCCGCACCGGCCGGGCCCCGCTCAGGCCTCGTCGAAGAGCAGCTTGTCGAGCCCGACCGTCGGCGATCGGGTCAGCGACGCCACCCGCCGGATCGCCAGCAACACGCCGGGCATGAACGACGAGCGGTCGAGCGAGTCGTGGCGGATCGTCAGCGTCTCCCCCGTGCCGCCCAGGATCACCTCCTGGTGCGCCACCAGCCCGGGCAGCCGGATCGAGTGGACGGGCGGCTCGCTGCCGGTCGCCTCGGCGATCAGCGCCGCGGTGTGGGCGGCGGTGCCGGAGGGCGCGTCGAGCTTCTTGTCGTGGTGCAGCTCGACGATCTCCGCCTTCTGCATGTGGCGGGCGGCCTCGGTCGCGAAGCGCATCATCAGCACCGCGCCGATCGCGAAGTTGGGGCCGTAGAAGGCGTTGGCGGTGCCGCGGCCCTCGAGCTGGGTGACGTCGAAGCCGGAGGTGCCGATCACCACGTGGACGCCGGCCTCGACGCACGCGATCGCGTTGCCGAGCGCGGTGTCGGGACGGGTGAAGTCGACCACCACGTCGGCGTCGGGCAGGACCGCCGCGAGCGGCGTGTCGAGGGCCGGGTCGGCCCGTCCCGTCAGGACCATGCCGTCGGCGGCTTCGACGGCGTCGCACACCGTCCGGCCCATCCGGCCGGCGGCGCCCGCCACGGCCACGCGGATCTCGCTGCTCATGCCCGCCATCGTCCCAGATGCCGTCAGGAGCGCGGTCCTTCACGGCGCCTGCTTGACTTCCGCGGATCGCCCGCTCGCTCCGCACGCTCGCGTCCCGCTGGCCGGGCCGCACCTGGCCGACCGCCGGCGTGGCGCTGGCGGCGCTGGTGGTCGCGGTCGCCGCCGCCTGGCAGCCGCTGCGCCCGCTCGGGGCGGCGGCGGTGGCGGTGCTGGTCGGCGCGGTCGGCCACGGGCTGGTCGGCTCGATCACCCATGGGCTACCGGCCCCGGCCCGCGCCGGACTGGCGCTCGGCACCGCGCTGACCGCCTTCGGGGTCGCCTTCCAGGCGCTGGCCGACAGCGGGGCGTTCGCGCCGGCGACGGTCGCGCTGGTGGCGCTGGTGGCGATCGCCCTGGTCGCCGGCGGCGCCCGCGGCGCGGGACGGCGGATCGCGACCGGCCCGCTGCTGCTGCTGGCGCTGCTCGGCGCCGGCGCGGCCAGCCTGCCCGCCTACGCCTTCGACCTCGGCGGCCGCGACGCCGGCTTCTACGTGATGACCTCGGAGCGGCTGCGCCACGAGGGCGGGCTGAAGCTGCCGCTCGATCCGGACGTCCGCGACGGCCTGCGGCGGTTCGGCGGCGGGGCGCTGGGGATCGACCGCCAGCGGCCCTTCCCCGGCCTCTTCGTCACCCGCGGCGGGGCGATCGTGCCCCACGGCTACCACGTGACCCCGGCGACGATGGCCGCCGGCGCCAGCGCGACCGGCGGTGGCGGTCAGTGGGTGGTGACGCTGGCCGGGGCGATCCTGGTGCTGCTGGCCGGCGCGGCGGCGGCGCTGCTGGTGCGGGCCCGCGACCACGCGCCCGCGGCGGGCGCGGCGATGGCGCTGCTGGCCACCGACGCGGCGCTGATCTACTTCTCGCGCTACCCGATGACCGAGGTCCCCTCGGGGGCGGTGCTGCTGACCGCGGCGGTCGCGGCGGCGCTGGCGATCCGCGACGGCGGCCGGCGGGCGGCGCTGCTGGCCGGGTTCGCGCTCGGGGCCGCGCCGCTGGTGCGCCCGGACGCCTGGCCGCTGGTGGCGGTGGCGCCGGTGGTCGCGGTGCTGCTGGCGCGGCGCGGGCGCGACGGCGCGCTCTGGCTGACCGTCGGGCTGCTGCCGCCGCTGCTCTACGCCGCCGTCCGCGGGCTGACGCTCACCCGCGGCTACACGGACGAGACCGTCGGCCACGTGCTCGGCTCGATCGACGGCTCGTGGCTGGTGGCCGGGATCGCCGCGGTCGTGCTGGCCGCCTGCGCGCTGATCGCCGTGGTCGGCCGCCGTGGCCTGCCGCGGGCGCTCGCGGCAGCCGAGGCGGGCCTGCTGCGGGCGCTGGCGCGGATCCCGGCGCGGCCGCTGGCGGCGCTGCTGGTGCTGGCGGGGATCGTGCTGGCCGTCGCCCCGCCGAGCCTCGGGCTGCGGATCTTCGGCACCTACGCGACCGCGCCCGGGATCGTCCTCGCCGCGGCCGGCCTGGCGCTGCTGGTGCTCGGCGCCGGCGCGACCGCGGCCCGCGAGCGGGTCGCCGTGCTGCCGCTGCTGCTGCTCGGCCTGATCGCGCTGGCGCTGGTCGCCCGCGATCCGCAGGTGCTCGTCCCCGACCAGTACTGGACCGCCCGCCGCTACCTGCCGCTGGCGCTGCCGCTGGCCGCCGCGCTCGGCGGCGTCGCGGTCGCGCTGGCCTGGCGCCACCGCGACCGCGCGCCGGCGGGACGACCGCTGGCCGCGCTCGCCGTGCTGCTGCTGCTCGCCGCGGCCGCGATCGGGCTCCGCGACGCCCGTCCGGCGATCACCACCACCGAGTTCGACGGCGTGCCGGCGATGCTCGACCGGCTCGACGACCAGCTCGGCGGCGGCGACCCGCTGGTGCTCGTCGGCCCCAACCAGCGGGCCTGGGCGACCGTCGCGCCGTCGCTGGCGATCCGCAGCGGCCGCGCCGTGACGATGCTCGGCAACGCCAACCTGCTGCGCTACCGGACCCGCGCGCTGCTCGACGACCCGCGGCTGACCGCCTGGCTGGAGCGGGTCGCGGCGCGGCGGCCGGTGCTGCTGCTGACCTCGGGGATCGGGCTGGCCTCGATCCAGCTCGACAGCCGCCGCTTCACCGCCGTGCTGGTCGGCGGCAGCGACTTCTTCGTGCGCGAGATCGACCACCGCGTCGGCGGGCCGCCCCGCACCAGCGACGTCCAGGGCGACACGATCAACGTCTGGCGGCTCTCCCCCGTCGCCGGCGGGCGCTAGGGCCGCCGGCTCAGCCTGGATCCACCGAGGATCGGTCGAGCCTCGGCGTGGAGGACCAAGACGGTGGTCGGGCCACAGGTGATGACGGTCGGTGACCATCAGATCCTGTGGCGTGGACATCGTCGCCGGTCATCCGCGGCGAGGCGACCCGAGAATCGGTGGATCCAGGCTCAGGCCGCGCTGAGCGTCGCCGCGACCGGCGTCAGCGCGTCGCGGAAGGCCTGCTCGTCGGGCCCGACGCCGGCCGCGCTGAGCCCGGCCGGGTCGTACAGCTCGCGCGCCAGCGCCTGCAGGTCGTCGGCGGTGACGGCGTCGATCCGGGCGGCGATCTCGTCCGGTCGCAGCAGCGGCAGGCCGTGGAGGACCGCGCGGCCGAGCACGTGCATCCGCGCGTGGGTCGACTCCAGGCCCAGCAGCAGCCGCGCCCGGGCGTGGTGCTTGGCCCGCTCCAGCTCGTCGTCGTCGACCGGCTCGCGGCGGACCCGCTCCAGCTCGTCGGCGACCACCCGCAGCGCCGCCCCGAGGTTGTCGGCGCGGGTGCCCAGGTAGACGCCGGCCAGGCCGCCGCCGCGGTGCTGGTCGTCGAAGGTCGAGACGGCGTAGGCCAGCCCGCGGTCCTCGCGCACGGCCCGGAAGAGCCGCGACGAGGGCGTGCCGCCGAGGATCGTGTCGAGGACCCGCAGCGCGAACCGCCGCTCGTCCCCCATCCCCGGCCCGCGCCCGGCGATCGCCACCTGGACCTGCTCGGTCTCGCGGGCGCGGAAGACCACCGTCGGGTCGCTCGCGCCGGCCGGCCCCGGCTCGTGGGGACCGTCGCCGCCGCCGTCGGCCGCGAGGTCGCTCGCCAGCCGCTCGGCGAGCTCGCAGAGCCGCTCGTGGTCGACCGCCCCGGCCGCCGCGACGACGATCCGGTCGGGCCGGTAGCGGCCGGCGTGGAACGCCCGCAGCGTCTCGCCCGACGTACCGGCGACCACCTCGGGCGACCCGATCACGGGCCGGCCGAGCGCGTGGCCGCCGAAGACGGCCCGCGGCAGCAGCTCGAAGACCAGCTCCTCCGGGTCGTCCTCGATCATCGCGATCTCCTCGAGCACGATCTTGCGCTCCAGCTCGAGGTCCTCGTCGCGCAGCCGCGGGCAGGCGACCATCTCGCCGAGGACGGGGAACGCCTCGCCGACCTCGTCGGCCAGGACGCGGGCGACGACCGCGGTCTCGTCGCGGCTGGTGGCCGCGTTGAGGTCGCCGCCGAGGGCGTCGAAGCGGCGGTCGATCTCGACCGACTCGTAGCTCCGCGTGCCCCGGAACAGCATGTGCTCCAGCAGGTGCGCCCGGCCGGCCTCGGCGTCGCGCTCGTGGCGCGCGCCGGTGCCGACCCAGACGCCGAGGGCGACCGACAGCGCCGAGCCGATCGGCTCGGTCGCGACGGTCACCCCGGACGGCAGCCGGGTGATCCTCGCCGTCCCGGCTTCGCCGTTCGGGCGAGGTCCTCCGGCGCCGCTCACGCGCTACCGGCTCCGGTCGGGATCGCGGTCCGAGCGGGGGCCGCGATCGCCGCGGTCACCGCGGTCGCGCCGGCCGCGGCCGCCGCGGTCACCGCCGCGATCCCCGCGGTCGCCGCGCTCGCGCCGCGGGCCGCCGCCGTTCGACTTGCTGGCCGACAGCGCCTGCAGCTCCTCGACGGTCTTGCCGGCGACGTCGGGATCGTCCGACAGCCGCAGGCCGACGCGGCCGCGCTCGCGGTCGAGCTCGGCCACGCGGACCTTGATCACGTCGCCCTGCGAGAGCACCTCCTCGACCGTCTCGACGCGCTTGCCGGGCGAGACGTTCGAGATGTGCAGCAGGCCGTCGGTGCCCTTGATCAGCTCGACGAAGGCGCCGAACGTGGTGGTCTTGACGACCTTGCCCTCGAACTCGTCGCCGAGCTCGACGTCGCGGGTCATCGCCGAGATCCGCTGGACCAGCGCGTCGCCCTTCTCGCCCGAGGACGAGTAGACGTTGACCGTGCCGTCGTCGGAGATGTCGATCTGGGCCTCGAACTCCTCCTGGAGGCCGCGGATCGTCTCGCCGCCCTTGCCGATGACCATGCCGATCTTCTCGGGATCGATCTTGACCGACAGGATCCGCGGGGCGTAGATCGACAGCTCCTCGCGCGGGCCGTCGATCACCTCGCGCATCTTGCCGAGGATCTCGAGCCGGGCGTCGCGGGCCTGGGCGAGCGCGTCGCGCAGGATCTCGAAGGTGACGCCGGTGATCTTGATGTCCATCTGGAGGGCGGTGATGCCCTCGGCGGTCCCGGCGACCTTGAAGTCCATGTCGCCGAGGTGGTCCTCGACGCCGGCGATGTCGGTGAGGACGATGTAGTCGTCGCCCTCCTTGATCAGGCCCATCGCGATGCCGGCGACCGGCGCCTTGATCGGCACGCCGGCGTCCATCAGCGACAGCGAGCTGCCGCAGACCGAGGCCATCGAGCTGGAGCCGTTCGACTCGAGGATGTCCGACACCACGCGGATCGCGTAGGGGAAGTCGTCGGTCGAGGGCACCACCGGGACCAGCGCCCGCTCGGCCAGCGCGCCGTGGCCGATGTCGCGGCGCTTCGGGCCGCGCATGAAGCCGGCCTCGCCGACCGAGAAGGGCGGGAAGTTGTAGTGGTGCCAGTAGTAGCGGTTGGTCTCGAGCCCGAGGCCGTCGACCCGCATCTCCTCCTTCATCGTGCCCAGCGACGCGACCGAGAGGGCCTGCGTCTGGCCACGGGTGAAGAGCGCCGAGCCGTGCGTCCGCGGGGCGGTGCCGGTCTCGATCGTGATCTGGCGGATCTCGGTCGCGGCGCGGCCGTCGGGGCGAACCTTCTGGACGGCGATCCGGTCGCGGATCGCGGCCTTCTCGATCGCGTTGACGATCGAGCGGACCTGCTTGTCGACGTCCGGGTTCTCGCCGCCGGTCGAGAACTCCTCGACGGCGGCGTCCTTGGCCGCCTCAGTCGCGTCCTGGCGCTCGATCTTGTCGACGACCTGGGTCGCCTTCTCGATCTTCTTGCCGTGTGCCTTCTTGATCTTGGCGGCGAGCTTCTCGTCGACCGTCGGGGCGGCGAACTCGACCTTCGGCTTGCCGGCCTTCTCGCGCAGCTCGTGCTGGACGGCACAGAGCTTCTTGATCTCGCTGTGGGCGATGTCGAGGGCGTCGAGGATCTCGGCCTCGGGGATGAGGTTCGCCCCCGCCTCGACCATCAGGATCGCGTCCTCGGTGCCGGCGACGATCAGGTCGAGGTCGCTGGCCCCGTCCTCGGTCAGCGCGTCCTCGGGCGGGTTGACGACGAACTGGCCGTCGATCTTGCCGATCCGGACGGCGCCGACCGGCTGGTCGACCGGCGCGCCGCTGATCTGCAGCGCGGCCGAGGCCCCGTTCATCGCGAGGATGTCGTACGGGTGCTCGTGGTCGATCGAGATCGGCAGCGTCACCAACTGGGTGTCGCGGCGCCAGGTCTTCGGGAACAGCGGCCGGATCGGCCGGTCGATCATGCGGGCGGTCAGCGTGGCCTTCTCGCCGGCGCGACCCTCGCGCTTGAAGAAGGAGCCGGGGATCTTGCCCGCGGCGTACATCCGCTCCTCGACGTCGACCGTCAGGGGCAGGAAGTCCGCGTCCTTCTCGCGACCCATCGTCGCGGTCGACAGGACGACCGTGTCGCCCTGTCGGACGGTGACCGCGCCGGAAGCCTGCTTGGCGAGCTTGCCGGTCTCGAAGGTGATCGTCTTGCCGGCGATCTCCACGGACACCGTCGTCACGTTCTCGTGACTCATATGTCGTTCCTCTTGGGGGGCGCACCCATCGGACCTGGCGCGCCGCTTTCGCTTCTCAGTCGTTTCCGAACCATTCGAGACTAGCGGAAGGGGCCGCTGTGCAGGGCCGATCCGGGGTCGGAGCGCCGCGGCGGGAGGTCGCCGCGACGCTCCGGCGGAGGCCGGCTACTGGACCGGGATGGTGCAGGGGCCGGCGCTGGAGGCGCGGTGCCCGTCGTCGCCGGCGTAGGCCGACGCGACGGTCCAGCTTCCGCGCTCCGATCGCTGCGGGGAGAGCGCCGCCCGCCAGCGCCCGTCGCCGTCGGTGGTGGCGGTGACGACGCCCTTCCGCCCGGGACCCTCGACCGCGGGCGCGGTGAAGGTGACGGAGACGTACGAGCCGGCCGGCGCGCCGGTCAGCGTGCCGCCGACCTCGAGCGGCTTCAGGACCGCGCCCGCGCTCGGGCAGGTCTGGGTCAGCGTCGTCGCGGCCGGCTCGGCGGCCGGGACCTCGACCGGCGCGCTGACCGGGACGGCCCCGTCGCCCTCGACCGCCACCCGCAGCTCGCCGGGCTTGACCGAGCCGTCGCCGAAGGCGGCCGGGATCTGGACGCTGCCGCCGCTGGCGATCCCCTTGCCGATCACCTCGCCACCCCGCAGGAGGCTGATCGACTGGCCGTTCAGCTCGCCGGGGACGGTCACGTTGACCACGTAGGGCGGCGGGTCCGGGGTCGGGATCGGCAGCTGGAACTCGCGCGCCAGCACCGCCCGGAAGCGCGACGGATCGAACACGATCGGCCGCCGTCCGCCCCACATCTGCATCGACGGATCGCCGAAGTAGTGCCACAGGTACAGCTCGTCGCGGGTGCTGCCGTCGCCACCGCTGATCCCGGGGCCGGACGGCGGCGCGATCCCGGCCAACCGCAGCTTGCCGTTGATCAGCGCGTCGCCGGTCCGCTGGCGGACGTCGACGCCCTCGTCGGGCAGCACCGACGGCAGCAGCCCGTCGAGGAAGCCGAGCGCGATCTGCGAGTTGTGCCACGACGGCGAGTCGCGGGTGTCGCCGAAGACGCCGACCGCGCCGCCGCCGTCCTTGACCAGCGCCTCGCCGGCGAACGAGGTCTCGTCGTAGTCGTAGGCGCCGCTCGAGCAGTTGACGCTCAGCACCACCGGCAGCAGCGCCCCGTTGGTGAGGGCGTTGACGTCGCTGGTGGTGAACCCGGGCGTGCCCCAGCCGTCCGACCAGCCGTGGTCGCGGTGGACGACCAGGAAGCGGCCGGCGTTCCAGGCGGCGGAGACGTCGGCGCCGCTGCCGTTCCAGGCGAACGTCGGCTTCCGCAGCGCCGCCGGCAGCGGGGTCCCGTCGTTGAACGTCGTCGGCGTCGTCGCGGGGCTGTCGGCGTAGATCCGGTCGCTGGTGACGCCGTGGCGGAGCAGGCCGCTGCGGGCGGTCTCGGCGAACTGGATGAAGGTCCGGTTCTCCTGCCCGTCGTTGCTCTGGCCGGCGCCGTCGGTGTCCTGGAACTGGGCCGCGATCAGCGCCCGGGTCAGGAACGCGCCGGTCGGCGGCGTCGTCTCGTAGCCGACGATCTTCGCCACCGCCCGGCCGACCGCGGCGGCGTCGTCGCCGAGGATCCGGCCGACCGCCACGTCCGGCAGCTCGTCGGCCCCGTCGCGGAGCGCGTAGGGCAGGTCGGACGGGATCCCGTTGGGGCCGTCGGTGAAGGTCGGCACCAGGTCGTCGTCGCCGAGGATCGCCACGTAGCTGGGCCGGATGCAGGGCCGCGTCGGCGACAGCTGACCGCGGACGTAGCCCTGGATCTGGGCCGCGGTGGTGCCGATCTGGCCGTTGCCGGCGCCGACCTCGACCACCCGGCTGCGGAGGCCGGCGGCGCTGCGCGCGGTCGCCAGCTGGTCGGCCGCGGCCCGGGTCGCCGGGTTGGTGATCACCAGCAGCTCCTCGCCGCAGCGCGGGATCGGGAACGGCCGCTCGCGCGGGAGCACGCCGCGGTTGATCAGCGAGGCCACGAGCCGCCGCTGCGAGGTCTCCCAGGGCGAGCTGAGCTGGTCGCTGAAGCGGTGCTCGCCGCCCTTGAAGACGACCTTGACGTCGACCGCGGTCAGCACCCGCAGCCGCCGCCGGGCGGCGTCGTACTGGGCGGCCGGGATCCGCAGGCTGCCGAGCCGCAGGTCGCGGGCGGTGCCGAGCAGGGCGCCGGCGGCCGGTCGAGCCGGCTGCGGGCCGCGGGCCCGGTAGGCGGCGCCGTCGATCCGGAACGGCTTGGCCGCGAAGACGCCGCGGCCGAAGTCCGGGGCCGGGCGGTCGCCGTCGGCCGGGTCGGCCTGGACCGGCGCCACGTCGACGCCGTCGAGGGTGTAGCCGCTGGTCGCGCCGGGGTCGACCTCGAGCGTCGCCCCGTCGGGGATCGCCAAGCTGCTGGCCGCGACCGGGATCCCCGGCGTGCCGGGCGCGCCGGGCACGTCGGTCCCGGGCAGCGAGAGCCGGGTCCAGGTGCGGCCGCCGCCCTCCTGCGCGGCGAACCGCAGCGGCGGCAGCTGAACCCGCACGCGGAGTCCGTTGGCGTCGCTGGACAGGACCTTGGTGACGGTCTCGGTGGTGGCGGTGGCGCGGGCGCCGCCGCCGCAGCGGGCGGTCCCCTTGCGGGTCAGCAGCAGCCGGCTGGCGGTGGTGGCCGCCGGGGCGAGCGCGGCCAGCCGCCGGTTGGCGGCGGCGTGGCGGCGACCCTTGCGGGGCTTCGCCGGCCGCAGCGCGCGGCGGTAGCGGTCGAGGTCGGCGACGGCCACGCAGGGCCGCTTGGCGCTGGCCGCGCGGGCGTGGCGGGCCAGCCGCAGCAGCCGCGCGCGGCGGGCGGCGCCGGTCGCGCCGCGCGGGACCGCGGTCGTCTGCTGGACGAGCGACCGGAGGGCCGCGGAGGGGGTCGATGGCGGGCCGGCGGCGCGCGCCGGACCGACGGCGCCGCCGAGGGCGACGATCGTCAGTCCGGCGGCCAGCCGGGCGGCCGGGACGGGCGCGCGCATCGCGATCAGCCGACCGCGCAGATGATGTAGACGCGGACCGTGACCGGCGTGGTGTCGCCGCCGGCCGGGTTGATCGCGGTCCCGCGCCAGATGCTCCAGGCCGCGCCGTCGTCGGGCACGGTCGGGCTGTCGAGGGTGCCGGTGCGCGGGCCGCTGCCGCTGAAGCGGGCGTCGCCGTGGGTGATCGGCGTGTAGTTGGCGCCGCCCGAGATCGGCGTCTCGCCCGGCCCGCAGGCGACGTTGCCTTGGTTGGTGGCGGTCGCCTGCCCGTCGGCCAGCACGTGGTCGATCCGGTGGACGACGGTCCGGCCGACGACCCCGGGCGTGCCTGGGTCGCCCTTCGCGCCCTGCGGCCCTTGCGGCCCCTGCGGGCCGGTGGCGCCACGCGGCAGGCTGGAGGGGCGGAAGTCGCTGGCGGTCAGCGAGCCGTTCCTGACCTTGCCGCCGGTGACGGCGTTGGCCTTCAGCTGCTTGTTGCCGACGCTCGCCTTGGGCAGCGAGACGGCGGCGTAGCCGGTGCCGCCGAGGGCGACGAAGAGGGCGACGCAGCTGATCGCCGTCGCCGGAGAGGGCCTGCGGTTGCGTGACATCGGGGGGACCACCTTCCGTTCGCGGCCGCCGGACGGCGACCATCGGCGGCAGTGTCCGCCCGGGTCCTCGTGGTCGCGTCGTGGTACCCACCACGGTCTTTCGCCCGGACGCCGTACGCACGGACCCGGGGCCGGCGCCGCCGCGGGCGCGACGACTACGATCGGGCGCGCCGATGCCGCTGCTCCGCCGCCTCTCCCGCCCGTCGCTGCTGCTGGTCGCCCTGGTGGTGGCGCTGGCGGTCGCCCTCGTGGCCTTCGCCCGCCCGGCCGGGGCCTGCGCCTGCGGGATCGCCTTCGACGCGACGGTCGCCCAAGAGCAGGCGATCGTCAGCCTGAAGGACGGTCGCGAGTCGATCGTGCTCTCGCTCGACCTGGCCGAGCCGGAGGGCGCCGCGGCCGGCGACCGGCGGGCGGCGGTGCTGCTGCCGGTGCCGGCGACGCCGACGGTGACCGCGGTCCGCGCCGACCAGGTCGACGTCTTCGACCAGCTGGCCCGCGCCACGGCCCCGCTCCCGGAGGAGTCGGACGGCGGCGGCAACGGCGACGGCGACGGGGCGCCGGCCAGCGGCGCGCCGGCGGTCAAGCTGCTCTCGCGCGAGCGGGTCGGCGGCTACGACGTCAGCCGGCTGCGGGCCGGCGACGCGCGGGCGCTGCGGCGGTGGCTGAACGACCACGGCTACCGGACCCCGGCCGCCGCCGACGCGATCCTGCGCCGCTACGTGGCCGAGCGGTGGGCCTTCGTCGCGATCCGGCTGGCGCCGCGCAGCGTCGACGGGTCGTCGCGGGCGCTGCGGCCGCTGCGGGTCGCCTTCGCCAGCGAGCGGCTGGTCTACCCGCTGCGGCTGAGCCGGCTGTCGCCGCGGCCGGTGACGGCGGTGCTCTACGTCGTCGGCGAGCACCGGGTGCTGGCGAAGGGCTTCGACACCCACCACGCGGGCCTGGTCGCCGACCTCTCCCCCGCGCCGACGGCGGCCGTGCGGCGGCTGCTCGACGGCCGCTACCTGACCAAGCTCCAGATCAGCGGCCGCACGCCGTCCTCGATCACCGAGGACGTAGCGGTCCGCCAGGCCCCGAGCGACCGGCTGTTCCGGGCCACGGCCGACTACCCGTTCGAGTCCGAGGCCGGCTTCGCGACCTCGCCGCTGCCGCCCGACCCGACCGCGACCCGCTCGACCCGCCCGCCCGGCGCCCCCGGCTCAGCCACCTGGCTGCTGCTGTTCCCCGCCGTCGCCCTGGCCGTCGTGGCGACCGGGGTCCTGTTCCGCCTCCGCGGCCGCCGCCGCAGCAACAGCTAGCTGAGCGCGCGCCGTTTGCGACCGTGACGGTCCCGAATGGCGCGCGCTCAGCGGGCGGGGTCGGCCAGGAGCGCGGCGACCCAGGCGTCGTCGGGGATGCCGTGGTCGACGCGGCCGCCGACGAGGATCGCCGGCGTGCCGACGGCGCCGACCGACAGCCCCTCGGCCAGGTCGCGGCCGATCCGCTCCTGCGTCCGCTCGTCGCGCCGATCGCGATCGAAGCGGGCCACGTCCAGCCCCAGCTGCTCGCAGTGCGCCCACAGGTCGGGATCCTCGGTCCGGCCCGGCTCGGCCAGCAGCCGGTCGAGCAGCGGCCAGAAGCCGTCCTGCCGGGCCGCCGCCTCGAGCGCCGCCGCCAGCGCCCGCGGACGCGGTCCGCGGGCCCGCAGCACCAGGTGCCGCCAGACCAGCCGCACCGGGGCGCCGCGCAGGAAGCGGACCCCCTGCTGGCAGCGCGGGCAGCCGGCGTCGCCGTAGACGATCACCAGCGGCCCGTCGGGCGAGCCGCTGACGTGGTCGTCGGGACGGAGCGTCCCGGCGTCGCTCGACGGGCCTGAGCCCACCGTGGTCAGGCGGCGGCCGCCGCCAGGCCCTCGCGGACCTTGTCGACCCCGGGCAGCTCGCCCGGCGAGGCGGCCAGGTGGCTCCAGGCGACGGTGCCGTCGGCGCCGACGACGATCAGCGCCCGGTTGGTCATCCCGGCCGGGTCGAAGTAGGCCCCGAGCGCCTTCGAGGCGGCGCCCTTGGGCTCGAAGTCGGAGAGCTGCTCGATCGTGATCCCGAGCTTCTCCTTGAACGCGGTCTGCGACCAGCTGGCGTCGGTCGAGACGCCGTACATGACGGCGTTCTGCTGCTCCAGCTCCGGCAGCAGCTCCTCGTAGACCTGCAGCTGGTCGGTGCAGACCGGGCTGAAGGCGAACGGGTAGAAGACCAGGACGGTGGTGCGTCCGCGCAGGTCGTCCTGCGTGAAGTCGCTCCCGTCCTCGCGCTTGAGGGTCAACTCGGGGACCGGCGTTCCGGCGGCGATGATGGCCATGGCCGGATCCTATGGAACCGGCGGCCCGGTTCCGGCCCCGGAACGAGAAACGCCCCCGACGGACGGGGGCGCTGCGGTCCTGCGACGAGCCGGCCGTCGGGCCGGCGGGGCCTACTTGCGGAGGCCGAGCTCCTTGATCAGGCCGCGGTAGCCCTCGAGGTCGTCGTTGCGCAGGTAGTTGAGGAGCCGGCGGCGACGGCCGACCAGCATCAGCAGACCACGGCGCGAGTGGTGGTCCTGCTTGTGCTCGCGCAGGTGATCGGTCAGCCCGTTGATCCGCTCCGTGAGCAGGGCGATCTGGACCTTGGTGGAGCCGGTGTCGGTGTCGGACTCGCCGAACTTCCCGACGATCTCCAGCTTCCGTTCCTGGGTGAGCGACGTCATGCGACGACGGAAGGTAACAGAATCGCCTGCTCGGGCGCGGTCCGGCCCCGGCTCAGGCCGCGGCGATCCGGCGGGTCTCGTCGACGTCGCGCTGGATCTGGGCCACCAGCTGCTCGACGCCGTCGAACCGCTGCTCGCCGCGCAGCCGCTCCAGGAACTCGATCTCCAGCTGCTGGCCGTAGAGGTCGCCGCTGAAGTCGGGCAGGTGGGCCTCGACCAGCACCCCGAGCGCGGTCTCGAACTGGGGCCGGATCCCGATCGAGACCGCCGCCGTGCGGACGCTGCCGTCCGCCAGCCGCGCGCGGCAGGCGTAGACGCCGTGGGCGGGCAGGGCGTGGCCCTCGGGCGGGTGCAGGTTCGCGGTCGGGAAGCCCAGCTCGCGGCCGCGCTGCTCGCCGTGCTCGACCGGCCCGGAGAGCGAGAACGGCCCGGCCAGCAGCTCGGCGGCCGCCGCGACCTCGCCACGGGCGACCAGCTCGCGGACGCGGGTCGAGGAGACGGTCTCCCCCGCGTGGCGCAGCAGCGGCACGACGGTAGTGTCGAAGCGCGGGTCGGCCCGCAGCAGCTCGGGGGTGCCGGTGGCGCCGTGGCCGAAGCGGAAGTTCTCCCCGATCCGGACCCCGCGGGCGTCGAGCCGGCCGGCCAGCACCTCGTCGACGAACGCCTCGGCCGGCTGCTGGGCGACGGCGGCGTCGAACGGCACCAGCACCAGCTCGTGGACGCCGAGCTCGCCGATCAGGCGCGCCTTGCGCTCGATCGTCGTCAGCTGCGGCGGCACCCGTCCCGGGGCCAGCACGGCCATCGGGTGCGGGTGGAAGGTGAGGACGGTGTCGGCTCCCCGGATCACCTCGCGGTGGCCCAGGTGGACGCCGTCGAACGTCCCGATCGCCACGGTCCGCGGGCGGGCGTGGACGTCCGCCAGGGGGGTGATGCGCGCGGTCACGCCCGGAAGCCTACGACGGGATGGATCCGACCGTCCTGCTCCCGGCGTCCGATCGCGATCGGCTCGCCCTCGTGGCAGAGCGCGACCTCGTCGGCGGGCACGTCGGCGGGCAGGGTCAGCCGCTGGCCGTGGCCGGCGCGGCGGGCCAGGTCGGCGTCCAGCTCGACGGTCGGCAGGACCGTCGTCAGGGTATCGACCAGCGGCACGATCCGCCACTGCTCGGGCGCGGCGTCGAGGTCCTGGGCGTCGTCGACCCGGTAGGGCCCGATCGCCGTCCGCCGCAGCTCCAGGCAGTAGGCGTCGTCGAGGTCGGCGATCAGGCTGCGGACGTAGGTCCCCGACGAGCAGGCGATCCGGAACGCCGCCCGGTCGCCGTCGCGCCAGGTCTGCTCGAAGGCGCTGACAGTCACCTCGCGCTCGGGCAGGTCAAGCTGCTCGCCGCGGCGGGCGCGGCGGTAGGCCCGGACCCCGTCGACCTTGACCGCCGAGTAGGCGGGCGGCCGCTGGCGGACCAGGCCGGTCGGCAGCGGCGGCGGATCGGGCGGGATCCGGCCGCTGACGGTCACCTCGCCCTCGGGATCGCCGGTGGTCGAGGTCGCCCCCAGCCGGGCGACGGTCTCGTACTCCTTGCCGAGCGCCATCAGGTAGGGCTGGAGCCGGGTCGCGCGGCCGATCAGGACCAGCAGCAGCCCGGTCGCGAACGGGTCGAGCGTGCCGGCGTGGCCGACCCGCCGGGCCTTGCGGCCGCCGAGCGCGCGGCGGACCCGGGCGACCACGTCGTGGCTCGAGCGGCCCGCCGGCTTGTCGACGAGCAGCACGCCGTCGGGCACCGTCGCCGCGGCCGGTTCGGCGGTCGCGTCGCTCACCCGAGCGCGTGGACCTGGCCGCGCAGGAACGCGACCAGCTCGTCCTCGTCGAGGCCGGTGGTGAAGCCGGCCGCCTGCGGGTGCCCGCCGCCGCCGCCGGCGCGGGCGATCACCGAGACGTCGAGCCGGCCGTCGGCGGAGCGCAGCGAGACCTTCGTCCGCACGCCGCCGTCGGGATCGGGTGGCAGCTCGCGGGCGAACGCCGCCACCCGGGTGCCGGCCACCGTCCGCAGGTGGTCGATGATGCCCTCGGAGTCGCTGTCCTGGGCCCCGGTCCGCTCGTAGTCCTCGCGCCGCACCAGCGTGAAGGTCAGCCGCCCCTCGTCCTCCTGGCGGACCCGGTCGAGCGCCCGCGCCAGCAGCGCCAGCTTCGACCACGGCACGCCCTCGTAGACCTTGCGGTAGACGGGGAACGGCTCGACCCCGGCGGCCAGCAGGTCGGCCGCCATCAGGTGGGCGCGGCCGCGGGTGTTCTCGTACATGAAGCGGCCGGTGTCGGTGACGAGGCCGACGTAGAGCGCCTCGGCCGTCTCGCGGTCCGCCTCCAGCCCCAGGTCGGGCAGCAGGTCCCAGAGGATCTCGGCCGTGCACGACGCGTCGGGGTCGACCAGGTCGATGTCCCCGAAGCGGGTGTTGTCGTGGTGGTGGTCGAGGTTGATGATCCGCGCCGCGCCCTCGCGGACCGCCGCCACGCCGGCGCGGTCGATGTTGCCGCAGTCGAGGAAGACCGCGGTCCGCTCGGCCAGGTCGGCCGGGACCTCGGTCACCAGCTGGTCGGTGGCCAGGCCGGAGTACTCGCGCGGGACCGGCAGGTCGTCGGGCCCGACCAGCGAGACGACGTCCTTGCCGAGCGCCCGCAGGCTGCGAGTGAGGGCGACGAGCGAGCCGAGCGCGTCGCCGTCGGGGTGCTCGTGGGTGACGGCGACGAAGCGCTGCCCGTCGCGCAGCGCCTCGACGACGAGGCGGCGGGCCTCGTCGACCGCGTCGGACCCGTTCATCGAGCGGGGTCCTCCCCCGCCTCGCCGTCCGGGTCGTCGTCCTCGTCGGGGCTCGGCACCGCGGGCGGCGGCGGATCGTCCAGCAGGGCCTGGATCCGCAGCGCGCGGTCGACCGTCTCGTCCAGCTCGAAGCGCAGGATCGGGGTGTTCTTCAGCCCCAGCTCGTGCCCGACCCGCCGCTGCAGGAACCCGGCCGACGAGCGGAGCCCGTCGATCGTGTCCTGCGGCGTGTGCTCGTCGTCGGCCATCTGCAGCACGCTGACGAGCACCTGGGCGTGGCTCAGGTCGGAGCTGGTCCGCACGCCGGTGATCGTCGCGAACCCGATCCGCGGGTCCTTCATCTCGCGCTGGAGGACGTCGCCGAGGACCTTGCGGATCGCCTCGTCGACCCGCCGCATGCGGTCGGGCTTCACGGCTACTTCAGCTCACGTTCGACGGACCGCGTCTCGAAGACCTCGAGGACGTCGCCCTCCTTGATGTCCTGGAAGTCGCGGAGGACGATGCCGCACTCGAAGCCGGTCGCGACCTCGCGGGCGTCCTCGTTGAACCGCTTGAGGCTCTCGATCACCGTCGTCTGGACGATCGAGCCGTCGCGGATCACGCGGACCTTGCCGTTGCGGCGGATCCGGCCGTCGGTCACGTAGCAACCGGCGATCGTGCCGACCTTCGAGGCCCGGAAGACCTGGCGGACCTCCGCCTGGCCGACGGTCTCCTCGACCTGCTCCGGATCGAGCAGGCCCTCCATCGCGTCGCGGAGATCCTCGATCGCGCGGTAGATGACGTCGTAGGTCCGGATCTCGACGCCCTCGTGATCGGCCACGCGCGCGGCGTCGCCGACCGGTCGGACGTTGAAGCCGATGATCACGGCCTGCGACGCGGCGGCCAGCATCACGTCGGACTCGGTGACGCCACCGACGCCGACGTGGACGAAGTCGACCAGCACCTCGCCCTGCGGCAGACGCGCGATCTCGTCCTCGAACGCCTCGAGCGAGCCGGCCACGTCGGCCTTCAGGATCAGCGGCAGGCCCTTCATCTCGCCAACGGCCGCCTCGCGCTTGAAGACGTCCTCGAGCGAGAACTTGCGGCCCGAGCGGCGCGCGATCGCCTCGGCCTTGAGGCGCGTCTCGCGCTCCTCGGCACGGCTGCGCGCGGTCTTCTCGGAGTCGACCACCATCGCCATGTCGCCGGCGTTCGGCACGCCGTCGAAGCCGAGCACGAGCACCGGGTCGCCGACGCCGGCGACCTCGATCCGCTCGCCGGTGTAGTCGATCAGCGCGCGGACCTTGCCCCAGGTGGCGCCGGAGACGATCGGGTCGCCGATCTCGAGCGTGCCGCGCTGGATCAGGACGGTCGCGACCGGACCGCGGCCCTGGTCGAGGCGCGCCTCGACGACGACGCCCGAGGCCTCGGTGTCGGCGTTGGCGGTCAGCTCCTGGATCTCCGCCACGACGCCGATCGTGTCGAGCAGGTCGTCGAGGCCCTGGCCGGTCTTCGCCGAGACGTCGACGAACTCGGTGTCGCCGCCCCACTCGGCCGGGTTGAGGCCGATCGCCGCCAGCTCGGTGCGGACGCGGACCGGGTCGGCGCCCTCCTTGTCGATCTTGTTGACCGCGACGATGATCGGCACGTCGGCCGCCTTCGCGTGGTCGATCGCCTCCTGCGTCTGCGGCTTCACGCCGTCGTCGGCGGCGATCACGATCACCGCGATGTCGGTCAGCCGCGCACCGCGGGCGCGCATCGCGGTGAACGCCGCGTGGCCCGGGGTGTCGAGGAAGGTGATCGTGTCGTCGCCGTGGTGGACCTGGTAGGCGCCGATGTGCTGGGTGATCCCGCCGGCCTCGCCGGACGCGACCTCGGTCTCGCGCAGCTTGTCGAGCAGCGAGGTCTTGCCGTGGTCGACGTGACCCATGATGGTCACGACCGGCGGCCGCTGGACCAGCTCGGCCTCGGAGTCGTCGAAGACGATCTCCTCCTCGGCGTCGCCGGCCTTGACGATCTCGATCTCGCGCTCGAACTCGCCGGCCAGCAGCTCGATGGTGTCGTCGGACAGCGTCTGCGTGAGCGTCGCCATCTCGCCCATCAGCATCAGCTTCTTGATCACCTCGGGCACCGGCTCGGCCAGGTACTCGGCCACGTCCTTGACCGTCGAGCCGGAGTTGATCCGGACGACGTCGACCGTGGTGCCCTGCTCGCGGCTGAGCGGTGCCAGCGCCTCCTCGATGCTCTGGCGACGGCGCCGGCGGCGCGGACGCCGGTTCGGCGGACCGCCGGGGCCGGGACGGCGCGGGCCGCCCGGCTGATCGATGACGACGCGCCGGCGACCGGGGCCACCGGGACCGCCGGGACGACCGGCTCCACCGGCGCCGGCCCGCTGCGGGCGGGCGGTCGCGGGATCGGGCAGGGCGATGATCTTCGGACCGGCACCGGCGGTCGGCTTCTCGCCGATCGTCGGCGGGCCCTTGGGCAGATCGGGCTTCTTCGTCCGCAGGTCGCGCTTCGGCACGACCTCCGTCTCCGCCTCGACCGGCCGGCGACGGCCGGTCGGCGCGGGCGCGGCGGGACGCGCGCCCGGGGTCGGGCGCGGGCCGAGCGGCGCCGGGCGGGCGCCGGGCGTCGGACGCGGGCCGAGCGGACGCTCGGAGGGACGGTCGCCGCCGGGACGACCGCCACGCTGACCACCGGGGCGCTGACCGCCACCGGGACGCTGACCACCGGGACCGCCGGGACGCTGCCCGCCGGGGGCAGGACGCTGGCCACCGGGGCCGCCGGGGCGGGGACCACCGGGACGCTGGCTGCCGGGCGCGGGGCGCTGGCCGGCCGGGGCGGGGCGCTGGCCGGTCGGGGCCGGACGCTGACCGGGGCGCACGGGGCGCTGACCGGTCGGAGCCGGACGCTGACCGGCGGGACCGTCGGCCCGACGACCGGCGGGCGCCTGGGCGCCACCGGACGCGGCCGGACGCGCGGGAGCGGCCGGCGGCTGGATCACGCGCGGACCGGTGCCCGGGGCGCGGTTGCCGCCGGGGGCCGCCGGCCGGGCCGGACGCTGCGGGCCGCCCGCGGCGCCGTCGGCACCGTCGCGGCGAACCGGGCGCTGGACCGGGCTCTGGGGCCGCGCACCCGGGGTCGGGCGCGGACCGAGCGGCCGGTCGTCCGCTCGCGCGGGACGCTGGCCGCCGGCGGCCGGACGCTGACCGGGCTGCGCCGGACGGGCCGGCCGCTGCTGCGGACGGGCCGGAGCGCCACCGCCCGCGCCGGCGGGCGCCGCCGG
>NZ_JAWZSQ010000011.1:0-145682 GCF_034096925.1 Patulibacter defluvii
GCTGCCGCGGCCGGCGCCCGCGCTGCGGACGCCGCCGGCGGTGCCCGTCGCCGATCCCGCGGGCACGCCGGCCGCGGGCTGGATCGGTCTCGCGGTGCTGGCGCTGGGGCTGCCGTCGGGACTGGCGGTGGGCCGCCGCGGCCGCGGGCGTCGGGCCGGGGCGATGGCCCGCGCCGGGGGTGCGCGCTGATGGCCAAGAAATACCGTGACGTGCGGCGAATCCTGCGCCAGAATGGCTGGACGATGGTGCGCGTGACCGGCTCGCACGAGCGCTGGCGCGGGCCCGACGGCCGTTCGACGTCGGTCCCCGCCGGCGGCCACGGCAATCAGGACATGACTCCCGGCACGCTGAGCGCGATCCGCCGCGACACCGGGATCGAGGAGCTGCGATGAGCATGATCGAGACGACGCCGAAGACCACCGTGGGGACCGTGCCGGTGCTCGTGCTGCTGCACCAGGCCGACGACGGCGGCTGGTGGGCCTACTCGCCGCACGTGCCGGGCGTCTTCGCCCACGGCGGATCGGTCGAGGCGGCGGTCGAGGACTGGCACTCGGCGGTCCGGTTCACCCGCGAGGAGCCGGGCGAGCTGCGGATCGTCGACGTCGACGTGATCGACGACGCCCACGACGCCGTCGCCTTCACCCGGATCCCGGCGATCGGGCCCGACGGGCGCTAGCGGCGGGCGGGGCCGATCGCCGGTCGCGAGCCGGCCGCGGGCCCCGCGGCCGCCGCCGGTAGCCTTGCTCCAGGCATGGGCTACGAGATCACGACGCCGATCTTCTACGTGAACGCGGCGCCGCACCTGGGGCACGCGTACTCGACGATCGTCGCCGACGTGCTGGCCCGCCACCACCGGCAGCGGGGAGAGGACGTCTTCTTCCTGACCGGCACCGACGAGCACGGCGAGCCGGTGGCCAACGTGGCCGCCGACCGGGGCATCACGCCGCAGCAGCTGGTCGACGAGAACGCGCCCAAGTTCCAGGCGATGGGCGGCCCGCTGGAGGCGTCGAACGACTTCTTCATCCGCACGTCGGACGAGCGCCACAAGGCCGCGGTGCAGGAGTTCCTGACCCTGGTCAAGGACAACGGCTACGTCTACGAAGGCGACTACGAGGGCTGGTACTGCCCCAAGTGCGCGGACTTCAAGACCGAGTCCGAGATCGCCGAGGGCAACACCTGCCCGATCCACGGGATCCCGCTCACGCGCGAGAAGGAGCGCAACTGGTTCTTCCGGCTCTCCGCCTTCCAGCAGCAGCTCGAGCAGCTCTACGCCGACCGGCCCGACTGGGTGGTGCCCGCCGTCCGCCGCAACGAGGCGCTGGCCTTCATCAAGAACGGGCTCCAGGACGTCTCGCTCAGCCGCAACGCGATCAGCTGGGGCGTGACCGTCCCCTGGGACCCGGAGCACGTCTTCTACGTCTGGTGGGACGCGCTCCTCAACTACTACACCGCGCTCCGCTTCGGCCGCCCCGGCCAGGACCTGACCGCCACCCACTGGCCGCCGGTCCACGTGATCGGCAAGGACATCCTCAAGTTCCACACGATCTACTGGCCGGCGCTGCTGATGGCGGCCGGGGTCGAGCTGCCCGAAAGGGTCCTGGTCGGCGGCTTCCTGCTCGTCGACGGGGCGAAGATGAGCAAGTCGCGCGGCAACGTGCTCGACCCGTTCGAGGCGGTCGAGACCTTCGGCGCCGACGCGGTCCGCTTCTACCTGCTGCGCGAGGTCACCTTCGGCAACGACGGGTCGGTCTCGCTCGACGGCCTCCGCGCTCGCTACGAGAGCGAGCTGGCCAACGACTTCGGCAACCTCGCCTCGCGCAGCCTGGCGATGGTCCGCCGCTACCGCGACGGCCAGGTGCCCGACGTCGCCGTCGACGCCGAGATCGAGACCGAGTTCGAGGGCCTGCCGGCCGAGGTCGCGCGGCTGCTCGACGAGGGCCAGATCAGCCAGGCGCTCGACGCGGTCTGGCAGCGGGTCCGGCGGCTCAACCGCTACGTCGAGGAGCGGGCTCCGTGGACGCTCGCCAAGGCGGAGAAGGACGGCGCCGAGCCGGCCGCGCTCGACGCCGTGCTGCGGACGCTGGTCGAGGGCGTGCGCTCGACCGCGGTGCTGCTGCACCCGTGGCTGCCGGCCTCGACCGAGAAGCTGCTGGCCGCGATCGGCTGCCCCGACCTCGACTGGTCGGGCGCGGCGCTCGGCGCCGGCCAGGCGCGGAGCGTCGGCGAGCTGGAGCCGCTCTTCCCGAAGGACGTCGGCGGGGCCTGATCCCGCCGACCCGAGCCCGCCCCGCCCCGTCGCCGCCGTCGATGATCGACAGCCACACCCACCTCTCCTCGTGCGCGCCGGACGACGCCGAGCTGGTCGCCGCCGCCCGCGAGGCCGGCGTCCAGCGGCTGCTGACCGTCGGCATGGACGGCGAGACCGGCCGCCTGGCGCTGGCCGCCAGCGAGCGCTTCCCCGAGGTCTTCGCGGCGATCGGCCGCCACCCGAACGCCGCCAGCGGCTACGACGCCGCCGCCGGCGAGGAGCTGCGGGCGCTGGCCGCCCACCCGCGCTGCCGGGCGATCGGCGAGACCGGCCTCGACTACTACCGCGACAGCACCCCGCCCGACGACCAGCGGGCCGCCTTCCGCGACCAGATCGAGATCGCCCGCGAGCTGGCCAAGCCGCTGGTGATCCATACCCGCGCGGCCGACGACGAGACGATCGCCACGCTCCGCGACCACGCTGGCGGCGTGACCGTGATCCTGCACTGCTTCTCGATGCCCGACCGGCTCCACGAGTGCCTCGAGCAGGGCTGGTACATCAGCTTCGCGGGCAACGTCACCTACCCCCGCAACGGCGACCTGGCGCTGGCCGCGGCGACCGTCCCCGACGACCGGATCCTGGTCGAGACCGACGCGCCCTACCTGACCCCGCAGGTCCGGCGCAAGGAGCGCAACCAGCCCGCCTACGTGGTCGAGACCGCGCGCTTCGTCGCCGCCCAGCGCGACCAGAGCTACGAGCAGCTGGACGCGGCGGTCAGCGCCAATGCCGCGCGGCTGTTCGGGTGGGGTCCGTGAGCGAGGAGGGGCCGACGCAGCCGAGCCTGCGTCGGATGCGCGCCCACGGCGTCCGCCCCAAGCGCGACCTCGGCCAGAACTTCCTGGTCGACGACAACATCCTCGGCGTGATCGCGCGGCTGGCCGAGCTGCGCGAGGACGACGTCGCGCTCGAGGTCGGCGGCGGCCTCGGCGTCCTCAGCGAGCACCTGGCGCCGCGGGTCGCGGCGCTGCACGTGGTCGAGCTCGACCGCAGCCTGGAGCAGCCGCTGCGCGAGGCGCTGGCCCCCTGGAGCGACGGCGACCGGGCCCAGCTGCACCTCGGCGACGCGATGCGGATCGACCTGACCACGCTGCGCCCGCCGCCGACGGTCTGCGTCTCGAACCTGCCCTACTCGGTCGCCGCCGGCGTGATCCTGCGGACCGTCGTCGAGCTGCCGTCGGTCGACCGCTGGGTGGCGATGGTCCAGAAGGAGGTCGGCCGGCGGTTCGCCGCCGGGCCCGGCACCGCCGCCTACGGGGTCCCCTCGGCGCTCGCCCAGTTGAGCTGCGACGTGCGCGTGCTGCGCGGCGTTTCCCGTACGGTGTTCGCTCCCGTGCCGAACGTCGACAGCGTCCTGGTGGGTCTGCGGCGGGTCCGGCCGCCCGCGCCGGCATCCGTCCGGACGCTGATCGGCGCGGCCTTCGCCCACCGCCGGAAGGCGCTGGCGCGGTCGGTCGCGCTGGCCGGCGGCGGCAACGCCCGCCGCGACCACCTGCGCACGGCGCTGGAGCGGATCGGCCTGCCGGTCGACGTCCGCGCCGAGCGGCTGGCCGCGACCGAGTTCGTCGACCTGGCCGCCGCGCTGGCCGCCGAGGAGCAGGACGCCGCCGCCGCGGCCGAGATCGCCGCCTGGCGGGAGGCGTCGGCGTGACCGGCGAGCCGCCCGCGATCGCCACCGCGGCCCCGGCGAAGGTCAACGCGACGCTCGTCGTCGGGCCGGTCCGGGACGAGGACGGCCGCCACGAGCTGGTGACGGTGATGCAGTCGCTGACGCTCGCCGACCAGGTGGTGCTGCGCCCGCGCCGCGACGGCGACGACCCGCCGCCGGCGGGCGCGGTCGACGCGATCCGCTGCCCCGGCGTCGAGGGCGACAACCTCGCCCTGCGGGCCCTGACTCGCTTCCGCGCCGCGACCGGCTGGGACGGGCCGCCGCAGACGGTCGAGATCGTCAAGCGGATCCCGGTCGCCGCTGGGATGGCCGGCGGATCGGCCGACGCCGGCGCCGTCCTGCGGCTGGCCGCCCACCGCAGCGGCCTCGGCGACCCGGCGCTGCTCCAGCAGCTGGCCGCCGGGCTCGGCTCCGACGTGCCGCACCAGCTGCAGCCCGGGCTGGCGATCGGCCACGGCGCCGGCGAGCGGGTCGTCCGCTGCGCCGGGGTGCTGCCGGGCGCGGTGGTGGTGGTGCGGGCCGACGCCCAGCTCGCGACCCCCGCCGTCTACCGCCGCCACGACGAGCTGGACGCCGGCGGCGGTCAGCGCAGCTCGCTGGCGCTGGCCGGCTGGCTGGAGCGGATCACCCGCGCGCTGGCCGGCCCGGCGCCGCCCTCGCTGCCCGACGCTCTCTGCGTCAACGACCTCGAGCCGGCCGCCGTCGACCTCTGCCCGCTGGTCGGGGCCAACGTCGAGCGGCTGCGCACGGCCGGCGCCCAGCGGGCGATGGTCTGCGGCTCGGGCCCGACCACGATCGGCTGGTTCGACGACGCCGAGCGGGCCCGCGCCGCGGCGCTGCGGCTGCGCGAGGAGGGCGCCGACGCGCTCGTCGCCACCCCGACCGGCGGCGCCGCCGTCAGCTCGATCATCGAGGTCCCCGCGTGACCGACGCCGTCCTGCCGCTGGCCAAGATCCACCCGATGTGGGCGGCGCTGGCCGTGCTCGCCCCGATCGTCCTGTTGCTCGTCCGCCGCCGCCGGCCGCTGCCCCGCTGGGCGCTGCCGGCGACGGTCGTCGCGGTCGTCGTCGGCGCGGTCCTCGGCAGCGGCGTGGTCGAGCTGCCGACGCTCGAGGACCTGCCGCTGCAGGAGATCGTCGAGGACATCGGCGACGCGGTCGGGGCCTGGGCCTACCTGATCGTCGGCGTCCTCGCCTTCCTCGAGACCGGCGCCTTCGTCGGCCTGCTCGCGCCGGGCGAGACCTTCGTGATCCTCGCCGGCGTGCTGGCGGGGGAGGGGACCCTCGGCTACGTCGAGCTGCTGACCGTGGTCTGGATCTGCGCCTTCTCCGGCGACATGGCCAGCTTCTTCCTCGGCCGCAAGCTCGGCCGCTCGTTCCTGGAGCAGCACGGTCCGCGCTTCAAGATCACCGCCGACCGGCTCTCCCAGGTCGAGGGCTTCTTCGACAAGCACGGCGGCAAGGCGGTGGTGATCGGCCGCTTCCTCGGCTTCGTGCGGGCGGTGGCGCCGTTCGTGCTCGGCTCCAGCGGGGTCGCGGCGCGCCGCTTCGTGCCCTACTCGGTGATCGGCAGCGGCCTCTGGTCGGCGCTCTTCGTGACCCTCGGCTACGTCTTCTGGCAGAGCCTCGACCAGCTGCTGAAGTGGGCCAAGCAGGGCGCTTTCGTCTTCGGCACGATCGTCACCGTCGTGGTGGCGGCGTTCGTGATCGCCCACTGGCTGCAGGAGCCGGAGAACCGCGAGCGCGCCCGCCAGTGGCTGCACGACGCGGGCCAGACCCGCGCCGGCCGGATGGCGCGCGCCGCCTGGCGGCCCTTCGACGGCCCGGCACGGTTCGTCTGGGCCCGGATCACCCCCGGCGACCTGGGGCTGGAGGTGACGACGCTGCTGGCGATCGTCGCCGTCGGCGCCTTCGCCTTCTTCGGGCTCCACGACGTGCTCGAGGGACGGCCGACGACCCGCGGCGACGACCAGCTGCTGCGCTGGCTCGACGACGTCCGGATCGGGGTCGCGGAGGACATCGCCCGCGTCGGGCTGGTGCTCGGCGAGCCGTGGGTGGTCGGCGGGCTGACGCTGCTGGCCGCGCTCTTCCTCGCCTGGAAGCGGCGGCTGTGGGTGGCCGTGACGCTGATGCTGGCGGTCGGGCTGGGGCTGCTGGTGACGGCGCTGGTCCGCGACGGCGAGCACCGTGCGCAGCCGCCCGGCGCGCTCGAGGTGCTCGACGGATCGAGCTTCCCCTCGGCGGTCGCCGCCGGCGCCGTCGGCTGGGTGGCGGTCGCCGTGGCGCTGGCCCCGGTGCTGCGGCGGGTGCCGGGCCGGATCGGCCTGACCGGGCTCGCCGCGATCCTGGCGGTGGCGATCAGCTGCGCCCCGCTGGTGCTGCGCGCGGCCTACCTGTCCGACGTCTTCGCGGGGGCCGGGTTGGCGGCCGCGGTGATGGCGCTGGTCGGCCTCGTGGGGCTGTTCGTCGCCCACCTGCGTCAGAATCCCGTCCGATGAGCCACGAGTTCGTCACCTACCTGGTGCTGGTCGTCGGCGGCCTGGTCGCGCTCGCCGCGGTCGTGTCGCTGGTGCTCGTGCCCGTGGCGCGGATCTACTCCAGCTGGTGGGAGCGGACGGCGGCGCTGGTGCTGGCGGCGTTCGTGGTCGCGGTCTTCGCCACCGGCGGCGTCTACGTCGGCCTGGCGTTCGTCGACAAGTACCTGAGCTGATCCGGTCATCACCGTGACGGCCGGGCGTCAGGTCTCCCTGCCGGTACGATTCGCGGCGTGAACCCGCCGCCCGAGCCGCTGCCCGAGTCTCCGGTGGCCAGCGACGCGGGCCCGCTGGGCGCGATCGCCGAGGCCGTCGAGGCCGGGGCCGGTCTGCCGGCGCTGACCCGGGCGTCGGCGCGCGCGCTCGACGCGGGGATCGTCGTCGCCGACCGCGGCGGGGCCGTGCTGGCGGTCGCGGCCCGCTCGCGCGACGAGGAGCGGCGGCTGCTGGCGGGCCGCGGCGAGCTGCCGTCGCTGCCGCTGACCGTCGCCGGCGAGCCGACCGGCAGCGTCGTGCTCCAGCACCGCGGCGATCCCGATCCGGGCGTCGTCGCGCTGGTGCTGACGGTGATCGGGCTCGAGGTCGAGCGCGTCCGCGCCCCGGCCCGCGCCAGCCAGGAGGAGGCGTCGGCCTTCTGCAGCGAGCTGCTGAACGGCGAGCTGACCGAGGTCGACGCGATCGTCGCCCGCGGGACCGAGCTGGGCCTCGACCTGGCCGACGCGACCGGCGCGGTGGTGGTCCGCGTCCACCCGCACGTCTCCGGCGACGAGGGCTGGCGGGCCCGCGCGCTGGCCGCCGTCGAGCGCGGGGCGCGCGCGGTCGGCCCGTCGGCGCTGGTCGGGGCGGTCGAGCGTGGCGGGTCGGCCTGCGAGATCGCCGCGCTGGTGCCGACCGCGGCCGAGGACGCGATCGTCCGCGCCGCCGGCGCCGTCTTCACCGAGCTGGACGGGGTGCTGCCGGGCCACGCGGTCTCGGTCGGCCACGGCCGCCCGACCTCCGGTCCCGGTGACCTGCCGCGGGCGCTGCAGGAGGCGCTGCTGGCCTGCAACGTCGGCGAGGGCGACCCCGACGCGACCGTGCTCGGCTTCGAGCAGACCGGGGCCTACCGGCTGCTGCTGTCGGCGATGAGCGAGAACCCCGACGAGCTGCGGCGGTTCTACGCCGAGACGATCGAGCCGCTGGCCGCCTACGACGCCCAGTACGAGACCGACCTGGTCGGGACGGTGACCGCCTACCTCGACGCCGACGGGTCGGTGGCCGCGGCCGCCCAGCGGCTCTTCACCCACCGCCACACCGTCCGCTACCGGCTGGAGCGGGTCCGCGAGCTGTGCGGGCTCGACGTGACCTCGAGCGACGGCCGCGAGCGGCTGAGCCTGGGGCTGAAGGCGATGCGCGTGCTCGGCCTCGGGCAGCACGACGGCCCGCCGCTGGGCGAGCGCGAGTCGCGCTCGCGGCGCGGGACCGGGGGCGGTCGTCGCCCGCCGCGTCCGTGAGCGGCCCCCGGCGACGGTCGCGGCCGAAGTAGCATCGCCCGCCATGCGGATCGCCGTCATCACCGGCTCGGGGACCTACGCGCTGCCGGGGCTGGCCGACGGCGAGCGGCGGACGGTCGCGACCGCCCACGGCGCGGTCCCGGTGACCGTCGGCCGCCAGGGCGAGCACGAGGTCGTCCACCTGGCCCGCCACCGCGACGGCCACGAGCTGGTCAGCCACCAGGTGACCCACCGCGCCAACGTCCACGCGCTCCGCGAGCTGGGGGTCGAGGCGGTGCTGGCGGTGACCGTCTGCGGCGCCTGCGACTCGGACGCGACGCTCGGCGGGCTGGTGGTCTTCGACGACCTCCACTTCCTGGCCAACCGGCTGCCCGACGGCAGCCCCTGCACGCTCCACGACCAGCCCGGCGCGCCCGGCCGCGGCCACTGGGTGTTCGAGGGGCCGTTCAGCCCGGCGCTGCGGCGGGCGCTGCTCGACGCGGCGGCCGAGGCCGGTCTGGCGGCGACCGACGGCGGCGTCTACGGCCACGTCGACGGCCCGCGCTTCAACACCCGCGCCGAGATCCGCTCGCTGGTCGCGGCCGGCGTGACCGCGGTCAGCCAGACCGCCGGGCCGGAGACGGTCCTCTGCGGCGAGGCCGGGATCCCCTACGCGCTGCTCGGCTTCCAGACCGACTACGCCAACGGCGTCCGCGACGAGGCGACCCCGGTGGCGACGCTGGTCGAGCTGATCGCCCGCAGCACCAGCAGCTTCGCGGCCGTGCTGGGGGCCGCGATCCCACGCGTCGCGGCGGCCCCGCCAGGCCCGGTCGGCACCAGCCTGACCTGGGACTGACGCCACGGCGGGGCGCTTCCGACTTGCGGTAGCGTCGCCCTCATGGAGAGGCAGGGGCGAGGCGGCCGGGCGGCCGTGGGACTGCTCGCGGCGCTGATCGCCGGGCTGGTGGGCGCGGCGCCGGCGGCCGCGGCGGACGGCCCGGCGGGCGGCGAGCGCTGCGGCGCGCCGCTCAGCGCCCGCGGCGAGCCGGCGGTGGCCTTCGTCGTCCTCGACGGCAACCACAGCGAGGAGCCGGAGACGGGCGCGGTCCACCCGCTGCCGGTGACGCGGCCGGAGCGCGGCGTGCCGGTGGTCGGCAACTACTGCCCGGTCGGGCCGGACGGTCGCGCGCGCCGGTTCCCGCCCGGGATGCAGGCCGGCCTGCGACGGCTGACGATCGACGACAGCCGCGTCTGCCGGGTCGACGGCGGGCTCCGCAGCGACGCCTGCATGCTGGCGCGGCTGGCCGACGCCGGGGCGGTGGTGCTGCCCTTCAGCTACGCCGGCGCGACGCTCGACGCCGGGCCGCGCGGGGCGGTCTTCCGCTTCACCGGCTACCGCAACCGCGACTCGATCCAGGATCCGGCGGTCTCGGTCGCGCGGCTGGAGGCGATGGTGGCGTCGATCGAGCGGACCTGGCCGGCGACGGCGATCGTGGTCGGCGCCCACAGCCTCGGCGGGACGATCGCCGAGGGGATGTGGGAGCAGCGGGCGGCGGCCGGCCGGCTCGGCAACCTGTTCCGGGTCTACACCTGGGACTCGCCGATCAACGGGATCCAGAACTGCGTGCTCGGCGGCGCGCTGCTCGGCGATCTGCTGGGGGAGACGATCGGCTCCAGCCGCGCCGTCGCCAGCGAGTGGTGCCGCCGCTGGGCCGATCGCGACGCCCGCAACGCGCGGATCATCGAGCTCAGCCGCGACGGCTCGTTCGTGGCCGCCGGGGTGCCGAACGACGCCACCTACGCCAACACCCCGCTGAGCGGCGGCGGCGAGCTGCGGACCCAGCTGGTCTACCGCTGCCCCGACGACGGCTCGCGGGCCGACTCGCCCTGCATCGCCTCGCCGCCGAGCCTGGTCGGCCGGGCCCCGCTCTGCGACGCGGCCGGCCCCGGCGTCTTCGGCGTCAGCGGCCACGACCTGGTCCGGGTCTGCCCGATGATCGTCCGCCACCAGCTGGCGACGGTGCGGGCGGCGACCGACGACCGGGTCGCGGTGGTGACCGGCTGCGGCGGCCCCCCGCGGCCGCGGACCCGGCCCGACGAGCTGGCCCTCGACTGCCGACCCGACGGCGCGATCGTCCGCGAGCTGCGCTGGACGAGCTGGGGCTTCCGCGGGGCGGTGGCGACCGGCCGGCTCGACTGCCGCCGGGCGGCCCGCAGCCGCTGCGCCTTCCGCCACCCGCGGCGGGTGCGGCTGGCGCTGTCGACGCCGACGCCCTGCCGCGCGACCCGCCGCTTCCAGTTCGCGGTCGCCGAGGTGCCGCGGGTGCGGACCGCCCGCCGCCACCGGACGACCCTGCGGACGGCGCTGGGCTGCGCGCGTTGAGCTGAGGAGCGAGGACTCGAACCCCGGTTTGCGGGACCAAAACCCGCCGACTTAGCCTGTTAGTCGACTCCTCAGGGCCATCGGGGATTCAAGCAGTCCGCGCCCCGGGGACGCCGGCTGGTGAATGGGCTCCCACCGTCGGGGGATGGTGCGCGACGACCGCGGGGTGGAGGATGCCGCGGTCGGTCGTCGTCCTCGAGGAGTCCCCGTGTCACCCACCCGCACCACCGTCGTCCTGCTCGCCGCCGGCCTCGCGCTGCCCGCGACCGCCGGCGCGGCGCCGAAGTCGATCACCCGCACCGTCACCAGCGGGGCGGTCGCCGCCACCGCCACCAGCGTCGGCGGCAGCTTCGACGGCAGCGGCGCCGGCGTCCAGCTGAAGATCGCCCGCAACGGCGCCACGCTCTTCGACGGCGTCCCCGCCGGCCGCGGCTGCGTCTACGAGGGCAAGAGCAGCTGCACCCTGCTCGGCTGGGAGGAGGACAGCTCCGCGGTCGTCGTCCGCGACCTCGACGGCGACGCCGAGCCCGAGGTGGTCGTCGACCAGTACACAGGCGGCGCCCACTGCTGCGTGGTGACGACGGTCCTGAGCCTGAAGCCCGACGCCAGCGGCTACCGGCAGTCGCCGAAGGAGTTCCGCGACGAGGGCTACCGGCTGGTCCAGCGGCCGAACCCGGACGGCGGCGCCGCGGTCCCCGTCTTCGCCAGCGGCGACATCCGCTTCATCGACCTCTACACCTCGCACGCCGCCTCGTCGGCCCCGGTCCAGCTCTGGCGCTGGACCGGCCAGGCGGGCTGGATCGACGTCACCGACAGCTACCCGGCCGACGTCCGCGCCGACCAGAAGCGCCAGCGCAAGCTGCTCGACCGGATCGTCCGCGGCCGCGAGTACGAGTCCCGCGGCGTCGCCGCCGCCTGGGCCGCCGACGGCTACCGGCTGGGTCAGCGCCGCAGCGTCCGGCGGACCCTCGACCGAATGGCCGCCCGCGGCCAGCTCGCCGCCTCGTTCTCCCAGCAGCGGAGCGCCGCCGTCCGCCGCAGCCAGAGCCGCGCGTTCGTCCGCGGCCTCGACCACCGGTTGACTCGCTGGGGCTACAAGCGGTAGCCCCAGCACGGCGGTGGCATACCCTGCGCCCGTGAGCGCGAACCCCGCCCCGACCGTGATCGTCCTCGCCGCCGGCCGCGGCACCCGGATGCGGTCGGCGACGCCGAAGGTCCTGCACCCCGTCTGCGGCGTCCCGCTGATCGGCTGGGTGCTGGCCTCGGCCGCCGGCGTCGGGGCCGAGCGGATCGTCGTCGTCGACCAGCCCCAGCGCCCGCTCGACGGCCACCTGCCCGCGGGCGTCGAGACCGTCGTCCAGGACGTCGCCGAGCACGGCGACGGCACCGGCGGCGCCGTCACCGCGGCGCTCGCCCACGTCGCCCGCGACCGGCCGGTGGTCGTCCTCACCGGCGACGCTCCGCTGGTCACCGCCGACGTCGTCCAGGCCCTGCTCGAGACCCACGCCGCCGAGGGCAACGCGGCCACGATCCTCTCGGCCGAGCTCGACGACCCCGGCCAGCTGGGACGGGTCGTCCGCGACGCCGACGGCGCCGTCGCCAAGGTGGTCGAGACGAAGGCGGAGGGCGACGCCACCCCCGAGCAGCGGCTGATCCGCGAGGTCAACGCCGGCGTCTACTGCTTCGACGGCGGCCGGCTGGCCGACGCCCTGCCGCGGGTCGGCAGCGAGAACGCCCAGAACGAGCGCTACCTGCCCGACGTGCTCGGCCTGCTGCGGGCCGACGGCGACCGGATCGGCGCCCACGTCGCCGCCAGCCCCGAGGTCGTGCTCGGCGTCAACGACCGCTACGAGCTGGACGTCGTCCGCCGGATCGCCCAGGCCCGGATCCACGAGCGGCACCTGCGGGCCGGGGTGACGATCGTCAACCCGGCCTCGACCGTGATCGAGCGCGACGTCACGATCGCCCCCGACGCGACGATCGAGCCCGGCTGCGTGCTGCGCGGGCGGACCACGATCGGGGCCGGCGCGACCGTCGGCCCGCACACGACGGCGATCGACGCGACCCTCGGCGAGGGGACGACCGCGATCCACAGCCACCTGCTCGGGGCCGAGGCCGAGGCCGGCGTCTCGATCGGGCCGTTCGCCTACCTGCGGCCGGGCACCGTGCTGCGGAAGGGCGCCAAGGCCGGCACCTTCGTCGAGATCAAGAACAGCGACATCGGCCCCGGCTCGAAGGTCCCGCACCTCTCCTACATCGGCGACGCCGACGTCGGCGCCGGCAGCAACCTCGGCGCGGCCACCATCACCGCCAACTACGACGGCCACCACAAGCACCGGACGACCGTCGGCGACCGGGTGCGGGTCAGCGTCGACACCACGCTGGTGGCCCCGGTGACGGTCGGCGACGACGCCTACACCGGCGCCGGCAGCGTGATCACGAAGGACGTCCCGCCCGGCGCGCTGGGGATCGCCCGCGAGCGCCAGCGCAACCTCGAGGGCTACGCCGAGCAGGCCGCCGCCCGCGCCCGCGAGCAGGGCGACCGTCCGGCGTAAGGCCCCGGCCCGCTCGGACGTCGGTCCAGTGGCCGGGCGTCGCCCGTCCGCATTCGATCGTCCGCTCCGGTTACCCTCCCGGTTGCGGCGGCCACCACGGTGCGTCCGGCCGAGCCCTCGTCCATATCTCGCAATCCTGGACCCCGACCCGTGAGCGCGATCCTGCCGTCCGCCGACACCGCGACCAGCCTGCCGCTGGGCTACGACAAGCGGCTGATGCTGTTCAGCGGCCGAGCCAACCCCGCCCTGGCCGACGCGATCGGCCAGCGCCTGGGGGTCGGTCCCGGCCCGGTGACCCTCAAGACCTTCTCCAACGGCGAGGTCTACTGCCGCTTCGACGAGTCGATCCGCGGCGCCGACGTCTTCCTCGTCCAGCCGACCTGCGGCAACCCGACCACCGGCATCAGCGCCAACGACGCGCTGATGGAGCTGCTGGTGATGATCGACGCCGCCGTCGGGGCCAGCGCCCACCGCGTGATCGCCGTCACCCCCTGGTACGGCTACTCGCGGCAGGACAAGAAGAGCGCCCCGCGCGAGCCGATCTCCGCCCGGCTGGTGGCGCGGATGCTCGAGTCGGCCGGCGCCGACCGGGTCCTGACGATGGACCTCCACGCCGGTCAGGTCCAGGGCTTCTTCCAGATCCCCGTCGACCACATGACGGCGATGATGATGCTCACGCAGTACTTCCTCGACCTCAACCTCGACGACGAGCTGGTCGTGGTCGCGCCGGACGCCGGCCGCGTGAAGCTGAACAAGAAGTTCGCCAACCGGATGGGCGCCGACCTGGCGATCCTCGACAAGGAGCGGCCGCAGCAGCAGGTCGCCGAGATCGGCCACGTGATCGGCGACGTCGCCGGCAAGACGGCGATCATCGTCGACGACATGATCGACACCGCCGGCACCCTGCGGGCCGCCGGCGAGGTCGTGAAGGCGGCCGGCGCCTCGCGGGTCTACGCCGCCGCGACCCACGCCGTCTTCAGCGGCCGCGCGTTCGAGAACCTGGCCGCGGCGCCGTTCGAGCAGATCGTCGTCACCGACACGATCCCGCTCCGCGAGGGCGCGCCGGACAACGTCCACGTCGTCTCCTGCGCCAACCTGCTCACCGACTCGATCCGCCGGATCTTCACCGACGACTCGGTGAGCGAGGTCTTCGAGGGCGAGAACCAGCTCTTCTGAGGTCCGCGCCCGTGTCCACCACCGCCGTCCAGCTGCTGTCGGAACGGCTGGGCCTCAGCGACGAGGAGGTCCTGGCGGTGCTGGACGCCGATCCGCTGGCCGTGATCGGCGGCGAGCTGGAGCACAAGCCGCAGCTGCGGCTGCTGCTGGCCCTGACCGAGGAGCCGGCCGAGCAGGTCGGGGTGCCGACGCTGCGCCGCTGGCTGCGGACCGCCGGCCCCGACGGGCGCCCGATCGACCTGCTGACCGCCCGCCGCTTCGGCGCCTTCGAGGACGCGCTGGCGACGCTCCAGGCCCGTGGCCTGGTGATCCGGCGCGCCGACTGACGGGACCCTGCCATCATGGCGGCGTCACGACGCTGCGCGCGGTCGGCCCGGTCGGCCGGCTCCGGTCCGGCGTCCGGCGCGGTCCGTCCCAGGAACGGCCCGCTGGGTCGGCCGACTGCTCGCGCTCCGAAGTCCCGAACCGGAGGTTCCCCACCGATGACGTCCCCCACCACGAAGAGGCTCTCGGCCGGTGCGCTGCTGGCCGCCACCCTGCTCGCCGTCCCCGCGGCCGCCGACGCGGCGCCGCTCAAGGGTCTGCAGGACGACCCGATGGTCCTGTCCGACAACCCCGCGCTGCGGCAGGCGTTCTGGAACGACGCCAAGGCGGCGAAGGTCCGCACCGTCCGCGTGCTGGCCAAGTGGGACGGCAGCTCGACCGCCGTCGACGCGGCCCAGCTGGAGCGCCTGCGGCGGGCCGCCACCGAGGGCCGCGGCGTCGGCGCCAAGCTGCTGGTCGGCTCCTACGTCACCCTCGGCCGCGGCAAGAAGTCGGGCTACAAGGTGCCGGCGAAGACCCAGACCGCCTACGTCAGCTTCATGCAGTCGGTGGCCAAGGGCCTGGCCGACATCCCCGTCTCGGGCTACCTGAGCTTCAACGAGCCGAACTACAAGACGGCCTGGCCGACCGGCAGCAGCAACGCCCGCGCCTGGGTCGCGCTCAGCAACCGGGTCTACAAGGCGATCAAGCGCGTCGACCGCGACGGCAAGGTGCTCGTCGGCGAGCCGTCGCCGAACGTCCGCTCGTCGTTCGGCTCGGTCAACCCGGGCTCGTTCTTCCGCACGGCGCTCTGCCTGAAGAGCAACTACAAGCCGTCGTCGAACTCGAAGTCGTGCCGCACGAAGCTGCTCGGCGACGGCTTCACGATCCACACCTACGACTTCTCGCGCTCGCCGACCAAGGCGGTGGCGAACAAGGACCAGTGGGTGCACGGCAACCTGAAGACGACCGTCGACCAGATCAAGAAGCTGGCGCGCTCGGGCCGGCTGTCGAGCACGGCCGCGCGCAACATCCACATCTCGGAGTTCGCCTACCGCACGGAGGGCAAGTTCAAGACCTCCGACTCGCGCGCGGCGAGCTACCTGAAGGCGGCCTGGAAGACGGCCAAGAAGTACAAGATCAAGTCGTTCGTCTGGTACCAGCTGCGCGATCCCGCGGGCACCAGCGACTGGAAGTCCGGGCTGCAGACCTCCGACGGCGGGCTGCGCAAGACCTGGACGGCGTTCCGCGGCCTCAAGTAGGACCGCGGTCCCGGGGGCGGCGCCCGCGCGGCGCCGCCCGCTCGCCGCTACGCCTCGTCGGCCTGGTCGGCCCGCCGCTGACCGGGCCAGCGACCGAAGAGGTGCTCGAAGACGTGCATCCCGTAGCGGCCGACGGCGGCGCTGACGCCGGCGAAGACGCCGGCCTGGAGCGCGGTCGCGGCGACCGCGCGCGGACCGGAGTCCTCGCGGACCTTCGGATCGGGCGGCGGGTCGCCGTCGAGCGCCTGCCAGAGGCGATCGAAGAGGCCACCGGCCAGGCGCGACGCGATCACGCCGAGGAGCAGTGCGAACGGCTTGAAGAGCAGGCCCATCGCCCGCCAGCGTATCCGTCCCGGCGGCGGGCGCCCAGCGGGGAGCTGCCGCGCCGACCGCCGGCGGCCTGATAGAGAACGCGCGGTGCGCTCACGCCTGCTCGCGGCCCTGCTCCCCGTCCTGCTTTCGCTGGTGGCGCTGCCCTCGGCGGCCGGCGCCGCCGACCGGCCACGCGGATCGGCGGCGACGGCGCCGAGCAGCCAGCTGCGGGTCTTCGCCGGCCAGGACGACCGCTGGACCGTCGGCGGCCGCTGGCTGTTCCGCCGCGACCCGGGCGACGTCGGCCTGGCCCAGCACTGGGAGCGGCCCGGCAGCGCCGACGGCTGGACGGCGGGCACCGTCCCCAGCGTCTGGACCGCGCGCGACGACAGCAACGCCTCGCAGGTCGGCGGGGTCGCCTGGTACCGGCGCGAGCTGCGGCTGCCGCGGATCGCCTCGACCCGTGCGGGCGGCCGCTGGATCCTGCGCTTCGAGCGGACCTCGGTCGGCGCCACGGTCTGGGTCGGGGGACGGCTGGCCGGCCGCCACCGCGGCGCCTACGAGCCGTTCGAGGTCGACGTCCCCGAGCGTGCGATCCGCCGCGACGGGACCGTCACGGTGGTGGTCCGGACCGACAGCCGCCGGACGCCCTCCGACTTCCCGCCCGGCACGACCCTGAAGGACGGCACCGCCGGCGGCGGCTGGTGGAACGACGGCGGGATCCCGCGCGAGGTGGTGCTCCGCTACGTCGACCAGGTCGACCTGCGGGTCCAGGCCACGCCCGACCTGGCCTGCGCCAGCTGCTCCGGCACGGTCGAGGTGCGGGCCGCGCTGCGCAACGTCTCGCGGGTCACGCGGACCGTCGACGTGACCGCCCGGATCGCCGGCCGCGAGACGCCGATCGGGCGGATCAAGCTGCGCAAGGGCGGCCGCGGCGCGCTCCGCGCCACGGTCCGGGTGCCGAAGCCGATCGTCTGGTCGCCGACCCGCCCGCACCTGTACCGGATCGACGTCGACGCGACCCTCCGCGGGCGTCGCGGCAAGCCGCGGGTCGGCGACCGCCTGGCCCACTGGCGGGCCCGGACCGGGATCCGTTCGGTGCGGGTCAAGGGCGGCCGGTTGGAGCTGAACTTCCGGCCCGTCAACCTGCGCGGGGTCGGGCTGCACGAGGAGGACGCCAGCCGCAGCTCGGCGCTGACCGATCGCGGCCAGGACCTGCTGCTGGCCCAGGCTCGGGCGCTCGGCGGGTTGGTGATCCGCGGCCACTACCCGCTGCACCCGCGGATGCTGGAGGAGGCCGACCGGCTGGGGCTGCTGGTCTGGACCGAGATCCCCGTCTACCAGGTGCGGGCGAGCGAGCTCAAGAAGCGGGCGGTGCGGCTGGCCGCGCTCGACCTGCTGCGGACGACGATCGAGACCAACGCCCACCACCCGTCGGTCTTCACCTGGTCGATCGGCAACGAGTTGACGACCAACCCCGGCCCCTCGATCGTCCGCTACATCAAGACCGCCCGCGACGTCCGCGACGAGCTGGACCGGACCCGGCCGCTCGCCTACGCCCGCCAGGCCGGGGTCTCGCGCGGCTGCGTCGGCGCGTACGGGCGGCTCGACCTGCTGGGGCTGAACGACTACTTCGGCTGGTACGGCGGCCCGACCGACGCGCTCGCCGACCCGGCCAACCTCGGCCCGTTCCTCGACATGCTCCGCGCCTGCAACCCGAACGAGGCGTGGATGATCACCGAGACCGGCGCCGAGGCCAATCGCGACGGTCCGCTGGAGGAGCACGGCACCTACGCCTTCCAGAGCGCCTTCGCGGCCTACCACTTCGCCGTCTACCGCTCGCGACCGTGGCTCTCGGGGGCGATCTGGTGGGGACTGCGCGAGTTCCGGGTGCGGCCGAACTGGGCCGGCGGCAACCCGAAGCCGACGCCGCCGTGGCACGGCAAGGGCCTGCTCGGCAAGTTCGGCGACCGCAAGCCGGCCTGGCAGCTGCTGCACGACGAGTTCGCCGCGGTCGACCAGCTGGCCCCGGCGCCGACCGGTCCGGTGGCGATCCCGCCCTCGCCGCCCGGCGGCATCGCGCCGCCCGGGCCGGGGGAGGAGGGCGACGTGCCGACCGACCCGGCGGCCGACCCCGACCCGCCCGGCCCCACGGGCTGATCTTCGCTACCATCTCTCGCCGCTCATGGCAACGAACTCCTCTTCGCTCGCAGTCGAGTCCCGCGAGCCCCAGCACTCGCGCGACGCCCGTCGTACGCGCCGTGCCGGCCGCGTTCCCGGCGTGATCTACGGTGGCGATCAGGAGCCGCAGTCGATCGTCGTCGACGCGCGCTCGCTGCGCCACACGCTGGCCGCCGCCGGCGCCGTGATCGACCTCTCGATCGACGGCGGGTCGAGCCAGCCGGTCGTGCTGAAGGAGGCCCAGCGCCACCCGGTGCGGGGCGAGATCCTGCACGTCGACCTGCTCCGGGTCGACCTCAAGCAGGCGATCCAGCAGCCGGTCCCGCTCGAGCTGACCGACGTCGACGACGCGGTCGGCGTCCGCGAGGGCGGCGTCGTCGAGCACCTCGTCCGCGAGGTCACCGTCGAGGCGCTGCCGAACGAGATCCCCGAGTCGATCTCGCTCTCGATCCTCGAGCTGGGCATCGGCCACAACCTGACGCTGGCCGACGCGGACGTCCCGCAGGGCGTGACGCTGATCGACGACGCCGAGACGGTCGCCGTCAGCATCAGCGCGCCGCGCGTGATCGCCGCCGCCGGTGACGAGGGCGAGGACGGCGAGGCCGCGGGTGAGGAGTCCCCGGCCGAGGCCGGCGGCGACGCCGCCGACGAGTCCGCCGGCGAGTAGTCGCCGGCGCGACGCTCCGCTCTTCCGACGGCACCGCTCGCGATGGCCCTGCGCGGTGTCACGCCCGCCGACTGGCTGGTCGTCGGGCTCGGCAACCCCGGCGTGCGCTACGAGCGCACGCCGCACAACGTCGGCTTCCTGGTCGCCCGCGAGCTGGCCGACCGCTGGAGCCTGGGCCGCGCCCGGTCGCGCTTCCGCGGCCAGCTGCACGAGGGCCGCGCCGGCGTCGGCGGCCCGCGGGTGGCGGTGCTGCTGCCCCAGACCTTCATGAACGAGTCCGGCGAGTCGGCCGGTCCCGCCCGCGGCCAGCTGAAGGTGCCGCTGGAGCGGGTGCTCGTGCTCCACGACGAGATCGACCTGCCGTTCGGCGAGATCCGCACCCGCCTCGGCGGCGGGCTGGCGGGCCACAACGGCCTCAAGTCGCTCAAGCGCAGCCTCGGCGACCCCGGCTTCGCGCGGGTCCGGATCGGCGTCGGACGGCCCGCCTCGACCGACCCGGAGATCGTCTCCGCCCACGTCCTCGGCGCCTGGCGGCAGTCGGCCGACGAGGTCGGTGCGCTGGTCGACGACGCCGCCCGCGCGGCCGAGGCGATCATCCTCGGCGAGCGCGACCTGGCCTGAGCGCGGATCCCGGCGGGTCAGCCGGGGTGGGCGGCCAGGTGCTCCAGCAGCAGGCCGTTGAGCTGCTCCGGCGCCTGCTCGGGCACCCAGTGGGTGATCCCGTCGAGCACCGCCAGCCGGTAGGGGCCGGTCACCTGCTCGGCCACCGCCTCGGCGGCCGCCCGCCCGAAGGCCAGGTCCTCGCTGCCCCAGACGAACAGCGTCGGCGTGGTGACGGGGCCGGAGGGCCCGCCGAGCGGCAGCGCCCGGTACCAGCGCAGCGCGGCCTCCATCGCCCCCGGCGCGGCCAGCCGCGCGACGTGGGCGTCGGCCTGGTCGTGGGGGACCACGCCCTGGAACATCGCCCGCTGGCGGCGGCCGTCGTGCTCGCGCAGCAGCGCCGCGGCGTCGTCGCGGGCCATGAAGGCCATGTAGCCCAGCCGCTCGCGCTGGCCGGGGTCGCGCTCGACGGCCAGCGCCCAGACGTCGGGGTGGGGGACGGAGATCGCCGTCAGCGTCCGCAGCCGGTCGGGAGCGGTGATCGCCACGTCCCAGGCGGCGACCGCGCCCCAGTCGTGGCCGACCAGGTCGGCCCGCTCCCAGCCGAGCGCGTCGAGCACCGCGACCACGTCGGCCGCCACCACCGGCCGCGCGTACTGCTCGACCGGGTCCGGCCGCAAGCCCGGCGAGTAGCCGCGCTGGTCGACGGCGACGGCGCGGTAGCCGAACGCGGCCAGCGCCTCGAGCTGCCGGTCCCACTCGCGCGAGCACTGCGGGAAGCCGTGCAGCAGCAGCACGCGGCGGCCGTCGGCAGGCCCGGCGGCGAGCGCGTCGAGGGTCCCGGCGGGGGTGGCGATCGTCAGCGGCTCGGCCATCCCCGCCATCCTCGCGGGTCGCCCGGACCGGCGCCGCAGCCAGCCCCGGCGGGCGGCCGCGCAATCGCTCCCACGGCGGGGCGCGCCGCTGGTACGTTCGCCTTACCAAGGGCCGTCGCGTGGCGGTCCTGCCCCCAGTCCCATCCCGGTGGCTCCGTCGCCGCCGCTGCGCCCGCCGCTCGCCGGAGGACGCCGTGCGGCCGCGTCCGCCTCGATCAGGAGATCCCCCAGATGTCCCCTTCCCGTCGCGGGCGACCGCGATCGTTCGCGCCCGTCCGCCGGGCGCTGCTGCTGCTGGCCGCCGTCCTGCTGCTGGCACCGGCCGCGGCCGACGCCCGTCCCGGACGCCCCGGTCCGCCCGAGCTGCAGGTGCCGCAGCGCTACCTGACCCAGTCGATCGGCTGGGTCGCCTGTTCCAGCGCCGTCCCCGACCTGCGCTGCGCGCGGGTCACCGTGCCCCGCGACTGGGCCCGTCCCGACGGCGGGTCCGACATCCAGATCGCGATCTCGCTGCTGCCGACCACCGGCGCCGGCGCCAAGCGCGGGATGGTCACCTTCAACCCCGGCGGCCCCGGCGCGGCCGGGCTCGGGATGCCGATCGGCACCGGCCTCGTCCACCCCGAGCTGCGCGACCGCTACGACCTGGTCGGCTTCGACCCGCGCGGGATGGGGTCGTCGCGGCCGACCGTCGCCTGCCAGACCGAGGACGAGTACCGGGCCTTCTTCGGCCTCGACGGCCGCGACCGCTCGCCGGCGAACATCGCCCGCACGCTGCGGCTCTCGGACGAGACGGCGGCCAACTGCGCGGCCCGGACCGGCGCCCTCCAGCCCTACGTCACCACCTGGCAGACGGTCCGCGACATGGAGTTCATGCGCCAGCTGCTCGACGAGCCGCGGATGAGCTACATCGGCTACTCGGCCGGGACCTGGCTCGGCGCCCACTACGTGCAGACGTTCCCGCAGCACGCCGACCGCTTCGTGCTCGACTCGAACGTCGACTTCACCCGTCCGTGGTCGGAGAACGGCAACCTCCAGCCGCTCGGCTTCGAGCGCCGCTTCCGCGAGGACTTCCTGCCCTGGGTGGCCCGCTACGACGACCGCTACCACCTCGGCACCAGCGCCGAGGCCGCCCGCCAGCGCTACGAGGCTCGCCGCCGCGCGCTCCAGCAGGCGCCGCTCGAGATCGCCGGCGTGACGATCGGTCCGGCCGACTACGACAACGGGATCGTCGGGGTGATGTACAGCAAGAGCGGGTTCCCGATCCTGGCCCAGGCGCTGGCCGCGATCGAGCATCCGGACGACCTGACCGCCGACGACGAGGCGGCCGTGCAGGCGGTCTTCGGGGCGTTCTTCGACGCCACCCTCTACGCCGGCTACTTCACGATCACCTGCGGCGACACGCCGTGGTCGCGCGACCCGTCCGACCTGGTGCGGCTGTCTGAGCGGCTCGGCCGCCGCTACCCGCTGCTCGGCTACACCTGGGCGGCCAACCCGTGCCCGTTCTGGCGCCAGCCCTACGGGCGGATGCAGCGGCTCGACGGCCGCGGCGTCCCGCCGACGCTGATGGTCAACTCGACCCACGACCCGGCGACGCCGTACGAGGGCGCGGTCGCCGCCCACCGGCGGTTCCGCGGCTCGCGGTTCGTGACCGTCGCCGACGAGGGCGACCACGGGATCTACGGCGACAACCCGTGCGTCGACGCGATCGCGCTGCGGTTCCTGCTCGACGGGACGCTGCCGCGGCGCGACGTGGTCTGCCCGGGCCAGCCGCTGCCCGACCCGGAGCCGGAGGCGGTCGCCCCGCAGGCGAAGCGGGCGCCGGAGTCGGTGGCCGCCGTCGCCGAGCGGCTGCGTGAGCGGACCGAGTCGCCGACCGCCCGCGAGGACCGGCTGGGTCGCGAGGTCGGGCGTCAGCTCGACGCGACCCGCTGACGGGGGAGGGGCCGGCCGCGGCGCGCGTCCGCGGCCGGCCCCGGTGCCCGCCGGTCAGCGGCGGCGCGCCGCCCGCCGCTTGACGACCAGGGCGGCGATCGCGATCGCGGTCAGGTAGGCGATCGGCCGCCAGGGACGGACCTCCAGCTGGCCGTCGCCGGTCAGCAGCACATAGGCGACCGCCGCCAGCCCGAGCAGGGCGAGCACGAAGCCGACGTAGTACCCGCCGTAGCCGCCGCCGATCCGGCGCTGACGGTGGATCGTCATGCCGCCACCGCCGCCCGCGCCGCCGCGACGACCCGCTCGCCGAGCCGGCCGTCGGGCAGCTGGATCTGGACGTGCTCGCCCTCGGCCGGCGCGTCGATCGTCAGCTTGATCCCGTGGAAGACCGGCTCGGTCGCCAGCGCGATCTCGGACAGCCGCCAGACGGCCAGCTCCTTGACCGCCTTCGGGGCCTTCACGTTCCAGTTCATCTTCGGCATCGCCAGCACGTGCAGCGTCTCGTCGGTGACCGCGACCAGGAAGATCTGCGGCAGCCCGGCGGCGCGGCGCTTGCCGCGGTAGGCCTGGACCATCCCGGCGGCGCCGCTCAGCTGGCCGAGCGCCAGCGACGACCAGCCCATCGTCCGCGTGCCCTGCGCGCAGGCGGTCACCGGCCGGCCCAGGAAGTCGGCCGCGGCCCGGTCCCAGCGCTCGGCCCAGGTCTGCTCGTCGCCCATGATCATCGTGCTCGTCCCCTTCGGATGGTCGCCTCGTTCGAGGGGACAACGACGAGCGGGGCCGCGACTTACGCGTCCCCGTGAATCAGTCTCGGGCGGCCCGGCCGCCCGCGGCTCAGCGCGGGCGGGTGGTGTAGTTCGGCGCCTCGACCGTCATCTGGATGTCGTGGGCGTGGCTCTCCTTCAGCCCCGCCGTGGTGATCCGGACGAACTGGCCGTGCTGCTGGAGGTCGGCGACCGTCGCCGACCCGGTGTAGCCCATCGAGGCCCGCAGGCCGCCGATCAGCTGGTGGGCGACGGCCTGCAGCGGCCCGCGGTAGGGCACCTGGCCCTCGACGCCCTCCGGCACCAGCTTGTCGTCGCCGGAGACGGTGTCCTGGAAGTAGCGGTCCTTCGAGAACGACTGGCGGCCCTGCATCGCGCCGAGCGAGCCCATCCCGCGGTAGCTCTTGAACTGCTTGCCGTTGATGAAGACCAGCTCGCCGGGCGACTCCTCGCAACCGGCCAGCAGCGAGCCGAGCATCACCGACGAGGCGCCGGCGGCCAGCGCCTTGGCGATGTCGCCGGAGAACTGGAGGCCGCCGTCGCCGATCACCGGGACGCCGGCCGGGCGGGCCGCCTTGGCCGCCTCGAAGATCGCCGAGACCTGGGGTACGCCGACGCCGGCGACGATCCGGGTGGTGCAGATCGAGCCCGGCCCGACGCCGACCTTGACCGCGTCGGCCCCGGCGTCGATCAGCGCCTGGGCGCCGCCCTGGGTGGCGACGTTGCCGCCGATCACGTCGACCGAGGTCTCGCGCTTGACCCGGGCGACCGTGTCGAGCACGCCGCGCTGGTGGCCGTGGGCGGTGTCGACGATCAGCACGTCGACCCCGGCGTCGACCAGCGCGTGGGCCCGCTCGCGGCTGTCGGCGCCGACCCCGACCGCGGCCCCGACCAGCAGCCGGCCCGCGGCGTCCTTCGAGGCGTCGGGGTACTTCTCGGTCTTGGTGAAGTCCTTGAGCGTGATCAGGCCGGCCAGCCGCCCGTCGCCGTCGACCAGCGGCAGCTTCTCGATCTTGTGCTCGCGCAGGATCCGCATCGCCTCGTCGGGCGAGATCCCCGGCGCGGCGGTCACCAGCGGCATCGGGGTCATCACCGACCGCAGCGGCGCGTCGTGGTCGGACTCGAAGCGGATGTCGCGGTTGGTGACGATCCCGAGCAGCCGGCCGTCCTCGTCGCAGACCGGCAGGCCGCCGATCCCGTAGCGGCCCATCACGGCGTCGGCGTCGTGGATCGTGGCGTCCGGGCCGATCGTGACCGGGTGCCGGATCATCCCGGCCTCCGAGCGCTTGACCGTGTCGACCTGGGCCGCCTGCTCCTCGATCGACTGGTTGCGGTGGAGGATCCCGATCCCGCCCTGGCGGGCCATCGCGACCGCCATCCGCGCCTCGGTGACCGTGTCCATCGCCGCCGACAGCAGCGGCACCTTCAGCTGGATGTTGCGCGTCAGCCAGGTGCCGGTGCCGACCTCGTTCGGCAGCACCTCCGACGGTCCCGGCAGCAGCAGGACGTCGTCGTAGGTCAGCCCCTCGAGCACGAACTTGTCGCTGGCCGCGAGCGCGTCGACGGCGGGAGCGGTGGCCGGGGCGGCGGTGGGGTTGGTCACGTTCGGCATGGCGGCAGGGTGGGTCGGCGACGGGCGAGCCGGCCGTCCACCCTCCGGAGCGCGAGCCAGAAGGGTGACGTCCGTCGATAGACGGTATCGCGCGCGGGGGCGGAGCTTGGGTGACACGGCTCCGGAGTCCCGCTGATCGGCGGATCCGGGCTAGCGCTCGTCGCCGAGGGCGCCGGCCCGGCGGGCGGCCAGCTCGGTCCGCGAGCGGACGCCGAGCTTGCGGTACGCCATCCGCAGGTGGTGCTCGACCGTCCGTGGCGAGAGGAACAGCTCGGCCGCGACCTCGCGGTTGGTGCGGCCGGCGGCGACCAGGTCGCAGACGGCCCGCTCGCGCGCGGTCAGCTCGTCGTCGCCGGCCGCCGGACCGTCGCCGGTGGCGGCCAGCTCGGCGGCGGCACGGGCGGCCCAGCTGGCGGCGCCGATCGAGCGGAAGCCCTCGTGCGCCTCGCGCAGCACCTCGCGGGCCTGGGCCCGCCGGCGGCTCCGCCGCAGCCGCTCGCCGAGCGCCAGCCGGGTGCGGGCGGCCTCGAACGGCATCGCCGGGTCGGCGTGGGCGGCCAGCGCCTCGGCCAGCCGCTCGCCGATCTGCTGCTCGGGACCGAGCAGCCCGCGGCCGCGGGCGACCGCCGCCCGCGCCCAGGCGCCGCCGGTGCGGGCCCCGTCGACCTCGAGCGCGGCCAGCACCGTCGCCGCCTCCTGCGGGCGGCCGCTGCGGACCAGCGCCTCGAGCAGGTCGGCGGGGGTGAAGAAGAACGCCGGGTCGCGGCTGCCGAGCCGGTCGGCGTGGGCGAGCGAGCGGCGCAGGTGCTCGACCGCCCCGGCGGCGTCGCCCTGGCCGAGCCGCAGGTGCCCGAGCGCCTGCTCCGCGCAGGCCAGCGAGACGGCCAGGTCGTAGGCCTCGCCGAGCACCAGCAGCCGACCGGCCGCGCGCCGGCACAGCTCCTCGTCGCCGCGGTGGCTGGCCGTCATCGCGACCGCGCCGAGCGCCAGCGTCAGGGCGAAGGTCCCGAGCCCGGCGTCGGCGATCTCCAGCGCCTCGTCGGCCAGGTCGCGGGCCTCGTCGAGCCGGCCGAGCCGGATGCAGAGCGTCGCCAGCACGGCCAGCGGCGGCGCCAGCGGGGTCGCCGCGCCGCTCGCCCGTCCGGCCTCGACCAGCCGCGTCAGCAGCGCCCAGGCGGCGTCGTGGTCGCCGAGCCAGAGCCGTCCGAGGCCGGCGATCGTCACCACCTCGTGGCCGGGCGCGGTCGCGTCCCAGGCCCGCAGGCCGGCGTCGTAGCGGTCGAGCAGCGCACGGCCGCGGGCGTGCTCCCCGAGCGACACCAGCACCTCGGCGCCGAGCACCGCCGGGATCGCGTCCATCCCCGGCGGGGCCAGCCGCTGGGCCCGCTGCGCGATCTCGCCCAGCCGCGCCAGCGGTCCCGGGCCCATCAGCGCGATGCAGGCCTGGGTCAGCAGCGCCGAGGCCCGCGCCGGGTCGGCCGGCTCGATCGCGTCGGCCTCGGCCTCGAGCAGCGCGACCGCCGCCGCCGGCCGGCCGGTCTGGGCGATCGCGATCCCGCGCAGCAGCTGGAGGTCGGCGCGGGCCAGCGGATCGGCCGCTCCCGGCAGCAGGTCGTCGAGCAGCGCGTGGGCGCGACCGGGGCGGCCGGAGAGGATCGCCGTCGCCGCCGCCCCCAGCGACCGCGCGCGGGCCTGCTCGGGATCGGGGGTCATCCGCGCCGCCCGCTCCAGCACCGCCGCGGCCGTGCCGGGGGCGCCCTGGGCGCGGGCCTGCTCGGCCAGCTCGACCAGCCGCGCGGCCAGCTGCTCGTCGGGCCCGGGGGCGGCGAGCGCCAGCTGCCACGAGCGCTCCGGCTCGTCGACGGCGGCGGCGATCGCGCGGTGCGCGGCGCGCCGCTCCGAGGGCGCGGCCGCGTGGTAGATGGCTGATCGGACCAGCGGATGGACGAACCGGACCCCGCCGTCGAGCCGCACCAGGTCGGCGTCCTCGGCCGGCTCCAGCGCGTCGACCACCAGCGCGGCGGGGGCGCCGGCGGCGGCCCGCAGCAGCGCCGCGCGGGTCGCGTGCGGCAGCGCCGCCACCCGCGCCGCGTAGGCCGCCCGCAGCTGGTCGCCGACCGGCAGCGGGTCGGGCAGCAGCCGGCGGCCGGCCCGTTGACTGGGGGAGAGCGAGCGCGGCGCCTCGACCAGCGCCAGCGCGTTGCCGCCGACCGCGTCGACCAGCGCCTCGGCGACCGCCGGCGCCAGGCCGCCATCGCGGGCCAGCGCCAGCGCGCTCTCGCGCGGGAGGTCGCCGAGCGCGAGCGTCTCCGCCGCCGGCCACGGGTCGGGCGCCTCGCCGCGCTGCGACCAGACCGCGATCACCGCGATCCGCAGCCGCGACGCGCGCCGGGCCAGGAACGCGACCGCCGCCCGCGACGACGGGTCGAGCCACTGGAGGTCGTCGACCAGCAGCACCAGCGGGGCGGCCGCGGCGATCCGGGCGGCGACCTCGCGCAGCAGGATCACCGGATCGGCGCCGTCGGCCGGGGCGATCCCGCCCAGCGGCTGCAGCAGCTCGTCGAGCCCGGCCAGCGGCAGCTCGGCCTCCGACTCGACCCCGGTCGCCCGCAGCACGGGCAGGTCGTCGGGGACCGCGGCGGCCAGCAGCGCGCTCTTGCCGACTCCCGGTGGGCCCTCGATCCGCAGCGCCGCGCCGGAGCCCGTGCGGACGGCGTCGACCGCCGCTCGGGCACGAGCGATCTCGGCGGACCGGCCGATCAACGGCCGGCGGGGGGCGTCCGCACGCATCTGCCCGCGGGACCCTACCGGCGCCGCCGCGCGCAATCGCGGCGAGGGCCCCCCGCGACGGGCCGCCGGAGCCGAGGCCGTACACTCGATCGGCTGTCCGCCGGACGCCGCCCGACCGCCCGTCCGCCACCGCGACGCGCCGTCCCCGCGCGCCGCCCGCCCACCTCCTCACGCCTCGCCTGCATGTCCTCCCTGCGCCCGCTGCTCCGCCACCTCGCCGACGAGCCGACCGGCGCCCGGATCGCCCGTCAGGGCGGCCGCGCGTTCGTCTCGACCGCGCTGCGGCCGTACGCGATCGCGGCCGCGCTCGACGGGGTCGACGGGGCGATCGGCCTCGGCCGGCCGGCGCTGGTGGTGGCCGGCGACGACAAGCAGGCGCGCGAGCTGGCCCGCGACCTGCGCGCCTGGCTGCACCCGCGGCCGGTCCGCTTCTACCCCTCGCGCGGCGTCGCCTACGAGTCGCACCTGGCCCCGCCGCCGCACCTGGTCGGCCAGCGGGTCGCCGCGCTCGACGCCCTACTCGCTCACGAGGACGGCAGCGCCACCGACGAGCCGCCGGTGGTCGTCGCCTCGGCGGTCGCGCTCTCGGAGACCGTCCCCGACCCGGCCCTGCGGCCGCACGGCTTCTCGCTCGCGGTCGGCGACCTGCTCGACCTCGACGAGTGCGCCCGCGACCTCCTCAGCGCCGGCTACGAGCGGGTCGACCAGGTCGCCGACCGCGGCCAGTTCGCGATCCGCGGCGGGATCCTCGACGTCTTCCCCGGGACCGAGGACAACCCGGTCCGGATCGACCTCTTCGACGTCGAGGTCGAGTCGATCCGGGCCTTCTCCGTCTTCACCCAGCGCTCGCTCGACGAGCTGCGCGAGGTCTTCGTGGCGCCCGCCGCCGAGCTGGCCGCGGAGCACCGCGAGTCGGCCGAGATCGCCTCGCTGCTGGCCGAGCGCGACGACGACCAGCGGGTCGACGTCGCCGAGCTGTTGCCGGTCGACCGCTTCGGCCCGTTCCTGGGTCTGGTCCCGGACGACGCCGTCGTGGTGCTGGCCGCCGACGAGGAGCTGGAGCCCGCCCTCCGCGACCAGTGGGAGGATGTCTGCGCCGCCTTCCACGACCAGGACGCCGGCCACCTCTACGTCAAGCCGGACGACGTCCTCGAGGAGCTGGAGCGGCGGGCCGAGCTGCGGATCAACAGCCTGCTCCAGGACCAGGAGCTGCAGCTTCACGCGCAGTCGGGCGACCTCTCGGCGCGCAACCTGACCGCGGCCGAGACCGAGCTCGAGAAGCTGCTCCGCTCCGGCTACCGGACCGTCGTCACCTGGCGCCGGCAGGGCGACGGCGACCGCGCCGCCTACAACCTCAGCCGCGTCCGCGCCCAGTGGGTCGGGGAGGGCACCGGTGCCGCCTCGGACGGCTTCGACGCCAGCCGCGCCGGCTTCGTCGTCGCCGACCTCCGCCACGGCTTCATCGCCCCCGGCCTGCAGCTGGCGGTGCTGCCCGACCACCGGCTGCTGCGGCGGCGCAAGAGCGAGTCCGAGGACGAGCAGCGGCGCCGGACCGGCCGCCGCGGCGCCCTGCGCAGCTTCGCCGACCTCCGGACCGGCGACTTCGTCGTCCACGAGGACCACGGGATCGCCCGCTTCGACGGCTTCGACACCAAGACCGTCGCCGGCGTCACCCGCGACTACCTGAAGCTCCAGTACGCGGGCGAGGACAAGGTCTTCGTCCCCGTCGACCAGCTGGCGAAGATCACCCGCTACGTCTCGGGCGGGACCACGCCGACGCTCTCGAAGCTCGGCGGCAAGGGCTGGGAGGCGATCAAGACCCGCGCCCGCAAGGCCGCCCACGAGATGGCCGGCGAGCTGCTCAACCTCTACGCCGAGCGCCGCCGGCGGCGCGGCCACTCGTTCCCGGCCGACGGCGAGCTGGTCGAGGAGTTCGAGGCCAAGTTCCCCTACAAGGAGACGGCCGACCAGCTCGACGCGATCGACGCGGTCAAGGCCGACATGGAGTCGGAGCGGCCGATGGACCGGCTGATCTGCGGCGACGTCGGCTTCGGCAAGACCGAGGTCGCGCTGCGGGCGGCGGTCAAGTCGGCCGCCGACGGCAAGCAGGTGCTGATCCTGGCCCCGACGACGATCCTCGCCCAGCAGCACTACGGCACCTTCGCCGAGCGGCTGCGCGACCTGCCGATCACCGTCGACCACGTCTCGCGCTTCCGGGCCGCGGCCGAGCAGCGCGAGGTCGTCGCCGCCTTCAACGCCGGCCAGGTCGACGTCCTGATCGGCACCCACCGGATCCTCGGCCGCGACGTCCGCGGCAAGGACCTGGGCCTGATCGTCGTCGACGAGGAGCAGCGGTTCGGCGTCAAGCAGAAGGAGCTGCTGCGGCAGCTGAAGCTGAAGGTCGACGTGATCGCGATGTCGGCCACGCCGATCCCGCGCACGCTCCAGATGTCGCTGGCCGGGCTCCGCGACATCTCCACGATCGAGACCCCGCCCGAGGGCCGGCGGCCGGTCAAGACCTACGTCGGCGAGTACGACGACCAGCTGGTCCGCCAGTCGCTGCTGCGCGAGAAGGCCCGCGGCGGCCAGTCGTTCTTCCTCCACAACCGGGTCGAGACGATCGACGAGACGGCGGCGCGGCTGCGCGGGCTCTGCCCCGACCTCGACTTCGAGGTCGCCCACGGGCAGATGACCGACCAGCAGCTGGAGGACCACATGATGCGGTTCCTCCGCGGCGAGGCCGACGTGCTGGTCTCGACCTCGATCATCGAGTCGGGGATCGACATCCCGCAGGCCAACACGCTGATCGTCGACCGCAGCGACCTCTTCGGCCTCAGCCAGCTCTACCAGATCCGCGGCCGCGTCGGCCGTGGCAAGGAGCGCGGCTACGCCTACCTGCTCTACCCCTCGGCGGCGGCGCTGACCGAGGACGCGATGCACCGGCTGACGGCGCTCGCCGACCACACCGAGCTCGGCTCCGGCTTCCAGATCGCGATGCGCGACCTGGAGCTGCGCGGGGCCGGCAACCTGCTCGGCGACGAGCAGTCGGGCCACGTCGCGGCGCTCGGCTTCGAGCTCTACCTGTCGATGCTGGAGGAGGCCGTGGCCGAGCGCGAGGGCGGCGGGGACGACGAGGGCGACCGCGAGCCGGTCCGGCTCGACGCCCAGGTCACCGCCTACGTGCCGGCCGACTACGTCCCCTACGAGCAGGCGAAGGTCGAGCTGCACCGGCGGATCGCCGGCGCCCGCGACGTCGCCGAGCTGGAGGAGCTGCGGAGCGAGCTGGAGGACCGCTTCGGCGCCCCGCCCGAGCCGCTCCAGAACCTCGTGGAGCTGCAGCGGGCCCGGATCCGCTTCGGCGAGGCCGGCTGCCGCGTGGTCTCGCTGCGCGGCACCAAGCTGACCGCGAGTCCGGTCGAGCTGGACGCCGACGGCGTCGCCCGCCTGCAGGAGGAGTGGGGCGGCCGCGGCGGGCTCCGCTACGAGGGCGGTCGCTCGCAGGTGACGGTGGTCGTTCCGCGCGACGGCTTCCAGCGGCTGGAGACGGTCGTCGCCGCCGCCGAGGCGGTCCGCGCGGCGGCGCTCAGCACCGCCCCGGCCTAGTCTCGGGGGCGACCGCGCCAATCGTCAGTGCTGGTCGGCGGGCGCGCATGTGTCTGGTGTCCTACCGACCGTAAAGACGCCCCTTATCCGCGCCCGCTAGGCTGCCGCGGATGCTGCGCCACACCCGAACCACCTTGGCCGCCTGCGCCGTCGGGATCCCGGTCGCTGTCGTCCTCGCCGGGTGCGGCGGCGGACTGTCGGCCGATGCCGTCGCGAAGATCGACGGCAAGGAGATCACGAAAGCTCAGTACGACAAGAGCTTCAAGTACGCGACCTACAAGGCGAACACCGCCCAGGTCCTCGCGGGCAAGAACCCGAAGATGATCGTGCCGGACGCGCCGAACTTCACCAACTGCATCAAGCAGTTGAAGGCGCAGACGCCGAAGCCGCCGAAGGGGCAGCCGGCGCCGACCGACGCGCAGTTCAAGGCGAACTGCAAGAACGGCTACGACCAGATCAAGCAGATGGCGATCTTCGATCCGCTCCTGAGCGAGGTGCTCCGCAAGGAGGCCGAGGAGAACGACGTCAAGATCTCCCAGGCCGAGCTGGACAAGGGCTGGGCGAACTACCTGGCCCAGCCGACCGCGATCGGCGGCAAGCAGAACCTGGCCAAGTTCACCAAGCTGACCGGCCTCGGTGAGGACGTCCTGCGGCAGGACCAGCGCAACCAGCTGATCCTCCAGAAGCTGCAGACGAAGATCACCAAGGAGAACGGCAAGGTCACGGACAAGGACGTCCAGGACTACTACAACAAGAACAAGGCCCAGTTCACGCAGCCGGAGACCCGCGGCCTGCACGTGGTCCTGACCAAGACCGAGGCGAAGGCGAAGGCCGCGAAGGCCGAGCTGGAGAAGGGCGCCGCGTTCGCGAAGGTCGCCAAGAAGTACTCGGTCGACCAGGTCACCCGCAACGCCGGCGGCAAGCTCTCGGGCGTCGCCAAGGGCCAGCAGGAGCGCGGCCTGGAGAACGCCGCCTTCGGGGCCAAGAAGGACGAGCTGGTCGGCCCGGTCAAGACCGAGTCCGGCTGGTACGTGGTCCGCGTCGACAACATCACGCCGGCCAAGACCACGCCCTTCGACAAGGTCAAGGACATGCTGAAGCAGCAGGTCACGGCCCAGAAGCAGCAGACCGCCTTCACCGACTGGCAGAAGAAGGTCATCAAGGACTGGCAGAAGAAGACGGAGTGCCGCAAGGGCTACGACGCCCAGTTCTGCAAGGGCTACAAGGAGCCGAAGCCGCAGACGCCCGCCGGTGGCGGCGCGGGCGGGGCCGGCGCGCCGCAGCAGGCGCCCCCGACCGGCGGCTGATCGACCGCTCCACCGCGCGGCCGGTCAGCACCGGCCGCGCGGGCAGGTACCGTCCGGGGCGTGTCCCGTGACGAGATTCCCCAGGCCCTCGGCGCCCTCGACGACCTCACCCGTCGGCTCCGCGTCGAGTGCCCCTGGGACCGCGAGCAGGACGAGCGCACGATCGTCCCGCACACGCTGGAGGAGGCCTACGAGCTGGCCGACGCGGCCCACCAGGGCGACGACGGCAAGCTGCTCGACGAGCTCGGCGACGTGCTCTTCCAGGTCCACTTCCTCTCGCTGCTGCTCGAGGAGCGCGGCGCCGGCGACCTCGCGCAGGTGGCCGAGCACTGCCGCCAGAAGCTGATCAGCCGCCACCCGCACGTCTTCGGCGACGTCGAGGTCGCCGACGCGGCCGAGGTGCTGCGCAACTGGGACGCGATCAAGCAGGACGAGCCCGGCCGCGAGCGCGGGATCTTCGGCGAGGTCCCCGACAACCTGCCGTCGCTGCTGTTCGCCCGCAAGGTCCAGCGGCGGGCGGCGTCGAGCGGCTTCGACCCGGCCGACACCGACGAGGCGCTGGACGCCGCCCGGGCCCAGCTCGACGCGCTCGACGGCGCGCTGCGCCACGGCGGCCGGCCGGAGGCGTTCGCCGCGATCGGCGACGCGCTGTTCGCGCTGGTCAACGTCGCGCGCAAGGTCAAGGCCGATCCCGAGATCGCGCTCCGCTCCTCCAGCGCCCGCTTCCGCGAGCGGGTCCTGACCGCCGAGCGGCTGGCCGGCGAGGAGGGCCACCGCTGGGCGGAGCTGGAGGAGGACGACCGGCTGGCATACTACGCGCGGGCGGTGCTGGCCGAGCAGCAGGGCGGGTCGGCGGGGGCGGGCTGAGGCGGGGTCGCGGGGGTCGCGGCCGGCCCGCCGGCGGGCTTCAGGCGGCCAGCCGCAGCGGCGGGGCGGCGGCCGGGCGGCCGGCGGTCCGCGTCAGCAGCAGGTCGACCGTGCGAGCCCCGGCGACGCCGTCGTCGGGCAGCTCGTTGATCCGCTGGAAGGCGGCGACGGCGGCGGCCGTCGGGCGGTCCCAGCGGCCGCTGACGGCGGCCGGGTCGAGCAGGCCGACGGCGACCAGCATCCGCTGGACGTCGACCGCCTGACCCACCGGGACGACGTCGCTCGCCTCGTCGGCCGCCCAGAGGACGGCGGCGGCCCGCCGAAGGCCGGCAGCGAGGCCACGGTCGCGACGGGGGAGATCGCGGTCGGGCTGGGGGAGGAGCTGCAGGGGGCGGGCGGTCAGGGCGGTCATCGTCTCGGTGGGTCGGGGCGGTGGAACCATCCTGGCGCGGCGGACGGGCGCCGACCATGGGGGATTCCCCCGGACCGACCCCCGGGGTGGCCCGGGGTGCCCCGGGTGGCGGCACCGCGTCCGGCGCCGGTCTGCGGCAGACTTCCGGGCTCTATGAGCCAGATCGAGAGCGTCCACGGTCGTCAGATCCTCGACAGCCGGGGCAACCCGACCGTCGAGGTCGAGGTGACGCTGGCGTCGGGAGCCAGCGGCCGCGCGGCGGTGCCGTCGGGCGCCTCGACCGGCGAGTTCGAGGCGACCGAGCTGCGCGACGGCGGCGACGCCTACCTCGGCAAGGGCGTCACCCAGGCGGTCGCCAACGTCAACGGCGAGATCGCCGCCGCGGCCACGGGCCGCGACGCGGGCGACCAGGCCGGGCTCGACCAGGCGCTGATCGACCTCGACGGCACGCCGAACAAGTCGCGGCTGGGCGCGAACGCGATCCTCGGCGTCTCGCTGGCCGTGGCGCGCGCCGCGGCGGCCGACGCCGGCCAGCCGCTCTGGAAGTTCCTCACCGTCGAGGGCGTCGAGGGCGCGGGCACCACGCTGCCGGTGCCGATGATGAACGTCCTCAACGGCGGCGCCCACGCCGACAACTCCGTCGACTTCCAGGAGTTCATGGTCGTCCCGGTCGGGGCGAAGAGCTTCAGCGAGGGCCTGCGGACCGGCGCCGAGGTCTTCCACAACCTCAAGAAGCTGCTCCACGACCGCGGCCTGGCCACCGCCGTCGGCGACGAGGGCGGCTTCGCGCCGAACCTCTCCTCGAACGAGGAGGCGCTGCAGGTGCTGGTCGACGGGATCGAGAAGGCCGGCTACCGGCCCGGCGACGACGTCGCGATCGCGCTCGACCCGGCGACCTCGGAGATCTTCGAGGACGGGTCGTACGTCCTCGAGCACGAGAACCGCAGCCTCAGCGCCGCCGAGCTGGCCGACTACTGGGCCGACAAGGCGGGCAAGTACCCGATCCTGTCGATCGAGGACGGCATGAACGAGGAGGACTGGGACGGCTGGAAGCTGCTGACCGACCGGATCGGCACCACCGTCCAGCTGGTCGGCGACGACCTCTTCGTCACCAACCCGGCCCGCCTGACCCGCGGGATCGAGGCCGGCGTCGGCAACTCGATCCTGATCAAGGTCAACCAGATCGGGACCCTGTCGGAGACCTTCGAGGCGATCCGGATCGCCCGCGAGGCCGGCTACACCGCCGTCATGTCGCACCGCTCGGGCGAGACCGAGGACACGACGATCGCCGACCTCGCCGTCGCCACCGGCTGCGGGCAGATCAAGACCGGCGCCCCGTCGCGCTCGGACCGGGTGGCGAAGTACAACCAGCTGCTCCGGATCGAGGAGGCGCTCGGCGCCGCCGCGGTCTACCCGGGCCGCAGCGTCTTCCGCTCCTAGCCTCGGCGGGAGTGGCGGCCTCCGCCGTTCGGCGGAGGCCATGGCGGGGATCCGCCGGTAGCCTGGCGGCATGACCGACGAGGCGCGTGCGGCGGGGTCCGACGACGAGCGGCTGCCCGCCGTCGCCGCGGGCCTGGCCGCGGACGCGAGCGGCGCGACCGCCGGTGGACCACCGGCGCTGCGGGCCTCCGATCGCGAGCGCGAGCGCGCGGCCGAGCTGCTGCGGCACGCGATGGGCGAGGGCCGGCTGACGGTCGACGAGCTCGACGAGCGGTTGACGTCGACCTTCGGTGCCCGCACGCGCGACGAGCTGGAGCGGCTGCTGGCCGACGTGCTGGTGCCGGCCGACGGTCCGCATCCGCTCGACGTCGCGCCCAGCACCCGCAGCCCGCTGCCCGTCCGTCCGGGTGCCCAGGACGAGCACGTGCGGATCTGGGCGGTGATGGGCGGCAGCGAGCGCTCGGGCCGCTGGCGGGTGCCGCGGCGGGTCAGCGTGGTCAACGTGATGGGCGGCAGCTCGCTCGACCTCAGCCAGGCCGAGCTGGCGGGCCACGTGGTCGAGATCACGGTCGTCTCGTTGATGGGCGGCACCGACGTCCGGATCCCGGAGGGCGTCAACGTCGAGGTCTCCGAGACCTCGGTGATGGGCGGCAACGACGTCCACCAGGCGGCGGCGCCGGCGCCGCCCGAGGCGCCGGTGGTGCGCCTGCGGCTGATCTCGATCATGGGCGGCAACAGCGTCCTGCGGGGGCCGAAGAAGCGCCGCCGTTGGGGGCGTGCGGTCGACCGCGGCGACGACGAGCCGCGACGGCTCGAGCCCTGAGGTCGTGCCCCGGAACGCCCGTGGGGAACGGGTGTTCGGGGGTTCTGCAACGGATCTTGCGCCCCGTCCGGCGGGATCGCTGCAAGCCACCGTGCGGCGCGAGGAGCCGGTCCCGGCGAGGCGAATGCCCGGGGCGTGAGCAGCGCCACGACCACCGCCCCCCGCCGCCGGCCGCCCGCCGGTCGCGGTCCGTCGCGATCCGCGTCCGGCCGCCGGCCGAGCGCCGCCCGCGGCGCCGGGGTCGAGCTGGCGTGGCCCCGCATCCGACGGATCGCCCTGGTCCTCGTCCTGATCCTGCTGGCGTCCAGCTACGTGCGGCCGGTGATCGACTGGTTCGGCGCCCGCGACGACGCCGCCCAGCAGCAGCAGCGGCTGACGCAGCTGACCCAGACCGAGCAGCGGCTGAAGGCGGAGAAGGCGCGGTTGACCACCGAGCGCGGCCTGGCCGCCGCCGCCCGCCAGCTGGGCATGGTGCGCGAGGGCGAGCGGGTCTACGTCGTGAGCGGGCTGCCGAAGGACTGACGCAGCCGCGCCGCCGGCCCTCGGGGCCGGCCGAGCGCGCGCCGTGTCGACGCCGGAGGGGCGGGATCGGGTCGATCGGGAGGGTCGACGCGATGGCGCACGTCCGGTTCCGGTCGGGGCTAGCGGGCCGCGGGAGGCGGCCCGCTAGCCTCAACCGCAGATGCGGGTGATGCTGGCGATCGATCAGTGGCGGGCGGGCGAGCGCTACCTCGCCGACCTCGACGGCCCGGCGGCGCGCCGGGCGACCGTGGTCACCGAGGCGCTCTACGACGAGCTGCGCCGGCGGCTGGGCGGGGCCTTCACCGTCGGCGAGCTGGTCGCCCTCTACGAGTCCGGCACCGGCTGGGCGCTCGACCTGGCGGCCCGGATCGCGCCCGAGGACCCGGACGCCTGGGACGCCCGCCTGCTCGACGCCGCCTTCCACCACTACCTGAGCCAGGCCCAGGACTGGGGCGGCGGCCGCCTGATCGCGCGCGACGAGCAGCGCTGAGCGGGCGGGGCCTTGAACGAGCGAGGGCGCCCGGTGGGCGCCCTGCGAACGGTGGGGTCGGCGCTCGGCCGCCCCGAGAGCTGCCGGCGCGGGGCGCCGGCGGCGGGACTACTCCTCGTCGCCGCCGTCCGCCTCGCCGGCGCGGCGGATGATGATCTGGTCGGCCTCGACGACGACCTCGACCGGACGGTGACCGGCCCAGTGCTCGGCGTAGACGCCGGCGTCGGCGACGGCCGGGTCGAGCCACAGGCCGTAGCCCTCCTCGCCGTGGTCGAACGTGCCCTCGAAGGTGGTGGTCGAGGCGTCACCGCGGCGGCGACGGCGGCCCCCACGGCGGCGGCGCTTCGGCTTGTCGCCGTCCTCGTCGTCGGCCTCGTCCTCGCCGGCGGCGGCACGGGCGGCGGCCTTCTCGGCCTCCTCGGCGGCCTTGCGCTCCTCCTCGGCCTTGCGCTCGGCCTCGGCGGCCTCCAGCTCGGCGGCGATCTGGGCGTCGTCCTCGGCCCGCAGGTCGACCTCCTCCGGCGCGACGACGGCCAGCGGATCGTCGGGCGCGGCCGCGGTCAGCTCGTTCTCCTCCTTGAAGGCGGCGATCTGCTGCCCGGTGACCTCCAGCTGGTGGGCGATCCAGGCGTCCGTGCGGCCCTGGCGCACCCACGTGCGGATCTGGTTCAGGTGAGGTCGAAGCGATCGGCGAGCCATGGTACGCAGGTCAATCTAGCGTCGATCCGCCCTGCGACGCGGTCCGGCCCCGTCGGGCCGCCCGCGGTCGGGCGCACGGCGCGCGTGCCTGGGAGCGCCGTCGCGCCATCCGCATCGCGGTCGGCGAGCGACCGTCGGGGCGCCTGTACTCGCGCGCGAGGTGCCGAGCCCGGCGGCGCCGGCGATCAGTCGAAGACGAGACTGAGGACGCGGAACATGACCAGGGTGACCAGCACCGCGGTCAGGATCAGGACCGTGACCAGCGCCAGGTAGCGCAGCGTCCGCCGCCGCTTGACCGCGTCGAACCGCCGCTCCGCCTCGCGCCGCTGGGCGGCGCGCAGCGTCTTCTCGCGCTGCTGCTGGGCGAGCTCCGTCTCCCGCGCGAGGCGGCGCTCCAGCTCGTCGAGCGACCTGCGGGAACGTGGTCGGGGCGCATTCACCGCCCGCAGCGTAGACGATCGCCGGGCCGTCGCCCGGGGCCGGCGGGCGCCGGGAGGCCGGCCGCAGCGGGGCCGCGACGGAGCCCGAGCGCCGCGCCGGAGGCGGCGCGAGGCGGACCCGACGGCGGCCCGCGCGCCGTTCGCCGGGGCCGCCGCGGCAGGCGCCCCAGAGCCCGCGCCGCTGTCGCCGCGCCCGCCGCTCCAGCGCTCGCAGCCGGTCGGCGGTCGCGCCGTTCGGCGGGATCGTCAGCACGGTCGCGTAGCCCTCGGCCACCAGCCGCTCGCTGACCGTCCGCCGGTCGCCGAGCGGTCGGACCGCGGCCAGCAGCCGGCCGTAGCGGTCGACGCGCTCGCGGTCGAACCGCAGCCGCACCCGGCGACCGAGCGTCCAGCGGCGGTTGGCCCGCGCCGCCGCGGGGCCGTAGCAGCCGACGGGCCGCCGCGGATCGACCGACTCGGGCGCGTCGACCCCCAGGTAGCGGACGGTCGCCCGCCCCGGCCGTCCGGGAGCACGACCACCGACCGCGACCCGGACCGTGTCGCCGTCGAGCACCTCGACCACCCGCACCCGGGCCGGGCCGCGGGCCAGCGCCGTCGCGACGGCGCTGGCGTCGGCGGCGAGGGCCGAGCGAGGCCCGGGACGCGGGGCGCGCTGGCGGGTCGTCGCGAACCAGCCGCCGACGATCGCGGCGAGCAGGGCCAGCGGCAGCAGCGGCGGCGGGGGTCGCAGCGGGCGCCGGCGCGACCACGATCCCCGGCGGGAACCAGCGTCAGCGACCACGCGGGAGGGGCGGGGGAGCGGGCGGACCGGGCATGGCTGCGGTCTATCGGCTCAGAGGCGGCTCCAGACCATCCGGCGCTGAATTGGCGCACTTCCGCGCAGGATTGGCACAGGAGGGCCGCGTCTCGACACGCTCGCTCCTAGTACCATGCGGCGCCTCCGGCACGGCCTGCCGCCCGCCGTGCCGTCGGTTCGTGGTCCATCCGCGGGCCGGCGGGTTCGTCCCGTGGGGGGCGGCGGAGGGGTCACGGACGCCGAGTGGCGATCGGGCCCGCATCACCGGGAAGCCCCGGATCGCAACACCGAATCCGAAGGAACGACATGGCTGTCCAGACCGCATCGTCCATCGACCGCGTGACCGAGCTGCTCGGTGACGAGGCCGAGTCCCTCCTGGGGCACCGGTCCACCACGGTCGACGCCTCCACGCTGCACCTGCCCGGCCCCGACTTCGTCGACCGGATCTACTCCCAGACCGACCGCAGCAACCAGGTCCTGCGCAACCTCCAGGGCCTCTTCGACCACGGTCGCCTGGGCGGCACGGGCTACGTCTCGATCCTGCCGGTCGACCAGGGCATCGAGCACTCGGCGGGCGCCAGCTTCGCGCCCAACCCGCGCTACTTCGACCCCGAGAACATCGTCGAGCTGGCGCACGAGGGCGGTTGCAACGCCGTCGCCTCGACCCTCGGCGTGCTCGGCGCGGTCAGCCGCAAGTGGGCCCACAAGATCCCCTTCATCGTCAAGATCAACCACAACGAGCTGCTGCGGCTGCCGAACCAGTTCGACCAGGTCGAGTTCTCGTCGGTCCAGCGCGCCTGGGAGCTGGGCGCCACCGGCGTCGGCGCGACGATCTACTTCGGCAGCGAGCAGTCGACCCGCCAGCTGGTCGAGATCGCGCGCGCGTTCGAGGAGGCCCACCGCCTCGGCATGTACACCGTCCTCTGGTGCTACCTGCGCAACTCGGGCTTCAAGAAGGACGGGGTCGACTACCACGTCGCCGCCGACCTGACCGCGCAGGCCAACCACCTGGGCGTCACGATCGAGGCCGACATCATCAAGCAGAAGCTGCCGGAGAACAACGGCGGCTACCCGGCGATGGGCTCGGGCTTCGGCAAGACCCACAAGCTGGTCTACGACGAGCTGACCACCGATCACCCGATCGACCTGACCCGCTACCAGGTCCTCAACTGCTACTCCGGCCGCGCGGGCCTGATCAACTCCGGCGGCGCGTCGTCGGGGGCCAGCGACCTGGCCGAGGCGGTCAAGACCGCGGTCATCAACAAGCGCGCGGGCGGCACCGGCCTGATCTCCGGTCGCAAGGCCTTCCAGCGCCCGGTCGAGGAGGGCATCGCGCTCCTCAACGCGATCCAGGACGTCTACCTGGATCCGCAGATCACGATCGCCTGAGCCGCTGGCGACGGGCGTTCGGCAAGGCCCCGGGGGCCGCGCCGGAGCGCCCGCCGGGGCCTGTCGCGGACGTTCGACGGCAACCGGCCACGCACTCCGCTCCCGCCGTCCTACAATCGAAGTGATGGCGGGTGCGGCAGAGCTCTTCACGGTGTGCCGCAGCTGCGGGCAGCAGGTCTCGAGCTTCGTGACCGAGTGCCCGTACTGCGGCACCCGCCTGCGCCGTCGCGCACCGCGGCTGGAGCGCAAGGACGGCGATCTCGAGGCGCTGCTGCAGGATCCCGCCGCCGACGAGCCGGCGATGCCGGCCGATCCGGACGACGAGGTCGTCGTCCCGCTCCGCAAGCTCCGCCGCCGCGGCCGGACGAAGCCGCCGAAGCCACCCAAGGCCGGCAAGCCGCCGAAGGCCAGGCGCGGGTCGCGGCTGCGGCGCGAGCCACGGCGCCGGACCAGCGCCTACGACGGGATCGGCGAGCGCCGCCCGTGGGTGACGCTGGCGCTGGTGCTCGTCTCGCTGATCGGGATCCCGGTCGCCCAAGTGGTCGAGCGTCCCGACCTGCTGCTGTTCGGCGGCCTGGCCGGCGACATGCAGCCGTGGCGCTACGCGGTCGCCCCCTTCGTCTACGCCAGCGCCTGGCACGCGCTGGCGATCGTCGGCACGCTCGGCGTCTTCGGCTGGCTGTGGGAGCGCCGGGCCGGGCTGGTCGGCAGCCTGGTCGTGCTGCTGACCTTCGTCGTCGCCGGTGCGGGTGGCCTGGCGCTGGCCGCCCAGGCCGACGGGGCGGCGTTCTACTGCGGTGCCGGCGGGGCGGCGACGGCCCTGGCGACCGCCTGGATCGTCGCCGAGCTGCGGGCCCGTCAGCGGCGCGAGTCGGTCGACGGCGACCTGCTCGGCGCCGCCACGATGCTGGTCGTGGCCCTCGCCGTCTCGGCCGTCGCGGTCGCCGGCGCCCCGCTGGCGGCGGTGCTCGGCGTCGTGGTCGGCCTGCCGCTCGGGCTGGCGCTCTCCGCCGCCGGGAAGTAGCCGGTCGCCGGACCACCCGCGGGCGGCGGCGGTCGCCGGGTGGGGTCGGCGGTCCGCGGGTGCGGCGCGGCATCGGGTTCCTCGGCGCGGGGGCGGTCCCCGGCACGGGGACGTTCGGGCGCGCGGCGGTGGGCAACGTCACATGCCGAGGCGGTCGGGCGTGCCGTGCAACGTTCCCCACCGCCCGTGACGGTCGACGTCACGCGGCGCTCGCGTCGCGCCCCGGCATGTGACGTTCACCCCGGGCCGCCCGGCCCCGCCCTACCCACCACCAACCCGCCCGAACCCGCCGACGGCCTATGCTCAACCTGGTGCCCGACGCTCCCTACACCGCCGACGAGGTCGACGCCGCCGTCCGCGCCATCAGCGACCCGCAGCGGCTGCGGCGGGCCGAGCAGATCGTGACCCACGCCGTCCCCGGACTGCAGCGGATCATCGACGGTGCGCTGCAGGACGGCGGCTGGTTCAGCCAGGGCCACGAGCAGCAGGTCGACTCCGCCGCCAACGAGCCCGACCCGCAGCAGCGGAGCGCCCGCCTGCACGCGCTGCTGGCCGACGAGTCGCGGCTGGCGATGCTGGTCGGCGTGACCGTCGGCTTCGAGCTGGCCAGCGAGCTGGAGCGCCAGCGCACCACCCCGTCCCCCGACGCCCCGTCTCCGGAGGAGCCCCGCCCATGACCAAGCTCACCTTCCTCGGCCAGTCCGCCGTGCTGCTCGAGGCCGACGGTCGGTCGGTCCTCGTCGATCCGTTCCTGACCGGCAACCCGAAGGCCGTGACCGCCGCCGACGACCTGTCGCCGGACGTGATCCTGCTGACCCACGGGCACGGCGACCACTACGGCGACACCGTGCCGATCGCCAAGCGGACCGGCGCGAGGGTGGTGGCGATCGTCGAGATCGCCAACGAGCTGGCGGAGGAGGGGCTGGACGTCGCCGACCCTAACCTGGGCGGCACCGTCGCCTTCGAGGGCGGCTGGGTGCGCCTGGTCCCCGCCTGGCACACGAACACCACGCCGAAGGGCACGGTCGCGATCCCGGCCGGCCTGGTGATCCACTTCGGCGGCAAGACGATCTACCACCTGGGCGACACCGCGCTCTTCAGCGACCTGGCCCTGCCCGGCAAGCGCGACCGGCTGGACGCGGCGCTGATCCCGATCGGCGGCCACTACACGATGGACCGCCACGACGGCGTCGAGGCCGCGCGGCTGGTCGGCGCGCCGGTCGTGGTGCCGGTCCACTACGACACCTTCCCGCCGATCGAGACCGACGCCGGGGCCTTCAAGCAGGACGTCGAGAACGCCGGGATCGCCCGCGTCGAGGTCCTGGCCCCGGGCGCCTCGATCGAGATCTAGGGGGACGAGATGGCTGCCGCGACCGCGATCGTGCTGATCCAGACCAGCCGCAGCGCGCTGGGCGACTTCGGCGAGCGGCTGGCCGAGGTCGACGGCGTCGGCGAGGCCTACTCGGTGACCGGCGACTGGGACTACGTGGCGATCGTCCGCGTGCCCCAGCACGACCGGCTGGCCGAGGTGGTGACCGGCCGGATCTCCCAGCTCGACGGGATCGAGCGGACCCAGACGATGGTCGCGTTCGAGGCCTTCAGCCGCCACGACCTCGACGCGCTCTTCGACATCGGCGCCTGAGCGCCGACCGGCGCCCGGCCCGCGTCGGTGAGGCCGGCGCGGGCGGACGGTCGGTACCCTCGCCTGCGTGCCGATCGCCCGCCCCGAGTACGGCCCGTCCCTGGTCGACGTCGTCGCCCCGCGCGCCCGCCGGATCCCGCGCCGGGTCTGGATCGCGGTGGCCGTCGCCGTGCTGGTGCTGGCCGCGGCGATCACCGCCTTCCTGCTCGGCCGCGCCCGGCCCGAGACCCAGGTGGTGATCCGCGGGCCGCTGACCTTCAACACCCGCTTCGACGACCGCACCCGTCGCGAGGCGGCCGGGCCGGGCGAGCTGCTGCGGCTGCACGTCGCGCCCGTCTGGCAGACCGGTCCCGACGGCAAGCGGATCCCGAAGCGCGGCGAGGAGACGCTGGTCTTCCGCGACGGCGGGGCCGCCCCGCCGCGACCGGAGCCGGCCGGCGCCCCGATCGCGCAGCTGAGCGTCCGGATGGTGCCGATCGTGCGCCAGATCCGGGCCGAGTTCGCGGCGATCCCCGGCTCCGACTTCCAGCTCCGCGGCGAGGGCCGGGTGAAGATCGGCAAGGACAACGCCGGCTGGCTGGTCCGCTACCAGTTCCGCCGCGACGGACGGATCTGGTACGGCGTGCGGCTGCTGCTGCTGCCCGACGTCGAGGGCACCCGCGACCGCGTGCTCGACATGTCGCTGCGGACCCAGAGCTCGCCGGTGGTGCCGAACATCCGCCTGGCCGGCTCGAACGGCCCGATGCGGACGCCCTTCTACGGCGTCGCGTTCGGGACCGAGGCGCCCTAGCCGGAGCCGGAGCCCGGCGGCGCGTCCGCGGGCTCAGCGCGCCCGGCGGGCGGCGGCGATCCGGAAGCCGGCGACCCCGCGGCCGATCCGCAGCGTTGCGCGCGGTCGCGCCTTGGCGACGCCACGGGGACGGGCCTGCAGCTGCGGCGCGGCCAGCTGGCCGCCGGCGCCCGGGGTCGGCGTCGGAGCGGGGGCGGCCGGCGTCGTCGACTCGGGCGTGCCGCTGGTGCCGGTCCCGGTCGGCGCCGTGGTGGTGCCGCCGGGCGTGGGCGTCGTGGTGCCCGGCTTCTTCGGCGTCGTCGGCACCTTCGGCAGCGTCACGGTCTGCTCGCCGCTGTCGATCGGCGGCACGGTCGTGGTCGGCGCGGTCGTCGGGCCGGTGGTGGTGCCGGTCGTCGGCGGCGGCACCGCGGTCGTCGCGGTGGCGGTGGTCGGCGGGACGGTCGTGGTGGTGGTCGCCGTCGACGTCGTGGTCGAGGTCGTCGTGCGGGTCGAGGCGCGCGCGGCCTCGGTGGTGGCCGCGGCGACCGAGGCGAGCGTGCGGTCGGGCTCGGCCGGCGTCGCCTTCGGGGGCGTCGCGGGGGCCGCGGCCGGCACGTGGACGGTCGGCACCGGCACCGGCGCAGGGGCGGCGGCGCGGACCGGCGCCTCCAGCTCGATCGCGGTCGCGCGGCTGAGGCTGCGGGCGTGGTCGACCTCGACCGCGCCGGCGGTCACGAGCGCGGCGGCGGCGAGGCCGGCGGCGGTCTTCGTCGCCAGCGCCGAGACGCCGGTGGTGACCAGGCCGCCGGTGACCGAGCTGGCCGCGGCGCCGCCGACCGCCGCGCCGCTCGAGGCACCGGCGCCGGCGGTGACGTGGGCCAGCAGCTTCTTGGCCAGCACCAGCGGCCCGATCGGGAAGATCGCCTGCAGCGCGCGGTTGTTCGCCTTCAGGTGGGTCTGGAACGCGGCGCAGCGCTCGCACTCCTTCAGGTGCCGGCGGACCGGCGGGCTGATCCGGCGCAGCGACTCGGCGACCTCGCCCAGCTCGTCCCGGACCTCCTCGCAGGTCAGGTTGCGGGCCTCCGAGGCCTCGGCGAGCGCGACGCGGGCCCGCACCAGCAGCGACTTGACGCTGGGCACCGTGGTGTCCATCGCCTCGGCGATCTGGTCGTAGGAGAGGGCGTCGATCTCGCGCAGCAGCAGGGCGGTCCGCTGGGTCTCCGGCAGCGCGCGGACGTCGCCGAGCAGCTCGCGGAACTCCTCGCGGCGGTGGGCGGTGTCGGCAGCCGACGTGCCGTTGTCCGCGATCCGGTCGTCCATCGTGTCGACGCCGACCGGCTGGATCTTGCGCAGGTGGTTGAGGCAGCGGTTGCGCGCGATCCGGTAGAGCCAGGGACGGACGTTGATCGACCGGTCGTCGCCGATGATCGCGTTGAAGGCGTTGGCGAAGACCTCCTGGAGCACGTCCTCGGCGTCCTCGCGGCTGCCGAGCATGTGGCGGCAGAAGGCGAGCAGCCGCGACTGGTACCGCTGGACCAGGACCTCGTAGGCGGCCTGGTTGCCGCGCCGGGTCAGCGCGACGAGCCGCTCGTCGCCCTGCAGGCGCAGCAGGGTCGAGGGGCCGCGCAGGGCGGGGGCGGTATCGAGCGCAGAGACTTCCACGGGGATCCTGGGTCCGCGGGGTCGAAACACGCCACCCCGGCGAAGGTTGCGGTCGGCGCGGGCGATCGGGCGATCGTCCCCGGGGCCGGCCACGCGCGCCACCGAGTTGGCTGCGAACCGTCTCCTCTACGGTACCGGCTCGTGAGCGAGCGGACGACGATCCCGGTGCGGCTGCAACCCCGCGGCGGCCGCGACGCGCTCGTCGGCTGGCGCGGCGAGCGGCTGCTGGTGCGGGTCTCGGCGCCGCCGGTCGACGGCCGCGCGAACGTCGCCCTCTGCCGGCTGCTGGCCCGCGAGCTGGGGGTCGCGCGGGGACGGATCGAGCTGGTCCAGGGCCAGCTCTCGCGCGACAAGCTGGTGGCCGTCGACGGGCTCGACGCGGCGGCGGTCGCGGCCAAGCTGCCGCCGCGCGAGCCCTGACGGGGCGGGCTAGCCGTTCGGGTCGCGGCCGGTGAAGAAGCCGTACGCGGCGTCGGCGGCGCGGCCGGCGGCCTCGGGATCGCCGCCGCCGGCGACGTGGGCCGCGGCCCAGCGATCGGCCGCCCCGCGGGTGAAGCGGGCGCCCTCGTCGGAGGCGATCCAGGCGGCGCCCTCCTCGGGCGGGATCGAGACGTCCTGGGTGCCCAGGTGCAGCGCCAGGCCCAGCAGCCCGTGGTCCCAGCCGATCCCGGTCGCGCCGGGGCCGTACTGCTGCCACCAGCCGGCGGGCACGTCGGCGACGCGGGCGGCGTGCTCCAGCTCGACCCGCGTGCGGTCGTCGGCGATCGCCGTCAGCCGCACGGTCAGCCAGGTGACGCCGGGGCCGTACTCCCAGGTCACGCGGTAGCTGGCGCGGCCGTCGCGCGGGGGATCGCAGGCCAGCACCTCGCCGCCGGCGTTGCCCTGCAGCTGGTAGCGGCCGCCGAGGCGCAGGTCGCCCGAGACCGGCAGGAACCAGCGGGCGATCCGCTCGCCGGTGGTGACCGCCTCCCAGACGTCGTCGATCGGGGAGGGGTACTCCTGGCCGATCGTCTGGATGTGCGTCGGCTCGCCGTCGACCTCCTCGGTCCGGACCGCGCGCGCGACCGCGCCCAACTGCCCCTCGACGTCCAGCATGGCTACTCCTGTTCCTCGGGTTCCCGGTTCGCGGCCGGCTCGCCCTCGGCGGCCAGCCGGCGTGCACGGCGCCCGCGCGCCAGCTCGGTGTCGAGCGCGGCCAGCGGCCCGATCCAGAAGCGGTCGAAGGCGCTCAGCCACTCGCGGGCCTCGTGGACCCCGCGGGCGTCGACGGCGTAGAGCCGCCGCGTGCCCTCGGGGCGGACGGTCGCGAAGCCGTGCTCGCGCAGCACCCGCAGGTGCTGCGAGACGGCCGGCTGGCTGATGCCGAACTCGCGGCGGATCGCGTCGGCGACCTGGCCGGCGGCCTGCTCCCCATCGGCGAGCAGCTCGAGGATCCGGCGGCGAACCGGGTCTCCGAGGACGTCGAACGCGTGCACGGCGACGATATTTGCGCAGCGACTTATATAAGTCAAGACGAAATTTGATCCGAGCTGGACGGTCGAACGGGAGTTCGATCGTGCGCCGCCGTTCTTGGGACAATCCCTCCGTGCCCCGGCGCCCGCTGCACGAGCTCTACCGTCGTCTCGGCGCCCGCTATCCGTACGTCGCGGTGCTGCTGGTGGTGGCGCAGGCGCACGTCGTGGTGCTCTGCGGCCTGCTGGTCCTGGCCCGCTACGTCAGCCTCTCGCTGGGGGAGTGGCTGGCGATCTTCGCCGTCGCCCAGGGCCTGACCCTGATCGAGAACCTCGTCGTCCTGCGGGCCGCGCGGCCGGCCCTGGCCGACGCCGCCCGCTGGCACGGCCGCGATCCCGAGGACGGCGTCGCCGAGGCGATCACCGCCTGGCGGGCCCTCACCGGGCTGCCGCTGCGGATGGTCGCCGCCGGGGCCGCGGTCCGGACCCTGATCTGGGCGACGCTGACGATCGTCGCGATCTGCCTGATCGCCGGCCTGGCCGTCTTCCCCAGCGGCTTCGCGCTCGGGCTGGCGGCGACGGTGGTGATCAGCGCCGGCATCCTCGTCCGCTTCCTGGAGCTGGAGCTGGTGCTGCGGCCGGTGGTCGAGGCGATCGCGCCGGTGCTGCCGGACAACTCCTACCTGGACGCGACCCTCTCGCTGCGCTGGCGGCTGCTGGTCGGGGTGCCGCTGATCACGGTGGTGACCGGCGGGATCGTGGCCGGCTTCAGCAACGGCGACACCGGCCTCTCCGGCTTCGGCCTCGGCGTGGCGGTCGCGCTGACCGTCAGCGCCACGATCGCCCTCGGCCTCTCGGCGCTGCTGGCCCGCAGCTTCATCGCCCCGCTGCGGGCGCTCCAGCAGACCACCGAGCGGGTCGCCGGCGGTGACCTCGGGACCCGCGCGCCGGTCCTCGGCGGCGACGAGATCGGTCGCCTGGCGCGCTCCTTCAACGTCGCGCTGGAGGGCCTGCGCGAGCGCGACCGGCTGCACGAGGCGCTCGACGCCTACGTCGATCCGGTGGTCGCCGAGCGGCTGCTGGACGAGGGCCCGCGGCTGGAGGGCGAGCTGCGCGAGGTGACCGTCGCCTTCATCGACATCCGCGGCTTCACCGCCTTCGCCGAGTCGGCCAACGCGCACGAGGTCTTCGCGCTGCTGAACGAGTTCTACGAGGTGGTGGTGCCGGTGCTGGAGCGCTACGGCGGCAGCGCCAACGCCTTCCAGGGCGACGGGCTGCTGGCCGTCTTCGGCGCCCCAGTCGCCCTCACCGACCACGCCGACGCGGCGGTCACGGCGACGATCGAGGTCGCCCGCGCGGTCCGCCAGCGGTTCGGGCGCCGGCTCCAGGTCGGGATCGGGGTCAACAGCGGGACGGTCGTCGCCGGCACGATCGGCGGCGGCAACCGGGTGACCTTCACCGTCATCGGCGACGCGGTCAACACCGCCCACCGGGTCGAGGCGATCACCCGCCAGACCGGCGACGTCGTGCTCTTCACCGAGGAGACCCGCCGCCGCCTGCGTCGCGACCACGGGACGATCTCCGGCCGGCCGCCGGCGCCGGTCAAGGGCAAGCGGACGCCGGTCCGGCTCCACGCCCCGCTGCTGGCCGGCCGCGCCGAGGAGCCGACCGGCGAGCTGGAGCGGCGGCTGGGCGAGCTGGCTCACGACCGGGACCAGGCCTGAGGGCCGCCGGTGGCTCCGGGTCCGCCCCCGCGGATAGGGTCGGGCGCATGACGAACGACGCGACCGCCGGCGCCGAGCCGGAGCGCTTCCACGGCGGCCGGCTGATCGCGCGACGACTGCGGGCGAGCGGGATCGACACCCTCTTCACGCTCTCCGGCGGGCACCTGTTCTCGCTCTACGACGGCTGCCGCAGCGAGGGCATCCGGCTGGTCGACACCCGCCACGAGCAGACCGCGGCGTTCGCCGCCGAGGGCTGGTCGAAGGTCACCCGCACGCCGGGCGTGGCGGCGCTGACCGCCGGCCCCGGCGTCACCAACGGGATGAGCGCCCTCGGCTCGGCGCAGGAGAACCAGTCGCCGCTGGTGGTGCTGGGCGGACGCGCGCCGGCGCTGCGGTGGGGGATGGGCTCGCTGCAGGAGATGGACCACGTGCCGTTCGTGCGGCCGCTGACCCGCTTCGCGGCCACCGCCGAGGCCCCGGGCGAGATCCCCGGGCTGGTCGACGATGCGCTGCGGGCGGCCTGCGGGGCGCCGTCGGGGGCGGCCTTCGTCGACTTCCCGCTCGACCACGTCTTCACCGAGGCCGACGACCCGGGCACGCCCGGCGCACTGGCCGACGGCCCCTACGGCGGCGCAGGGGCGCCGGCGGTCGGGCCGGCCCCGGACGGCTCCGCCCTCGACCGGGCGGTGGCGCTGCTGCGCGACGCCGAGCGGCCGGTGATCATGGCCGGGACCAACGTCTGGTGGGGCCACGGCGAGGTCGCGCTGCTGCGGCTGGCCGAGGCGCTGCGGACGCCGGTCTTCATGAACGGGATGGCCCGCGGGGTGGTCGCGGCCGACCACGAGCTGGCGTTCGCGCGCACGCGCGGGCAGGCGCTCGGCCAGGCCGACGTGGCGGTGGTGGTGGGGGTGCCGATGGACTTCCGGCTCGGCTTCGGCGACGCCTTCGGGCCCGAGACGGAGCTGATCGTCGTCGACCGGATCGAGCCCGAGCGCGACCATCCGCGGCCGGTGGCGGCGGCGCTCTACGGCGGCCTGCCGGAGATCCTCGGCGCGCTGGCCGCGGCCGGCGACGCGCCGCCGGCGGCGACGGTCGCGACCGCCCGTGGGGCGTGGCTGCGCGACCTGCGGGCGGCCGAGACGGAGAAGCGGGAGCGGGAGCGGGCCGAGCTGGCCGACGATCGGGCGCCGCTGCACCCGATGCGGCTCTACGGCGAGCTGGCCCAGATGCTCGACCGCGACGCGATCGTGGTGATCGACGGCGGCGACTTCGGCAGCTACGCCGGGCGCGTGATCGACAGCTACGTGCCGGGGGCGTGGCTCGACCCCGGGCCGTTCGGCTGCCTCGGCTCGGGGCCGGGCTACGCGCTGGCGGCGAAGCTGGCCCACCCCGACCGGCAGGTGGTGCTGCTGCAGGGCGACGGCGCGTTCGGCTTCAGCGGGATGGAGTACGACACGCTGGCGCGGCACGGGGTGCCGGTGGTGTCGGTGATGGGCAACAACGGCATCTGGGCGCTGGAGAAGCACCCGATGGAGTTCCTCTACGGCTACTCGGTGGTGGCGGACCTGCGACCGGGCACGCGCTACGACCAGGTGGTGCAGGCGCTGGGCGGGCACGGCGAGCTGGTCGAGCGGCCGGACGACCTGCGGCCGGCGCTCGAGCGGGCGCTGGCGTCGGGGCTGCCGTCGCTGGTCAACGTCCTGACCGATCCGGCGGTCGCCTACCCGCGCAAGTCGAACCTGGCCTGAGGGACGGGCGGAGGCCGGCCGGCTCAGAGCTGGCCGGTGGCGGCGGCGATCACCGCGCCGCGCAGGATGTCGTGCTCGGAGACCTCGCAGGCGACGGCGTCGAACTGCCGCAGGGCGTTGGAGAGCAGCACACAGCCGGCGACGATGGTCGGGGCGCGGTCGGGCTGGAGGCCGGGGACGCGGCGCCGCTCGGGCTCGTCCATCTGGGCCAGCCGGGCCAGCAGCGACTCGATCTCGGCCAGCGTCAGCCGGTAGCCATGGACGCGGTCGGCGTCGTAGGGGTCGAGCTCCTGGGCGATCGCGGCGCACGACGTGGCGGTGCCGGCGACGGCGATGATCGCGTCGACCCCGCGGCGGACCTCCTCGGGCACGGCGGCGGCGAAGATCGCGCGGACGTCCTCGGCCATCGCGGTCAGCTCGTCGTGGCGGGGCGGGTCGTGGTCGACGTGGCGCTCGGTCTGGCGGACGACGCCGGCCTGGGTCGAGACGCGGAACTCGACCTCCTGGCCGCGGCCGATCACGAACTCGGTGCTGCCGCCGCCGACGTCGACCACGGCGATCCGGTCGTTGCTCGGGGCGCGGCCGCTGGTGGCGCCGAGGAAGGTCAGGGCCGCCTCCTGCTCGCCGGGGATGGTGCGGGCGTCGATCCCGAACTCGTCGCGGACGCGGGCGGTGAAGGCGGCGCCGTCCTCGGCGTCGCGGACGGCGCTGGTGAGGACGCCGACGACCCGCTCGACCCGGTGCTCGTCGAGCAGCCGGCGGACGACGGCCAGCTCGTCGGTGACGCGGGTGACGGCGGTCGGGTTCAGGCGGCCGTCGCGGTCGACGCCCTGGCCGAGGCGGGTGACGGTGCTGCGCCGTTCGAGCTCGGTCAGGCGGCCCTCGTCGTCGAGGTCGGCGATCAGGAGGCGGGTCGAGTTGGAACCCAGGTCGACGGCGGCCAGGCGCATGGCGGCAGGCTATCCGTCCCACCGCCGGGCGCCGGGACGGAAAGGCCGGGCGAGCGAGCACCCCGCCGATCCGGGGTGATGTGACGAGAGCCCGTCGGAGACGGCCGGTACTGGCGGTAGGGTAGTCAGCGAAACGTTCCACCCCGACGGGGTTTGCGGCCACTTCCGCCGACTGGGTCGCCCCGTCTCCTGCCCCCACGCTGATGCCCAAATCGACGCGCTCCGCCCTGCCCCAGACCGCCAAGTCCGCCCGCAAGGCGGTGGCCAAAGCCGGGAAGGCGGCGACCCGCGCGGCGGCGAACGCCCGCGGCGGGACGCGCCCGCGGGCGGCGCACCTGGGGCCCGAGCGGCGCCGGCCGATGATCCTGGACGCGGCCTTCGAGGTCTTCCTCGAGCGCGGGTACGAGGGCGCGTCGATGGAGTCGATCGCGCGCCGGGCCGGCGTGTCGAAGCCGGTGGTCTACAGCAGCTTCCCGGGCAAGGAGGCGCTGTTCGGCGAGCTGCTGCGGCGCGAGGAGGAGCGGATCCTCGACGCGATCGGCGCGGCCCTGCCGGAGCGGCTGGAGACGGGGGACATCGAGCCCCTGATCTCGGATGCCCTGACCGCGTTCCTCCAGGCCGTGGTCGATTCGCCGGCCGCCTTCCAGGTGATCTTCCTCGGGGCAGGCGGGACCGACGCCGCGATCAACCGCCGCGTCCAGCGCGGTCGCGAGAAGCAGATCGAGACCATCGGCGCGCTCGCCCAGGCCTGGCTCGCCAACCAGGGCGTCGAGGACGCCGAGCGCCAGGGCCGGCTGCTGGGCTACGTCGTCGTCGGCCTGGGGGAGAGCGCCGCCCGCGCCCTCCTCGCCGAGCCCGACACCTGGACCCCCCGCCAGCTCGGCGACCAGATGGCCCACCTCGTCATGCGCGGCCGCGGCGGCATCGGCGTCGCGGTCTGAGACCCCCGCGGCGCGTGACGCCCACGTGAACGCGCTGCTATAGTCCCTCGCCGCAACACACCGACGCGGGGTGGAGCAGTCAGGTAGCTCGTCGGGCTCATAACCCGAAGGTCGCAGGTTCGAATCCTGCCCCCGCTATGTCACTACTGGTGACGATCAGGCCCTCCTCACGGAGGGTCTTCTCGTTCTCCAGGGCGGCCGCGACCTGGTCGCTGATGGTCGCGGAGATCTCGATCCGGCCGTTGGGCTTGTCGACGAGAACCTGGATGTCGAAGGCGTCGAGCGTCTGGCGCTGGATCTCGGGTGTGGCGTCGCGGTAGGCCTGGGTCAGGTCGGGCACGCGGCGCAGGCGCTCGGCCAGGACGTCCTCCCGCTCGTCGACGTCCTGCGGGTGCAGGTCGGCGAGCGTGGCTTGGGCGGTCTCGCGGTCCGCTCGCAACTCGGCGATGCGCTCGGCGACGAGCTCCGGTTCGACACCGGCTTCGAGGGCCTGGACCTGGGCCTTCATCCGGCGGTCGAGGTCGGCGATCTGGTCGCGGAGGCGCTTGGCGGCGCGCTGGCCCTCCGTTCGGCGCCCGCGCCGTTCGGCCGCGAGCTGCTTCTCCAGGCGGTCCAGACGCAGCGGTCCGAAGACTCGTTGCGCGAGGAAGCGCTCCACGAGATCGAGCACATGGTCCTCGCGCAGGTAGATCCACTTGGCGCCACCGTGGACCTCGGCGGCGGCGGTCTCGCCGTAGTCGGTCCCGTATGAGCAGGCGTAGTACGTGTGTCCCTTGCGGCGTTTGCCGTGCATGGACAGGGGCTGGTGGCCGGCGTTGCAGCGGATGATGCCCGCGAGCAGGTACTTGCGCTTGGTTGCCTCGCGCGGCCCCCGCTTGCGGCTGGCCAGGCGGTCCTGGGCAGCGGTGAAGGTCTCCGGGTCGACGAGCGGCAGGTGGGTGTGCTCGGTAATGGTCCACTCCTCACGGGCACGCTGACGCGCGCCGCCGCCGAACTGGCGGGCCGACGCGAAGTCCAGGCGGTTCCAGACGGTCGCCCCGGTGTAGGTGGGGTTGGCCAGCATCGAGCGGATCGTCGAGGCGGCCCAGTGGTTGCGGAGGTTGCGCGCGCTGTCGACGTGGCGAGGGGAGGGCGGGCCTCCCGGCTGGTTGAGAAGGTCGGCGATCGCCTTGAGCGACTTGCCGCGACGGGCGTAGAGGTCGAAGATCTCGGCGACCACCGCTGCCTGCTCCGGATCGGGCTCCAACGTGACGCGATGCTTCTCCCGGTCCCCCAGGTGGCCCGCGGGCAGGCCCTCGAGCACTCGGCGGTAGCCGTAGGGGGCTCGACCCCCCACGCGGTAGCCCTGCTCGCTCGCCTCGCGCATCCCGCGCTTGGTCTCGCGCGCGAGCTTGACCCGCTCGAACTCGTCCCACAGCTGCTGCATGCCCACGAACAGCGAGCCCTCCGGGGTCGTGGGGTCGCCCGCGCCGGTCGCGTAGTGGATCTCGACGCCGCATTGCCGCAGCTCCCGCTCATAGAGCGCGGCGACGAGCCGGTCGCGCGCCAGCCGCGAGGTCGCGTAGACGACGACCGCGTCGAACCGGCGACCGTCGCGATCACGGGCCTCGTGCGTGAGGGCGCCCCAGCCGGGGCGGTCCTGCTTGGCGCCGGATTCCTGATCGGTGAACTCGCAGGTGACGGCGCCGCCGAGATCCTCGGCCTTGCGCCGGCAAGCCTTGAGCTGGCTGGGGAACGAGAGCGTGGGATCCTGCTTGTCGGTGGTCGACAGGCGACCGTAGAAGGCCATGCGGAGATCGCTCACCTGATGCCCCCGTTCCCCGACGTGCGACCGCCGCGCCCGTCGTGCGGACGGCTAACCGGGCCCTGGTCAGGGGAGTTCGCGACGGACGGCGAGGCCGGCCGCCCCGCCGCCCAGGCGGGGCGGTCGGGGGCGGGCGAGGGAGGAGCTTCATGAATCTTGTTAACCATTGTCGGAATTCGAGGAAATCAGGCGGGGGGAGCGGGCGCAAGGACCCGAGTCCCGGCGCGCGCTACAGCCACCGGCTGCCCTCGGGCCGGGAATCTTCGGCACCGGGATCGGACGCGGCACCGAGAACATCCGGGTCGAGGGGCTCGTCTCCGAACTCGCCGTAGACCGGTTCCTCGTCCTCGAGGTCGAGCTTGTCGGAGTACCGCTCCCACACCGGCACGAGGTCCGCGTAGCGATACCCCTTCTTGGTCTGCTCGTTGTGGCGCCCGACGCGGATCGTCACCGGGCGGACGCGGAACGGGCGCAACAGGCCGGCCAGGTCCCGCGCGGTCAGGCCGGGCGTGGTGCGGCGGTGGCCCCAGACACGCCACGGCGAGTCGTCGAGGTCCTTGAGCGCCGTCAGGATCTGGTCGGTGGTGAGGTTCCGGCCGCCCGGCTCGAGGAACACCCGGCGGAGGTCGCGCAGAAGCGTGAGGCGAATCGTCTCGTCGGACGTGTCCTCCGCCTCGGGCGCGAGGGCCTCGAACGCCTGCCGTGCGGCGGTCGCCCACTCCGGCCCCAGCATGCGGGCGATCGTCAGCAGCGGCTGCCACACCTGCAGGTACCGCATGTCGCTGTGGGTGACGCTCGTGACCGTCGCGCTGGCGAGAACGTCCCGGTGCTCGTCGGCCCATTCGGCGATAGACGCCCGCAGTTCGACGGAGGTCTTGGTGGACGCCTCGTCCCCGTACGGCACCAGACCCTCGCTCCCGTGGGCGCGCTCCAGGCGAATCTCGATCGTGCGGCTGAGGGTCGACGCCTTCAGCTTCGCCGGCAGGTCGATGCCCGCGATGAGCTTCGCCCCGAAGACGTCGAACGCCGTCGGCTTGTGCGCGTCCCCCACGCAGCGATTGATCACGGACGCCGGACCGCGAGCGTACCCGGCGTTGAGGACCGCGCCGAGGTCGCGCGAGATCCCCGGGTGGGCGAGCATCGTGTCGACCTCGTCGAGCAGCACCGTGCGGCCGGCGACGCTGCGGTAGAGCGCGGCCACCGAGGTGTGCGACGTCGCCCACGGATTCGCGGTCAGGTTGGTGAGGATGTTCATCAGCGTCGACTTCCCGCACCCGTGGACCGGGCTCGTGACGAGCAGGTACGGCGTGGTCGTGGCGACGTCGATCAGGTGGGTGTGGAGGGTCCACAGGGTCGTCGCCGTCACCTCGTGCGCGGTCGGCGTGCGCACGTGGCGCGTGATGTGGTCGCGGATCGCGTCCGCGACGTTCGGCTGGCTGTTCATCGTGCTTCCTTCCCCCGGTCGTTCCCGGGGTCGTTGGAGTGCGTCAGCAGACGCAGCAGCACCTGGAACTGCGCGCGGCGACGTCGCTGGCACGTCTGCTGAGCGAGTCGCACGGTCACCTCCCAGTCGGTCTGCGGCGTCTGCGGCACGGCTCGAGCTTCCGGCGCGGCGTACGCTCAGGCGGGAACGTGAGGTGGAATCAGCGATAACCTCACGGCGGTGCTGCCAGTCGAGCAGGTCGCGGAACTCCGGCGCGAGGCCCAGGCCTTCTTGGATGACGTCTCGAGCAAGCAGGAGTTCTCCCGGCGTTGCGAGGAGGAGCGCGACCGCATGGTGAGAGCCCGGTGGGACGAGCTTCGGCATTGGGAGGCGGTGCCGGCAGGCGCCTTCTCGGGCGACGACGGCGATCGGGCCAACGCGTTCAGGGACGCGGTCGATGCCTACCTCGCGGGGCTGGGGCGGTTCGCGTCTGCGGCGCTCCTCGGGGTCTCGTGGGGACCGCGGGCCATTCACGAGGCCCTGCTCGACGCGAACCCTGGCGCCAGGCTGGAACTCCCGGACGAGGCAGGGCTCGACCCTGTCTGTCACCTCGAGCGGCCCCTTCCGGCGTTGCCCGCGGGCCCGGTGCCGGCGTCCGTCCTGATCGAGATCGAGAGTCGGGCTCGAGAGGCGCTTCGCAACGTCGGGCCGTCGGCACCGTTCTGGCATGAGCATGGCCAGTGGCTGTTCGACTGGGAGCGATGGGCTGATTCCTGGGGTCTCGACGACCGCGCGATTCGTCGAGGCCAGGACGCGTTCGAGGACTTCGCCCTGCGCCACGTTCCGCCCGGCGGGCCCCCGATGGAGAGATTGCGATCGTCGCGGGCCTGCTCCTGGGAAGGCGCCCGGCGTGCAGTGGAGCGAAAGCTCTGTCGCGAGGGGGATCCGCTAACGCCCAGGGACCGGGCTCGGGCCCGGGAGGCTCGTCGGCTGCTGATCGCGGCGGTACGGGGAGGGCACGGCAGCTACCGCCTCGTGGATTCGGACGGACGGGTCGCGCTGCCGTCGGACGCTCCCGCATCCGGTAGTGGCGACGGGGCCTCGCCCGGGAAGTACATCGGAATGCCCACCGATCCGGCGAGCTTCCCGGCCGCGATGCGCGCCAGCCTCCCGGTCAAGATCGTCGCGATCCGGCCGACGGACCCGTACGAGGACGGGCGCTTCGTCGCAACCCTCAAGGACATCTACCAGTCGGCCTTCCCCGCCGCGCGCCAACGCGGCTTCGCAACTCCTCAGCGCCCCACACCGACCCAGGAGGAGGCTGAGGAAACGCTGCGAAGCCTCAGGCGGCGGTACGGGCGTCGCTCGTCAACCGGCGCGGCGTGACCCGCACAGTGTGCCGTGTGACGGCTGTGACGGCTGGTCCTGAGGGGGCGGGCGGCAGGCAGTCGTGGGTGCTTCGGAGGCGGGGCGGCGCGGCGCTGTCTGCGTCCTTGCCCGAGCGTCAGCCGGAAGGACGAGGCCCGGGCATTGTCGTGGCGGTTGCGGCCTGCACCCACTCCGGCGGAGGCGCTGGAGTGCTGGGCGGCGAGAAGCGGCAACGGTCGCGGTTGGACGGTCCAACGACGCACGGCGCGCTGACCGCCGCGTCTCCGACCGTACGCATCACGGCCGTCACAGCCGTCACAGCGCCACGTCGGCGAGGCGTTCAGTCTTGTTTCGTCCCCAGGGCGACCGAGACGGCCTCGAGGGCTTCATCGGAGACCTGGGGGTTCGACGACAGGTAGGCGGTCAGGCGGTCGCGTGCGATCTGAACCAGCGTTGTGCTGAACAGACCGTGGTAGGGCTTGTTCTGGTTGACGACCAGGATCTCGAGGAAGAGGTCGGGCCGGCCGGCCGCTTCGAGTCGGTCGAATCCGGTGGTCCTTCGATTGATGATCTGGCTGACAGATTTGATGATCAGGCCAGCCGCATGATCGCGCTCGACCTTCTGCCTGAATCGGGCAGCGACGTAGGGGCGCTCCTTCCCGTCGTCACCCGGAATCCGAACTTCGTCCTTGATCCGCTCGTAGAGCGCGCAGGCGTCGTCGTAGAGGTCCTTCTTCGCCGCAGTGACTTCGGGCTTTTCGCGAGAGCGGGTCATACCGAATCATCCCGCGCGTCGAGGACGCCTACGAGATCAGCGAGAGACGTCTCCAGCGCCTCGGCGATCGCCACCGCCCGGACGATCGACGGCGCGTGCCAGCCAGCCTCGATCTCGCCGAGGTAACGAGGATCCATCGTGCCCCGACCGTTGCGGCCGGTCGTCGGGATGCGGCCCGCGACGTCCTCCAGTGTCTCGCCACGGGCCGTTCGCGCGTGGCGGATGGCCCGGCCGAAGGCTGCGGCGATCGGGTCAGGCGCGACCGGGCGACGGGGCACGACAGGGGAGGGGCGAGGAGGACAAGACCGGTCACGATCGAATCCCGCTCCCGTGATCGCCACGGAACATGTTCCTTGTCGAGTTGTCGGGATCGACCTGGCCGGGGTCCGGTCAAGGACGACGGGATGGGCCGAAGCCAGCGTCGAGGCGGACGGGCGGGCCGTGGTCGTCGACCTAGGGCTGCTGCCCCGCTCACCGAGCCCGCTGCTCGGCGAGAAGCAACTGCGGATGCGGCTGGCCCATCTCGCGGCCGGCGACATAGTCGTGATCGACGCGCCGCTCACGCTGCCACCCGCCCTCCGTGACCGCGGCCGCGAGCTTGACCAGCCGGACGGATCCGCGTGGGTCCGGCGCATGTGGGCCGAGGGCTGGCATCCGGTCACCGCCCGTGAGTGCGAGTTCGCGTTGGCCGCGTCCGGAGGCCCGCGGCCGGGGGCCACGATGCGGCTCGGCATGATCGCGGCGCGAGCGATCGTCCTCGCGCGCGAACTGCGGGCCCGGGGGGTAGTCGTCCTCGAGACCTATCCGCGCGCGGTCCGCCACTGGATGCGGGAGCACACGGATGCGACGGGGTGGGGCGGGGGCTACGCCGGACTTGCGGGCGCCCTGCGCGAAAGCGGGCTCCTTGTCGTCGGGGAGAGATTCGACCTCGACGATGCAGCGCCCGATGCGCTGGACGCGCTGCTTTGCGTCATAGTCGGCGCGGCGTACCTGCGGGGAAGCACCGTGCCCCCGCCGGTCGACCTGGACGAGATCCACGACGGTTGGATCCGCGTCCCAACCGCCGGAGGCCTCGACCCATGGAAGGCAGTCTCCGCTATCCGTCCAGGTGCCGTTGAGGGCGGGATGAGATCTGCCGACGTGTGTTGACAGGGGCCAGCCGCCGGCCTACCGTGGCCGGGCCGCACGCTGTTGCGTCCGGAGTCCCACCGTGACTCGCCGAGTCGCGGTCTGTCAACCAGGGTCTGAGGTGTGTGGTGCGTCGAACACGAGCGGTCGGTCTTTCGCTTGCGCTGAGCGCGCTCTCGGTCGGCGCGGTCGGGGGCATGGCCGTCGCCTCGGACGGTTCTGAGCCCGGGAGGCCGTCATTGGAGATCACGCCTTCGATGCGGGATCACCTTTCGGCGGGACTCGCGTGGCTCGCGCAGGGTGCCGAGCGGCCAGACGCGCCGGAGAAGTCGACGAGCGCTGAGATTCGCGAGTCGCACGAGGTCAACGACGGCGAGATCAGCGCGGCGAGGGCGCACTCGCTCGCGGCCGAGGCGGCGCCGGCACTGGCGGGCGGGGATCCGATCGTGCCGCCGGCCGATCAGATCGTGCGGGCACTCGGCCCGACCGCGCTGCAACTCGAGGGCAAGGACGGCAAGCCGGGCGGCGCGGTCATCGCGGACATCCCGCTGGCGGTTCCCGCTCCGGATTCCGAGGACGGGGGAGACTGGCAGCCTGCGGACCTGCGGTTCAAGGCCCAGGGCTCGCGGCTGGTCGTCAAGAGCGCGCTGGTGCCGACATCGGTGCCCGAGGCGGCTGGCGGGACGTTCCGGGTCGGTGACCTTGGGGTCAAGCTCGCTCCAGCCGGGAGCGACAGCACCGCGACGTCCTACTCGACGGACGTCGTGTACCCCAACATCGACGGCGACACGGACTTGATCACCCGCAGCGTTGGGTCCGGCATCCGCTACGGGTGGTTGCTGCGTGGCAGCGGCGCCAGTCAGGTTCAGCGGGCCAAGCTCGACCTCCCCAGCGGCGCGAGCGCGAAGCTCGGCGAGGACGGATCGGTGCGGATCCTCGGCGCCGATGGCGAGGTGCTCGGTGATGTCTCGCCGGCGGCCGCCACCGACGCCGATGGCATCAGCGTTCCGATCGAGACGACGCTCGATGGCGACACGATCAGTTACCGCCTGATGACCGATCTGGCCAAGGTCAAGGCTCCGGTGATCATCGATCCCCAGATGGAGTCGAAGTGGAGCACGGGCGACACGAACACCGACTCCTGGGCCTGGGCGAGGTCCTCCAGCGCCGTCCCGTTCACGATGACGATGCCCGTGACGGACCCCGACCTCAACAAGCGCGGCTTGAGGGTCGACGGCACGGCCGGGACGGCGGGCTACGCCGCCAATGCGTGGGGTGGGTGGACGCGGTGGGCGCCGGGTGATCAGAACGTCGGGACGACCAATCCGCTCAACAACACCCAGAAGGTCTCTCCGGAGCACGGCTTCTACTGGAAGGCCGAGTTCGGGGGGCTGAACTACAACGTCGAGGTCGCCAACGCGTTCGCTGCGCAGGACCCGAACGTCAACATCGGGATGCTCAGCTCCAACGACGTCAACCATCCCACCCCGCAGCGCTCGAACCTGATGAACGCCTCGGGCGGCTGGAACGCGCCGATGGGCAACAACCTGCGGCTCATTCCCAGCGGCACGACGGGCGCGACCTATCGCGTCTACGTCGGCACCAACCCGGACGCGCCGCCGGCGACCGGGAAGCCCGATTCGGTGTTCTCGGCCACGCTCTACGACTTCGGCTACTACGGCACGGGTGCCCGCCCGGCGAGCCATCTGCGGATCGGCTGGACCAAGCTGTTCGCTGCCGACAACGTCGCACCGACCGTCGACTCCGTCACGCCGAACACCATCGGCACGACCGGCTGGATGGGCCTGACCTCCACGATCACCACGACCGCGACCGACCGCGGCACCGGGATCGAGAAGCTCGAGATCTACGACCAAGCCAACACGACGCTGTACTCCCCCGGCGTCGCTCCTACCTGTCCGCTCACCGGCCAGACCCTCTGCCCCTTCACCTTCAACGGTCCCGTCGGCGTCGCCCCAGTGCCCGAGGGCATCGGCAACTACACCATGCGTGTCACGGACGCCGGCGGTCGGATTGGTACGAAGCCGCTCGCGCTGAAGATCGACAAGACCGCGCCCGAGATGACGCTGTCGGGCGCGCTCTTCAGTCAACGCGACACCCCGCTTTCCCAGGGCGAGGTGCGAGACCTGACCGTCATGGCAGCTGACGGCGTCGATGGTGGAGCGGCAGATCAACGCCGGTCCGGAGTGCAGCGAATTGACGTCTACGTCAACGAAGTTCTGGCCTCGACCACCGAGCAAACGCAGACCGGAGACAGCAAGCCGCTAACGACCACTTGGACACCACCGGCCAATACCTTCCGGGCCGGGGGCTACATCGTTCGAGTCGTGGCGACGGACGCGGTCGGGCACGAGAAGGAAGCGCAGTTCCTGGTCAAGAAGTCCTGCGAGGACGTCTCCACGGGTCCCGACGACGCGCCAGAGTACTACGAAGATGCTGAAACGGAGCGGGGTCTTGTCTGCGGTCCGGACGCCGAGGAGACGAACCCCGCCGATGAACAGGATGAGTACGACCTCTCCCCGGAGTCAGGGCTTCTGAACGAGAGCGCTGCTGAGCCCGATCCGTCGTCCCCTGATGACGGCGGCCTTCTTCGGGCGGGGCCTGTCTACGACATGCCCTTTATTCAGTATGTCGACTATCCCCACATCTCGAAGAACGGGACTGACGTGTCGGCGCATGCGTGGTGGAAGGCGCTCGACAACCGGCTGCTGGGCGATACGGGATACACGAGAGCCTGGCTCTACCAGTGGAGCGGTACTCACTGGGTGTTTCTCGACACCGATGCTCGGTGGCTTCGAGAGAAGCGGTTCGAACGGGTGAGGGTCAACGTTCGGCATCGATGTGTCAAACACGGATCGCGTAAGTACTTGTACCGAGCGGTTGCGGATGTCGACATCATCGGTAAACCGGATACGGCGAAGAAGTCGGTCACGATGAACTGGGTCGGCTGTACGGCCATCGGGGCGTAAGATCCGTCCGTATCTCGCCTGAAAGTCCTGTGGACGTGGCCCGGGAAGACGACGCAACTAGCCGGCTGATCGGCGACGTTCGCGCCTTGGAGGAGCGCGCACGTGCGACCAGCAACGTGATCGAACGGGCCCGTCTGCTGGCCGAGTCCATCGATGTGGCGGATGAGATCGCGCGACGCTTTCGGGACTTCGCGCGCCAGTCTCTGAGATCGCAGTCGAAAGGCGGCCAGACCGGTGTCGCGTTCCAACTCGATGGGTGCAGGCCCGTCGCCTCGCTCGGCCGCAGTCAGGCGGGAGGAGATCCCGGGAACTGGCTACTCACGCTGGCCGACGGGCTGGTCGTCTCGATCGCCCCGCAGCAAGCCTCTGCTGATGCCGCGGTCGAGGCCGCGAGCGCCTTCCTGATCGACCGGCTAGTAGGAGACTGGGCGCGAGAGGCTCTCGGACCCGTCGACTCGCGACTCTGGACCGATGAGATAGAGGATCTCATCGCTCGACGCGCTTGGGAGGATTAACGAGACCCCGCAGGATCGCCGGAGCGTCCGATCAGGAGGAGTGGACAGATGCCTGTGGTTCAGGTGTTCCTGCCGAGTGGAGGGGCGCAGTTGGGGCACGAATATCGCGGACGCCTGCTCATCGGATCAGCGGCAAGTAGACGTACGGGAAGCCGGAGACAGGCCAACATCTCGCGTGAGCCGCGGGGCCGGCGTGCGAGACCCCGTTAGCTGACGGCAGGGCTCATCCGCAAGTAGCGATTAGCCCGATGGCGCGCCAGGTTAGAAGAGCCGCGCCAACGTGGCGGGTGGGCGGCGCAGCAGCGGACACGGCGGCTCCGCTCGTCGCCAGGATCGCTACGCCACTCCACTCGAGCAAAGGCGATCGCCGGGACCGCGGCCAGCGCGACACCGTAGGGGTGCGTCTCAGCCCGCGCCGTTGCCCAGGTCGTCGATCTTCCACTCGCCTGCGACCTTCTTCAGGGTGGGCTGGGCGGTGTTATCGCCCGGAAGCGAGAGCGTGGCGGTGTCCCCGTCGATCTTCACGGAGCCGTCCTTACGGACCTGATCGGCGATCTCGTTGGAGAGCGGCAACTCGTTGCCGGCGGCCAGGCTTGTCTTGTAGAAGGCGGTGACCGCGCTCTGGCAGTCGGTCGGGGGCTCCTCGAGTTCGTCTGTCGCGGGAGTTGTCGTCGCGATCAGTGCTTGGCGACCGGCTTCGGTCATGTTGCGGCAGGCGCCTGGCCCGTCGCCGCTGACGATCGAAGCCAGGTAGTCCGCCGCGACGTCCTTGATCGCGTCCTCGTCGGACTGACCGCCGCAGGCGGAAGCGCCGAACGCGAGTGAGAGCCCGGCGCAGAGCAGGGCAGTCCGTGGGGTGCTGCTGAATCGGAGACCCATCCGATCCTCCTTTGAGGTTGACCAACCCGAAAGGAAAGCAGGAACATGTTCCTTATTGCAAGTCTTGGCATGAGAGTGCCGGACGTGCGTTCGCTGAAGCTTCGTGGTCGGCGCCTCGCCCCTGACGCCTGGTGGATGGGGACGCGGTCTGGCAGAAGGCAAGGAACAGGCGTCGAGACGCTCACGCGAGCGGCTGAGGAAGGGCACACGAAGGCCTGCAAGGAGTTCTCGCGACGCTAAGCGGCCTTCGGGAGCGCTGCGACGAGCGGGCCGCCGCTCTGCTCACGGAGATCTCGCGGGATGAGTACACGGCGGTCCTCGACCTGCCGCTGGTCGAACTCGGTCGAGGCGACCAGGAGAGGTGGTCCGACGGACCCGGGGGTCTCGATCCAGCGTTGGGGTCGAAGCGCTCGTGACTACCGATAACGACCATCGAGGTGGCGGTTGAATCGACGAGAAGCGCCACGGCTGAGTTCGCTGGCCGCTGGCCGAGGTGGGGGAGTCGCGATAACTTGCCGGCGTGCCCACGCCCGACCACGTTGCGGACCGAGCCGAGCGTCAGGCCCGCGCCGCCCTTCGGGCGCGGGCGCGCATACGGACGACGATGACCTACACCGAGATCGCTCGCGAGATCAAGGCGGTCCCGGATCTCGAAGCCAAGGACGAGCGGCTCGATGAGATCCTGACCCGGGTCGCCAGGAGCGAGTACAAGCAACGTCGGGGATTGGTGAGCGTGATCGTCGTCCGTGCTGACTCCGGCCAGCCAGGCGAGGGCTTCTTCAGGTTGGCGCGCGAGTTCTATCCGGACGTCGGGCTCTCCGACTACCAGATCTTCGAGATCGAGAAGCGGCGGGTGTACGACGCGGCGCGGACGCACGGAGACGACGAGTAGCGCCGCCTCATCAGCCCCCGTGGACTGGTAGCGCCGCATGAACGCGTCGCTGGGCACGAGTTCGACGGGGCAGAACTCGCTCTGCCAGCCGCTCGCCCTGACCATCGACTGCTTGGGCGGTTGTAGTTGACAGCGCATCGGCGCCGATGGGCTCGGCGCCGCGAAACGGCTCTGCATAGAGAGGCTGCCGATCCAGGTGGCGCGGAGCGGGCGATGCGCAACTGCTTCCGCCGGGCCTACAAAGGCACCGGCCCGCGGCCGTCGGTGCTCGCAACGACCCTCCCGCTTCTTAGCGGGCTGAGATCTTCGTGAAGCGCCCGCGCCATTCGAGCGCGAGTGCGCTCATCGGCTTGCCGGCCAAGGTCGGCTCGGAAAGCTCGAATAGGCAGTCCTTGAGCACGTCGCGGAAGGGTGGCTCCGGCTCAACGTCGTCGCGCACCTCAAGCGCGTCGGCCCATGACTGGAGGTCTTCGTCGCCGATGCGTCCGTCGGCCCAGCGGGCGAGCACGTCTTGAACGATGTCGACGGTCAACCGGACGAGCGGTTCGGAGATGTCGAACGGGAGAGCCGCCAGAACATCGTTGAACGGAAGGAGGTGGCGGGCATGGCTCGTCCAGGACGCAAACCGGAGCCGATCGAGGCGCATCGCCGCGACGGCACACGACCAAGCGCGCAGGGACGAACCCCGTCACCGATGCTGGTCGGCGGACGCGAGCGACCCGACCGACCGGCCTCGACAAGGACTCCCGGCCATCTGGGACATCGTCGTCGCAGACCTCGAGGACGGCGACGTGCTCGACAAGGCCGAATGGCCAGCGATCGAGGTCTTCGCCGTCGAGGTCGCCCGGCTGCGGCAGGCCCGCCGCGTGATCGCGCGGGAGGGCATGTTCTCCGAAGGTCAGATGGGCGCGACGATCGTCCACCCCGCCCGCACCATCGAAGAGCGCGCCGGCAAGGCTGTGGCTTCGCTCGCCGACGCGCTCGGCCTCGGCCCCAGCGGCCGGGCGCGACTCGGCCTCACCCGCAGCGGCCAGACCGGCGGCCGAGGGCGCACTCTCAACGGCGACGCCGCCCGCCGCGGCGTCCCCGACTCCCCACGACGGCTCCGGGCCGTGGCCGCAAGCGAGCCACGGACTGAGCGGCACTAGGCCGCGGGCGTCACGTGACCACTGACGAAGAAGTCCACCAGCGTGATCGCGAGGTGCAGGGCGGCGTCGGCTTCCTGCACCGTGTGGTCCGTGCGGGCGTCCTCGGCCGTTCCAAACCGCTGGTCCGTGCCATGACGCATATGGCCGGTCCAAAGCGCTTCGGTCATCGCTAGTACGAGATCCGCCGAGACCGGTGATGTGAAGGTCCACTTCGACGGCTTGTTGCGGATGTCTACGCGCATCGTTCCGAGCGTCGCCACCCCGTTCTTCGGCGAGATGATCGGATGCATAGCCGCTTCAACCGCCTTGACCGCCTTGTCGTAGCTTCCACTCGGATCGGGATCCCGCCGGACAAGCGCGTTCCAGCTCGCGGTCAAGAACGCGCCTGGTTTGCTCGGCTCCTCGGTCAGCCGTTCGACCGCTCGCTGGGCCTCCTCCAGGTCGCGCCGCACGAGCCAGAACCCGACGCGCTCGCCGCTGTCGTCGCGGCGCTCAGCGACCTGCCAGACCGATCCCGCGTGCTCAAGCATCCACGCAAGCTGCTCCGGGGTTGGATGGTGTATCCGCGCATAGCGTGGTTCGCGGCGGGCGTGGAGCGCATAGTCGAGCAGATCCAGCGCCAGGCTTTCGTCTGTTTCGAACCATTGATGGAGATGGCCCGCAGACCGCTCTCGCCCGAAGTCCAGGCGAGCAGCTGCCTCAAACGAATCAATGAACCCGTCGTCCCGCAGGTAGGGGCCGATCCACCGCTGGGCTGCGGTCTTCATCCAGGGCGGAATGCCCTCGTGCAATGAATCGAACTTGGTGTTGGCCTTCCCGCGCGAAGAGAGCGGCCGATAGGAGGACACCCCAACATCCTGGCCGAGTCCTCGGACGCACAGGCACCGGGTGGCCAGCGCGACCGGGAGGTATCGGTGCTCGCGATCTACGACCGCGTCGCCTTGGTCGCGGAGTTCACCGACGCCCACCGGGCCGGCGATCCCGACTGGATGGCCGAGGTGCTGGGCGAGTTGTTCGCCGCACCGGGCTTCGCCACCGACGGCCCGAGGATCGCGGCGTGGCTGGCCGTCAATGTCGTACAGACCAAGGGTCGCTTCGCGCGGGTCCCGCTGGTCATCGAGCGTCAGCGGTATCGGCTCATGCGGCTAGAGCAGCCTTGCGCTTGGTTGGGGAGAGCGAGGCGACCTGGCGGACGCGGTCACCATTTTGAACGAAGCGGGCCCCCGCTACTCGCCGAAAGGTGTCACGAAGGCCCTCCTGATGGAGGGCCTTCGTCGTTCTCCAAGGCCATCGCGATCTGGTCTCTGCTGGTGGCGGAGATCTCGATTCGTGCGGCGGCCTTGTCGACGAGACGCCGCCGAGCAGCGCGACCGCCCCGGCAGCTGTGATCTGTGTTCACTGCGCCTCATCGCCGAGACGTCGCATCGCGGCAGCGTCCCGATCTGCAGCGCAGCAGCCGGTGGCTTGTGGCGGTACTGGTGAGCTGGGGTGTCTTCGTCGTTCGCGCCCGCGGTGCCCTACGCCGAGGGGGCCACGGCCTGGGCCATGCAGTGGTTGCCGTCGACGTGCTCCAAGACGAACGCCAGGTGCTCTGAGCCACGCGCGATCAAGGCGTCGCTGCCGTCTAGGCGGACACGAAGCGTCCCGCAGCAACTCGCTCCTGTGGCCTTGCCAGCGTGAGACAGAGCGTCTTCGAGGTGGGCGGTGATCTTTGTCGGCGCCGGCGCGCAGTTCTTCGACAGCTGCGTGCACAAAACCCGCACCGCCGGCTTGACGCGTGCTGCGCGGACGCCACGGATCACCTCGGGGCGAGGGTTCTGGTGAACGTCGCGTCCGTGGGAGAAGACGACGACCTCGGGGGCCACGGCGGTGGTGAGCGTCGTGGCGAACTTCTCCTCGTTGTTGGAGCCCGACAGGCCACCGTGGTGGGGGTAGACCAACACGGTTGCCTGCAGGGTGCCCGAGTCGGCCAGGCTGAGCAGATTGGTGTGATTGACGTCGGCACACAGCAGCACCGATCGGCCGCTGGGGTGGGAGATGCGGACCACGCCGGCCATCGCGTGGGGATGCACTGTCCCCACGCCCGACGCCTTGGTCGCGCCGACGCCGCCGAAGGCGGTGGCGCTGCCGGGCCACAGCACCTCCACGGCCAGGTTGGGCAACGAGAACTGCGCCGGCGCCAGGGTGGCGTTGAGGGTCAGCAGCTCGGTGGAGTTGCGTTCGTAGGAGTCCTGGAAGCCGACGCGCAGATCCTTCTCGAACTTGGTGGTGGGGTTGCGGGTGGGATCGGCGTTCAGAAACAGCTTGCCGACGTGCAGGTTGGGGTCCGACAGCAGCGACGGGAGCTCTGAGGTGTGGTCGTGGTGCTGGTGGGAGATGACAATGTCCAGCCGATCGACGCCCTCGGCGGCCAGGGTGTCAGCGACCTGGCCCTGGGAGCCGGTATCGATGACCAGCGCGCGGCCGTCGTCGACGATTACTGCGGCGCTGCCGTGCCCGACGTCGAGGATCAGAGCGTCTGCCATCGGGGTGCGCCCGTTAGCTGGTGGTCCTGAAGAACGACGCGGTGCTCTGCGGCTCGGGCTCGACGTCGCGCAGGAACACCTTGTCGGCGCGTGGCTCGCCGGTGTTGCACCAGCCAAAGAACGTCTTTCCCTCCGCGTCTGCGGGGCGATCGTGCCAGCGCTCGGCTAGCACGTCGGCCGGCCAGATGATCGGCTGGCCACCGGGCCAGCCGGAGATCAGAATCTCCAGCAGCGCCTCGCCGCCGCTGCGGTGGAGCTCAAGCACGGTGATGGGCGTTCGGCGTGCACGGCGATGAGCGGGCGGCGTGCGCCCGAGAACCTCATCGACGGAATCCTGCATCGCTCCGAGCAGCCGCGCGGCACCCAAGCCGCCTTCATCGTCGCGGTGCAGAAAGCCCGGGATGCGGTCCAGGTTGCGCCTGATGGCGTGCTTCTCCTCCGGCTGGACTCCGGTGAACAGCACCGACGGGAAGTCCTGGGAGAACAGCTCGGCGACTAGGTCGGCGCCGGAGAAGTCGACCTGCAGCCCGTCGCGCAGGCGGTGGTCGCACAGCGCCACGCCGCTGACGGCCTTGATTTCGGCGATGGTCTCATCAAGCCCGGGAGTGCTTGGAAGGATCAGGTGAGTCTCAAAGCCTCTGCGGCCCAGGCGCCTACAGATTGCCTCGCCGGACTGGCGGTCGTCCTCCACGACGGCGACCTGTCGGGGGATGTCGACGACGCTCACGAGGCCAGCGGGATCCGGATGGTGAAGTGGGCGCCGCCGAGCTGACCGTTGGCCAGTGCCGCAACATCGCCGCCGAGTTGCGAGGCGGAATCGCGCACGATCGTCAAGCCGAGGCCGGTGCCTTCGGTCGTCGTCGTCGTGCCTGGGTGCCAGATCTCGTTGGTGTCGTACTCGACGATCCCGTGCCCGCTGTCGGCGACCTCCAGCACCAGCTGCGAGCCATCGACGCTGTCGCGGACGAGGATCGTGCGTGCCTTCTCTGACTGATCATCCAGCGCGTGGACGGCGTTGATGATCAGGTTGGCGAGGATCGCGTCGAAGAGCGCGACCGGGCCTCGGAGCTTGGCGTCGCCGGAGTGGTGCTCGGTCTGGATCTGCACGTTGTGACGCTCGAACAGCACGCCAAAGACGTCCAGCGCGTCGACGATCACCCGCTCGGGAGAGAAGACCTGCATCTTGCGCTTGGGCTCGGCCAAGAGCACACGAGGCAGGCGCGCGTAGCCACGCAGGCGGCGAGCAAGCTCGGCGATCTTGGCGACCGGATCGCGGATCTCCTCGAAGCCCTCACCGAGGTCCTCCTCGCCGATCTCGGTCACGTCCTGGGCCAAGTCCATGATCGTCAGCGCGGGGTTGAACGTCTCGTGGGCGATCTGCGCGGACGTTGTGCCGATCGTCGCCAGGGTGCGGTAAAGCAGCAGGTCCTGGCGCAGCGCCTCGGCGTCCTCGGCGGCAGCCTTCTTGAACGTCTCGACCACCTTCAGTGCGTTGCGCTGCTCCCTCGGCGGCAAGTCCTCGACCAGCTCGTCCATGAGCGTGTCGAGCTTCTTCTCAGCGACCTTGCGCCGCTGCGGGCCTTGCTTGCGATCGCGAGCACGCTGCTCGTGGGCGATATCGTTGCGACGGTTGCCTACCCACTCCAGGACGTCGCGCCCGAAGGTGCGCAGCTCCGTGAATAGCTCGTCCTCGATGAAGCCTGCGCGGTCGGTCTTCTGGGTCAGAAGGCTCTGGGGATCCTCGACGATGACTCGTCCCACGGCTGTGCTGCTGGTCGGCCGCATCTCGGGGCTCCGGGCCCGCAGCAAGTTCATGTCAAGCCAGTCAAACCCGGCGTCGCCGTACGGAGCTACACGCAGTCCTCGGTGGTAGACGTACACGCCGCCAAACGTGTCAAGCCACGCCCGCAACCCGTCCAGGGTCGCGGCGGTGCCCGCACCGTGCAGGCCCTCGGCCGAGCGTAGGAACGCAAACAGCTCAAACCGTGCCGGAACCGTTTCGTAGACGTGGTCGGAGGTCTTCTCGGAGTCGTAGGCGGCCCCCACGATCTGGTCGTGCTCGGCCCACTCGTCCAGGCCGAGGAAGCCGTCGACGAGGTGTAGCCGGGCTTTGCCGTGCTTATCGATCTCTGCGGTTACCTGGTAGCGGCTGTAGTCGAAGTAGGAGCCGGCGACGAGGTTCTCGAGGTCGGGGAACTCCGGACAGACGAGCTCGACTTTGAAGGAGTCATCGGCGTCGAACGGGTCGGCCAGCAGCAGCAGGGCGCGGGCAAGGCGCTTGACCTCCGGGCGTGTCCAGCCGCGCCGCAGCTCACGGATCACGATCTCGGTACCGGGCTCGGTCGGGGCGACGCCGCTGGTGGTGACCTCGACCGGGACGTCCTCGACGACTTGGGCGCTGTCGAAGCTGGCCCAGTCGAGTGAGACAACGTGCTCACGTCGGCTGCGGCTGCCACGGGCCGGCCGCGGCCAGGTGCGCAGCTCGGCCGACGTGCCAAGGCGCAACGCGGCCAGACGGCCAAGGCCCTTCTGGCCGACTTGCAGGCGCCCGCCGCGGGTGCGGCGGGTCGGCTCCTTGCCCGAGCGGCCGAGGACCAGCCAGCCGTCCTTGACAGCGCCGCGGTCTAGGCCTTCGCCCCAGTCGCGGATGCGGATCTCCCCGCCGGGGGCGGTGATGTCGTGCAGCTCGACGACGCAGCGGCCGGCATCGGCGTCGTAGGCGTTGCGCACCAGCTCCAACACGCCCTGATCGGGATTCGGGTTGAGCTCCTCGCCTAGACGGGCGAGGATCTGCGGCGCGAAGCGCAGCCGCTCGATGTCGCGTTGCGTGTCGCTCGCCCGGACCTCGTCGGCCGCCACTCGCTTCGGGCGGGTGGCCATAGAGACAGTCTACGTCGCGTTGGCGGCCGTTTGCGCGGCCTTGGGGGCAGGGGTGTCGCGGAGCGCAGCGACAGTCAGGTGCCGGCAACGGATCCGCTGGTCAAGCCAGGCGGTGATGTGCTCCTCAGCCAGGCCCACGGCCAGGGTCTCGCAGGCTTTCATGCCGCCGGCGTCGGGAGCAATCACGATCAGGTGGTTTTCCACGGCCACGGGCCGGTTGCCGCCGATGACGACGGCCCGCAGCCGCGGTGCGGTCGTGGATGGCCGCGAGGTGCGGCGCACCACGACAAACGGCGGCTGGAACAGCCGCTTGGCGAAGCGCCGGTTGCGCGTCGGGATAAATACACCGTCCTGGGGTAGCTCGCGGGTGGTGATGTACGGTGCCCACTGGCCGAGGTGAGGGTCACGTCGGTCGACGACCGGGCCGACGCTGATGCTGGCCACCTCGCCCAGCGTGACGCCGGCGGCCGGCGCCTCGGCCGGCCACCTGCCCGGTGCAACTTGGCGCTGGGCACGAAGCAGGAACACGTCAACATCGGTTAGCGCGTCGAACTGGCCGTGGGACTGCACGTGCTGCACGTCGGCCAGCTGTCCAACTGCTTGGCGAAAGCGGGCGTAGCGGCTGCCTGAGCGCAGGACATCGGGCAACACGGCGATCAGCTGGGCGCCGGCCGGCAAGCGCCGCAGCACCGCCGCGGTCCAGAGGGCGGCGTCGGTCACCACGCCCTCGGCGAAGGTCGTGCCGTCGGGGGCAGGCACCTTGCCGTAAGGCGGGTTGAGCAGCACCGTGCCCGCAGTGGCCGTGGCCTCGTCTTGGCGCCCGTCGCCGACGCGGATGTTCACCAATGTCTGGGCCAGGTCCAGCCCATCGCCGTCGGGCCGTGCGCCGCGCAGCATCGCAAGCAACGCCAAGCGCTGGTGGGCGACCTCGATAAACTCGGGGACCAAGTCCCGTCCGGACAGCCGAGTGTTCCAGATGCTCAGCGTGTCACACAGGCTCGGCGTGACCGGCAACTTCCACGCTGCGGCCAGCAGGAGATCGCCGCACCCACAAGCGGGATCGTGTGCAGGCCCACGTGGTTGCCAGTCGCCGGCGAGGGCCACCGCGGTCGCGGCGAGCTTGTCGCCGGTGAAGAAGGCGCCCATGCGCCGCAGTTCGTCCAGGTCAACGCTGGCGCGCAGTTCGCGGCCGGCGCGGCCGTCGAGGTGTTCGCGGGCGAGGTCGACGAACGAGAGCGGCAGCCCGCCGGCGCGGATCGCCGAATCATTGAAGGCCGAGAGATCGCGCACGTAGCCCCGAAACGCGCTCGCGCTGACAGAGGCGCTCTTCACGGCGCCGCTTTCGACGCCACCGGCGCCGCACCTTGAAGCTGCAACACGCTGTGCGTCACTCGCAGACGCTGCGGCCGAGGAGCTGGGGGATGCAGCAGAGCACAACGAATGAATCGTCGCGCCCAGACCGGACATCGCGCCGGCGCCGCGCTCGGGTTCGTTCGCCGGGTCTGGGCGACAGCTGATCGAGCAGGCGCTTGAGCTCAAGCAGCATCACCCGCTTGACGATCTTGCCAGGGTCGCCGCCTTCGGCGTCGATCAGCCATCGGCGCGGCGGATCGCTGTCCTGTCCGGGCGAGACTTTCGGGATCGGGCCCCGAGCGACGGTGCTCAGCGACCGAACGAGGCTCCCCGACCGAACCGCGCTGAGGAGATTCGGCTGGGGCGACCGTTTGCCACCGTGTCGTGTGCGCCGGCCGGAGGGGAGCGGCGTCCGAGCGGCGGTCCGCTGAGCCGCGATGGAGACTCTGCTGCATCTCGTCATTGCCCTACCGTATGGTGATACGGTACGCTAATGAGCGAAGGTCCGCCCCACCGCACTCGCCGCGCCGGCGGGGCCCGGCGCGCCCTGGTCCTGGACCGGGTCGTCGACGTGCTGGCCGACCGTGGCTACGCGGGCACGCGGTTCGTGGACGTCTCGGAGGCGTCGGAGGTGGCGGTCAGCACGCTGCAGGGCTACTTCGGCTCGCGCGAGGACATGCTGATCGAGGCGATGGGGCGGGCGACGTCGGTCGCGGTGGCCGACATGGAGGAGTTCGTCGCGCGGTTCGACGATCCGTGGCAGCAGCTGGTCGCGATGGTCGACCGGGGTCTGACCACCGGCATGCCCACCTGGCGGCTGCTGATGGAGTTCTGGACCGCCGCCGCCCACGACGAGGAGCTGCGGGAGCACGCCGCAACCCTGGCCGAGCAGTACCGGGCGCCGTTCCTCGACGCCGTCCGGCGGGGCACCGAGAGCGGGGCCTTCGAGCCGCGCTTCGACCCCGTCGCGATCGTCGAGGTCACCGTGGCCAACATCGTCGGGCTGCTCTACCCCGTCGTCCTCGGCCAGCTGGTCCCGCAGGACACCGACTTCCGCGACGTCGTCCTCGGCCAGCTGGCCTTCGCGCTCACGACCAACGCCGAGGGCGCTGCGGACCACCCGTCGGCGCCCGCCCGACAGGAGAGGTAGCCCGCATGCCGCACACGATCGTCAACCCCGAGGGACTCCACGACCCGGTCCCCTTCGGCTACAGCCACAGCGCCGTGATCCCGGCCGGCAGCGAGCTGGTGCTGGTCTCGGGTCAGTACGGCTCGGACGAGCACGGGGCCGTCGTCTCGCCCGACTTCGGCGAGCAGGTCCGGCAGGCGTTCCGCAACGTCGGCGTCGCCCTCGCCGCCCACGGGCTCGACCTGCGCCACGTCGTCCAGCTGCGGACCTACGTGGTGAACCCCGACTTCGAGAAGCTCGGGACGATCGGGCGGGTCGTGGGGGAGGGCTGCGGCGACGTGCCGCCGACGCAGACCGTGATCGGGGTCGCCGGTCTGGCCACGCCCGAGATCCTGTTCGAGGTCGAAGCGGTCGCCGCCCGCCGCTAGCCCTCCAGCATCGCCGCCGACACCTGACCGACGGCGGCCTCGGGGATCGCGGTCGCCGCCTGCTCCAGCACCAGCAGCCGCGCGTCGGGGATCTCGCGCGCGAGCGCCTCGCCGTTGCCGACCGGGAAGAACGGGTCGCGGCGGCCGTGGACCACGAGCGTCGGGATCGCGACCTGCGGCAGACGCTCGCGCCAGCGCGGCCGGCAGTTCAGCCGCGCGAAGACCATCGCCTGCTGGTTCGCCGCCTGGATCGCCGGGGCGGTGCTCGGGGTCCGGTCCCAGATCCGCCCGGCGACGGTCCGGGCCGCCTCCGGATCGTCGCCCAGGATCTCGGCGCCGGCGGCCGCGTGGTCGGCGACGGCAGCCCGGTCGGCCCAGTCCGGCGGCGGCTGCGCGAACGCCCGCCGCATCGTCGGCTCGTCGTGGTCGGGCAGGTCGGCGTCGACCCGGCCCGGCGCCACCGGCCGCGTCCCGACGAGGGTCAGGGCCGAGAAAGCGTCGGGATGGTCGAGCGCGGCGACCTGGGCGACCATCCCGCCGACGCCGATGCCGGCCAGGTGCGCGGGCCGGTCGTCGAGCGCCCCCGCCAGCGCGGAGGCGTCGGCGGCGAGGTCGCGCAGCGTGTACCCCGGCTTCTCGGGATCGAGCGTCGTCGACGCGCCGCTGTCGCGCAGGTCGTAGCGGACCACCTGCCGCCCGCCGTCGGCCAGCGCCCGGCAGAGCGCGTCGGGCCACGAGAGCATCGTCGGGGCACCAACCAGCAGCACGAGCGGGTCGGCCGGATCGCCGAACCGCTCGATCCCCAGGGTCACGCCGCCGGCCTCGACGGTCTGCTCCCGCGGATCGCTCACGGGGCGTCGCGCTTCGACATGTCGCCGGTGGCGGGGACGCCCTCGACCAGCTCGTAGCGCAGCCGCACCGTCCCGCTGGGGGAGGTGACCGCCGGCTCGCGCAGCCGCAGGTTGGCCGGGATCGCGCCCTCGGCGAAGACCCGCTTGCCGGTCCCCAGGGTCAGCGGGTGGACCCACAGGTTCAGGTGGTCGAACAGCCGCTCGGCGAGCAGGGTCTGGACCAGGTCGAGGCTGCCGATCACGTGGATGTCCTCGTGGCGATCGCGGATCTCGCGCACCGCCTGCGCCAGGTCGGGGCCGAGCAGCGTCGAGCCCTCCCACGGCAGCTCGGGCGTCGAGCGCGACGCGACGTACTTCGGCACCGGGTTGAGCCGTCCCGCGATCTCGCCGCTCTGGTGCGGCCAGTAGCCGGCGAAGATGTCGTAGGTCTTGCGGCCGAGCAGCAGCGCGTCCAGGCTCGACATGCCGGCGCGGATCTGCTCGCCGACGACCTCGTCGATCAGCGGCGCCTGCCACCCGCCGAAGCGGAAGCCGCTCTCGGGGTCCTCGTCCGGCCCGCCCGGGGCCTGCGCGACGCCGTCGAGCGTCGTGAAGAGGTCGATCTGGATCCGTCCCATGGTGTTCTCCTCTGGTGGGGCTTCTGCCGCTCTGACCGTCGGGACGGGCGGAACTCATCGGCGCCCGTGGTTCCACCGATGCGGCCCGGCCCACCGCTGCCGATGATGATCCGATGCCCCCCGCCCGGTTCGTCCCGATCGCCCTCGCCGCCACGGCCCTGGCCGGCGCCGCCGCCAGCCCCGCGGCGGCGACCCAGGTCGCGTACGTCGACGGCGGCCAGGTGTGGGTGTCGACCCTCGACGGCGCCAAGAAGCGGTCGTTGTCCGGTCCCTCGCCCGACGAGAAGCAGTGGAGCGAGGTCGCCCAGGGCGACGACGGGTCGATCCTCGGCGTCCGGCGCGAGAGCGGGAAGATCGGCACGCTCAACGCCACCCGGCTGTGGGGGCCGGACGGGACGCTGCGGGGCGAGGGCTCGCTGACCGCCCCATCGGGCCGCACGAGCTACGCCTATCCCGTGACGCTCGACCTGACGCCGGACGCGAAGGTCGTCGTCTACGGCTACGCCAACTGGAGCGGCTTCGGCACCAGCACGACCTACGAGTTCGGGACCTACGTCGAGGGGTCGAGCGCCTGGTACGCGACGCCCTTCGACCTCGGCGCCGTCCGCGGAGGCACGCTCGTCGACCGCCGGATCGTCGGCTACAACGGTGCGACGGTGGTGACGCAGAACGCGGGCTCCGCGGTGCCGTACTCCAACGACTTCACGCCGTGGTTCGTCGGCGCCGGCGCCGGGGAGAACATCACCCGGGTCGACGTCGCGGCCAACGGCAAGCTGGCCGCCGTCGAGACCTATCCCTCCGGCTCCGGCTCGGGTGGGGACAAGGTCGCGATGGTGCCGTTCGCGAGCCTCGGCGCGCCGCCCCCGACCGACGGCTCGGACTGCTACCTGCCGACCCAGGGCGATCCGTCCTACGTCTCGATCTCGCAGGACGGCACCCGGATGGCCTGGCACGACGACCGCGGCGTCGTGGTGGCCGGCACCCCGGTCTGGTTCCCGTCGGCCGCCGTCTCCACCTGCAACCTCTCCTCGCCGCCGGTCGTGATCTCCGCCAGCGGCAAGATGCCGTCGCTCGGGCCCTCAACGGTCGCCACTCCGCCGACCGGACCCGGCCCCGGCGATCCGGGTCCCGGCGGACCGGGCCCCGGCAATCCGGGCGGCGACGCGCCGGGCGGGGGAGGCCCCGGGGGTTCTCCCGGTGGCGCAGCCCCGAAGGTGACGCTGGCCAAGACCGTCAGGGCCGCCGCACTGAAGGCCGGCCTCGCGCTGAAGGTGACCGTCGCGAACGCCGGGCCCGTCACCGCGACCGCGAAGGTCGGCCGCAAGACCGTCGCCAGCGGCAAGGCGACGGCCAAGCGCGCGGGCGCGATCAAGCTCACGCTGAAGGCGAGCAGGGCCTACCGCACGCGGCTCCGGTCGCTCCGCCGCAAGACGCTGGCGATCACGGTCAAGGCCGGAGGCCGGGCGACGGTGGTCAAGCGCAAGCTGCGCTGAGCGACCGGGAACTAGGCCGGCGCGAACCGGACCCGCTCGACCGGCGGGCAGCGCAAGATCGGCTCCTCGAAGCCGTACAGCTCGAGCAGCGACAGCCGGCCGCCGTCGAGGAAGACGAGCACGCCACCGACCGGCTCGTCGGCGTCGTCGACGATGGTCACGTCGAGGCCGATCGGGCTCTGGAGGGCGACCGGCCGGACCTCCGGCGAGACCGCCAGGTCGACCGTCGCGCAGCCGCACCCGCAGCGCCCGGTCACCGCCGCGTGCCGGACCTGCGCCCGCAGGCCGTCGCGGACCACCGGAGGCAGCCGGTCGGCGATCGCGTCGAGCAGGGCGGCCTCGTCGCGATCGAGCGGTCGCCGGTCGTGGGCGCGCGCCGCCGGGTCCTCGCCGGGCTCGGTCACGGGGAGCAGCCTACGCCGACCGGACCGGACCGGACCGGGCCGGAACCGGACCGGCACCCACGTCGGCACGGTTACGGCACTGTCATCGCCGCCGCCCGCTGCGACAGTCCCGCGCGTTCGAAACCACGAACTCGCTGGAGGAACGCGGGATGCGCAAGTGGCAGCTGGTGACGTTGGCGGTCGGGGTGGCCGTCGTGGGAGCACCGACCGGGGCATCGGCGGTCGAGCTGGAGCCCGGCCGGATGGTGATCTACGAGGCGGGGCGGTCGGTGCCGCAGTCGCAGCTCGTCGACCTGGGCGATCCCGGGGCCCTCGGCGGCGAGGTGCTGTCGGGCAACCCGCGGATCGCGGCCCGGGTCGATCACCAGCGCGACGGGGTGACCGCCGGGGTCTTCCAGGCCACCCGCGGCCGGATCCGGATCCACTTCCCCTTCACCGAGCACGCGACGATCACCTCGGGCACGGTCACGCTGACCGACGCCGGCGGGCAGCGGCGCACGCTCCGGCCCGGCGACAGCTACCTGATCCGCCAGGGCAGCACGATCCTCTGGGAGGTCCGGGGCGCCCGGGTCCAGAAGACGTTCTTCAACCGGGTCGAGGCCACCGACCGGCCCGGGCCGATGCGGATCTACGACGCCCACGACGAGGTCCCGCAGTCCGACCTGACCGACCTCGGCGATCCGGGCGGGCTGGGCGGCGTCGTGCTCTCCGGCAACCCGCGGATCGCCGCTCGGGTCGACGACGTCAACGGCCCCTTCACCGCCGGCATCTTCCAGGCCACCCGCGGCGACGTGCAGATCGGCTTCCCCTTCACCGAGCACGCGACGATCCTCAGCCGTTCCGTCACGCTGACCGATCAGACCGGCACGCGCCGGCGACTGGGCGTCGGCGACTCGTACCTGATCCGCCGCAGCTCCTCGATCCTGTGGCAGGTCTCGCGGCCGCTCGTGCAGAAGTCGTTCTTCAACGTAGTGGAGTAGCACCCGGCAACCGTGGAGGGCTCCGGCCGCTGATACGAGCGGCCGGAGCAGCGCACGACGAGTCTCGGGCCGCCCCGGCTCATCAGGGGCCGCTGGGTACGCCTGGAGGTCCGGACGAGGCCCCGAGCCGGTCGAGCGTGGGGTGCACGTCCTGGGTCAGCAGGTACAGCTCGGGTTCGGAGAGGTTCTGGCGGTCGAACGGCTGGAAGCCCAGCCGCTCCCACCACGAGCGCACGTCCTCGTGCAGCGCGCTGACGACGACCGCGCGGCATGCCGCCTTCGCGTTCAGTTCGACCGCGGTCGCCAGCACGTGGGCGACGAGCGCCGTTCCGATGCCTTGGCCAGAGCAGCGGTGATCGACGGCCAGGCGACCGAGCAGCAGCGCCGGGACCGGATCCGGTGCGCGCGTCGCGACCGGGCGCGGGGCGGAGCTGCGATCGATCGCCGTCATCGCCAGGCTGGCGAACGCGACCACCCGGCCGGTCGGCCTGGCGATCACCCACGTCGCCGCGGTGTTGCCGCGACGATTCTGGCCTGCGTAGCGCCGGAGCCAGTCGTCGAGCGCCGGCTCGCCGGAGTCGAAGTCGCTGCGGTCGTGGTGGGCCGGATCGAGCAGCGCGGGTCGACGGAGCTCAGTCAACCCAGCGGAATCGTCGCGGCCGTCCCAGCGCCGTAGCCAACCGCTCGTTGACCTCGGCCGGCCGCGCCAGCGCCTCTTCGAACGCCTCAGCGGCGTGCGCCGGAAGGGCCACGAACCTGGAGTCGACGAGAACCTCCTCGGCCTGCCGCCAGGCTGCCTGGAGGACGAAGGCGGACAGGCTCAGGTGGCTGGCCGCCGCCGCGCGCTCGAGCACGCGCTTGTCGTGGGCATCGACGCGGATCTGCAGCCGTTCGTCCCTGGTGGTGGGGGGCATGTACTGACTATGGCAGTACATCAAGCGCTGGGCAAGGGCGGCCGGCCCTCCCTCACCGCCGCCCGCGCGACAGCACCAGCGTCGCCGTCCGGCCCTTGACCGTCGCCTTGACGACCCGGCCGCGCGCGATCTTGCGGCTGCGGACGCGGGCTCGCGCCACCGTCACCCGGCAGCCGCCCTTGGCCGCCCGCGAGCGTGCCGCCCGCAGGGTCAGGCCGGCCACGCGGCCCGGGCGGCAGCGGGCGGCGGGGGCCGCGGCCCGCTCGACCTGCTCGCAGTTGGCCACCACGTCGATCGGGTCGACGATGGCCCGGTCGCTGCCGACGCCGCAGTCGATCACGTCCCGCTCGCCGTCGCGGGCGTAGATCGTGTCGTTGCCGAAGGGCACCACGGTGCAGTTGCTCAGGTAGCTGCACCGCTGCGAGGTCTCGTCGCCGTAGATCGTGTCGCGGCCCGGCCCGCCCGTGAGGGTGTCGTGGCCGTACCCGCCCTCGATCCGGTCGTCACCCGCGCCGCCGTCGATCGTCTCGGTCCCGTCGTTGCCGGTCAGGGTGTCGTTGCCGCCCCGGCCCTCGACTCGCGACGTCCCGTACCCCGGCAGGTCGATGGCGTCGTCGCTCTCGCCCAGGACGTAGGTGCCGGGCGGCGAGCAGCAGTCGAAGCGCTCGATCGAGATCACGTCGTCGGCCTCGCCCGGACGGCCGTCGTTGGCGACGCCGTCGAGGGTGATCGAGATCGCGAAGGCCGGATCGGTGGTGTTCGCGTGCCAGTCGAGGGCGCTGTCGTAGCCCGGTCCGCCGTCGACCACGTCGTTGCCCACGACGCCGACGTTGGTGTCCGGGTGCAGCTGGTCGTCGCCCTCGCCGCCCCGCAGGACGTCGTCGCCGCCGCGCCCGTCCAGCCGATCGTTGCCCGGCCCCCCGAGCAGGACGTCGGCGAAGCGGAACCCGTCGAGCGCGTCGTTGCCCTCGCCGCCGTCGAGCAGCACGTGGTTGTCGACGTCCTCGTTGGCCGCGAGCGCGTCGTCGCCGGCCCCGCCCTGGACCTCGATCGGGATCGCCGGCAGCGTCTCGCGCAGCGTGTTGCGGTCGTTGCCGTCGCCGAGCACCAGCCGCAGCCGCGCCGGCACCGGGCACGCCACCAGCGTCTCGTCCTCGGGATCGGGACGCACGCAGCCCGCCCCCGGCTCCAGCCGGTCGCCGCTGTCGCTGATCAGCAGCGTGCCGGGATCGCGCGCGCCCTCGACGTGGACCCAGTTGGTCGCGCCCGGCGCGGCCGTGTAGACGAGCGCGTCGCCGTCGTGGGAGAAGCCGGCGGCGCCCGCCGGTCCAGCGGCGGCCAGGACGGCGACGGTCGTGAGCGCGCCGATCAGGACGCGCCGTGGGCGGTGGGAGGCGGTGGTCATCGCGTCGGCAGCTTGCTCGCGGCCCGCCCGCCGCGCATCGGGGAGCCACCCCGGTATTGCCCCTATCGACTAGCCGTCACGGGCTAGGCGAAACCGTCCCGACCGGTCGCGAAACCGTGGCGCAGCCGTGCTGAAACCGCGTCGACCTAGCGTGCTCTCCATCACCCGTCCCCTGCCGCGAAGGAGCACCACATGACCGCGACACCCGCTGTCGACGCCACCGGCCTGGTCAAGTCGTTCGGCGACTTCCGGGCCGTCGACGGGATCGACCTCGAGGTCCGCCAGGGCGAGATCTTCGGCGTCCTCGGTCCCAACGGCGCCGGCAAGACCACGACCCTCAAGATGCTCGCCACGCTGCTGTCGATCGACGCCGGCCAGGCCGCGATCTTCGGCGTCGACGTCGCCCGCGAGCCGCACCGGATCCGCCAGCTGCTCGGCGTCACCGGCCAGTACGCCTCCGTCGACGAGAACCTGACCGCGAACGAGAACCTGTGGCTGTTCGGCCGCCTCCAGGGCCTGCGCTCGGCCGCCGCCAAGGCGACCGCGACCCGGCTGCTGGGCGAGTTCGGCCTGGAGGAGGCAGCCGACAAGCCGATCTCCCAGTTCTCCGGCGGCATGCGCCGGCGGCTCGACCTGGCCGCCAGCCTGATCACCCGCCCGCCGCTGATCTTCCTCGACGAGCCGACCACCGGCCTCGATCCCCGCACCCGCGGCCAGATGTGGGACACGATCCGGGCGCTCGTCGCCGACGGCTGCACGGTCCTGCTCACCACCCAGTACCTGGACGAGGCCGACCAGCTGGCCGACCGGATCGCGGTGATCGACCGCGGCCGCAAGGTCGCCGAGGGCACCCCGGACGAGCTGAAGGCCTCGGTCGGCAACTCGACCCTCCAGCTCCAGCTGGCCCCCGGCGCCGACCAGGAGCTGGCCCGCGACGTCGTCCGCCGGGTGCTCGGCGAGGAGCCGGTCCTGACCCCCGAGTCCGGCCGCCTGAACGTCGCCCTCGACGTCGCCGACCGCGCCGCCGACGTGCTGATCGGCCTCCGCCAGTCGGCGGTCGAGATCGCCTCGGTCAGCGTCGCGAAGCCGACCCTCGACGAGGTCTTCCTGGCCATCACCGGCCACGACGCCGGCGACCAGGACGGCAGCCCCGACGCCACCCACGACGAGCCCGCCCTGGAGGTGGCCCGATGACCACGACCCTCGACACGCCGGCGCCGACCGCGCCCGTGACCACCCCGACCCCGACCGTCGACCCGGCGGCCGCCGTCGCCCGCGCCCGCTCGCGCAACAGCCTCGCCGAGACCGTCAGCCAGACGCTCTCGATGGCCTGGCGGGCGCTGAAGAAGATGCGCCGCAACCCGGAGCAGTTCTTCGACGTCACGATCCAGCCGCTGCTCTTCACCGCGATGTTCGCCTATGTCTTCGGCGGCGCGATCTCCGGCGACGTCCAGAGCTACCTGCCGCTGATGATCCCCGGGATCGTCGCCCAGACCGTCCTCACCACCTGCATGGCCACCGGCGTGCAGCTGCGCGAGGACATGGACAAGGGGGTCTTCGACCGCTTCAAGTCGCTGCCGATCGCGCGGATCGCCCCGCTCGCCGGCCCGATGGTCGCCGACCTGGTCCGCTACCTGATCGCCGCCGGCCTGACCTTCGCGACCGGGATGGTGATGGGCTACAGCCCCGACGGCGGCGTGCTCGGCGTGCTCGGCGCGGTGCTGCTGGCGATCTTCACCGGCTGGGCGATCGCCTGGATCTTCACCTTCATCGGGACCCTCGCTCGCAGCGCGCAGAGCGTTCAGGGGATGTCGATGCTGATCCTCTTCCCGCTGACGTTCCTCTCCAACGCCTTCGTCCCGGTCGACACCCTGCCGGGCTGGCTGGAGACCTTCGTCAACGTCAACCCGGTCTCGCACCTGGTCTCGGCCACCCGCGACCTGGCCAACCACGCGACGATCAGCGGCGAGGTCGGCTGGACGCTGCTGGCCGGCGCGGTCGTGATCGCGATCTTCGCGCCGCTTTCGGTCCGCTCCTACAAGCGCCACCTCTAGGCGCGCGTAGGCCGGCGCATCTCGGGCCGGTCGGTGCTCGGCAGTACTGCGTACGGCTCTCGCGCCGCCCGACCCGACCTGCTTGGCCTACGCGCGCCTAACAGCCACGAGGCGTACCGCCAGCTCGCGCGCCTCGTCGAGCACCGCCACCGCCCGTCGCTCGCCGAGCGCCGCCTGGGCCGTCGCCAGCGCGCCGGGGGCGACCGCCTCGGCACGCGCCGCCGCCGGCTCCCAGGCCAGCGTCGGGATCGTGCGGTTGTAGGCGAACCGGTCGGCCAGCACCAGCAGCAGGACCGCGTCCTCCGGCGACAGCCCGCCGCGGTGCAGGCCCCACGACCCGAGGCCGAAGAGCAGCGTGCCGGAGGCCGGGTAGTCGAGGAACGTGTCGCCCGGATCGACCACCGCCCGGCAGCGCGCGAGGGCGTGGTCGAACAGCTCGCGGCCGGCGGCCTGCTCGTCGGCGGTGGTGGCGAAGCGGGCGAAGGCGGTCAGCGCGGTCGCCTCGCCGAACAGCACCCACGGCTCGAGCCCGGTCGGCTCGATCCCCGGCATCCGCAGCTCGCGCAGCTCGGCCATCACCCGCTGGTACCGCCGCAGCCCGTCGCCGTGGTCGCCGCGGGCGAGGGCCAGCTCGGCCCACCCGACGTCGACCACCATCGCGCCGCCGAAGATCGTCTCGATCCCGGAGATCCGCACGCTCAGCTCGCGCTCGGCGTCGTCGAGCCGGCCGTCGAGGATCGCGCCCAGCGCCAGCAGCGCCCGCAGCTGGGCGCGATCGTCGCGGGCGCCCAGCCGCTCCAGCACCGGCAACGCGGCGCGGGCGTGGCGCATCGCCGTCGTCTGGTCGCCGAGCTGCATCCACAGCTGCGCCAGCTGGGTCCGCAGGATCGCCCCCGCCCACGGCCCGTCGTCGGGCAGCAGCAGGCCCAGCGCCCGCTCGCCGGCCTCGCAGGCACGGTCCGGCTCGCCGGCGTTCTCGCGGATGTGGATCGACCACTGGAGCGCGGCCAGCGCGGTGTGGCGGTCCGGGTCGTGCTCCAGCCCGTCGAGCCGCAGCGGGAAGCGGCCGCCGTCCTCGGGGTCGTAGGCCAGCATCACCCGCGCGGCGCCGGCCAGCCGCGGGTCGTCGGTCGCCTCCGGCCCCAGCCGCGCCAGCAGCTCGCGGACCGGCCCGGCGTGCTCGTCGCTGGTCACCATCGCGTTGCCGAGCGTGACCGTCGCCGCCGCGAGGGCGATCTCGCGCAGCTCCGCCGGCGGCTCCCAGCCGTCGAGCGCCTGCGCCACGGCCTGGATCAGGACCACCGGCCGCTCGTGCTCGCCGCGGATCGCCCAGAAGCCGCCGAGCGTCGCCATCAGCCGCGCGACCGCGGCCGGGTCGCCGTCGGCCAGCGCGCTGCGCAGCTCGTCGGCGAGGTTGCTCTCCTCGGCGTCGAGCGCGTCGATCGCCGCGAACTGCTGGCGGCCGAAGAGCAGCCGGCCGTGGCGGGTGGCGTAGTCGATCGCCCAGGCCCGCTGGGCGGCGGCCGCGGCTTCGCGCTCGCCGGCCGCGTCGAGCCGCATCCGGCCGAACTCGCGGACGGTCTCCAGCATCCGGTAGCGGACCGGGCCAGCCGCCTCGTGGACGCTCAGCAGCGACTGGTCGACCAGGCCCTGGATCGCCTCGAACGCCCCGTCGCCGAGGACCGCGTCGGCCGTCTCGAGCGTGAAGCCGTCGTGGAACAGCGCCAGCCATCGCAGCGCCCGCCGCTCGTCGTCGCCGAGCAGGTTCCACGACCAGTCGATCACCGCCAGCAGCGTCTGGTGGCGGTCGGGGGCGCTGCGGTCGCCGCCCCGCAGCAGCGCGAAGCGGTCCTCCAGCCGGCGGTCGATCTCGTCGACGGCCATCGCCCGCACCTTCGCCGCCGCCAGCTCGATCGCCAGCGGCAGCCCGTCGAGCCGCTCGACGATCCGGCGCACGACCGCCTCGTCCAGCCGCACGTCGGGCCGGGCCGCGACCGCCCGCTGCCGGAAGAGGTCGACCGCGTCGTCGGCGGCCAGCTCGCCGAGCGGGTAGACGCGCTCGGCCCCGATCGCCAGCCGCGCGCGGGTGGTGGTGACGACCCGCAGGTCGGCGGTGGTCGCGACCAGGAACGCCACCAGCTCGGCGACGGCCGCGACCAGGTGCTCGCAGTTGTCGAGGATCAGCAGGGTCGGCGCCCGCGCCAGCTGCTCGGCGATCCGGGCCCGGACGTCGGCCCGCTGCTCCGGCGTCAGCGTCCTCCGGCTGCTGACCGAGTCGCGGACGCCGAGCTGCGAGCCGACCTCACCGACCAGGTCCTCGGGCGTGGTGACGCCGACCAGCTCGACCACGTGAACGACCGGCTGCGAGGCCTGGCGCGCGAGCACGTGGGCGATCCGGGTCTTGCCGAGCCCGCCGGGACCGAGGATCGAGACCACCCGGGACGTGGCCAGCAGCGACCGCAGCCGCTCGACGTCGCGGTCGCGGCCGAGCAGCACGGTGGCGTCGAAGCGGACGCCGCTGCGGACCGGCCGGTCGCGCGCCAGCAGGTCGCGGTGGACCCGCTGGAGCGGCTCGCCCGGGTTCGCGCCCAGCCGCTCGCGGAGGTCGCGGCGGTAGCGCTCGTAGCGGTCGAGCGCGGCGCCGGGCCCGCGGACCTCGAGCTCGCTGCGCAGCAGGTCGGCCAGCAGCGGCTCGTCGTCGGGCGCGGCGGCGTGGGCCGCCTCCAGCACCGGCAGCGCGTCCTCGTGGGCGCCGGTCCGGCTGGAGGCGCGGGCCAGCAGCAGCCGCGCCCGCCCGGCGTCGGCGGCAGCCTCGCGCCGGAGGTCGGCCAGCGGTCCCGGCTCGTCCTCGGCGACCGCCGCCAGGCCGTCGGCCAGGGTCAGCGCCTCGCGGGCCCGCTCGGCGGCGGCCAGCGGGTCGTCGCCGATCGCGCGGGCGGCGGCGGCCACCAGCGCGGCCAGCCGGGCGCTGTCGACCTCGTCGGCGGACAGCCCCAGCCGGTAGCCGTCGCCGTCGCGCAGGACGGTCTCCGGCCCGCAGGCGGTGCGGGTGCGGGAGACGACCACCTGCAGGCCCTTGGTGGCGTTGGCCGGCTCCTCGTCGCCCCAGATCAGCTCGACCAGCCGCTCGCCGCGGACGGTCCGCCCGGCGCGGGCCGCCAGCGCCGCCAGCAGCGCCTGCGAGCGCTCGCCGACGACCGTCGCGCCGTCGCAGCGGACGCCGTCGAGGAGGGTCAGGCGGACGGGCACGCGGGTCAGTCTAGGCCCGGTGGCGGGCGGGGCGAACGTCGCACGCCGGCCGGCCGCCGCGGGCCGTGCGACGTTCGCCCTCGCGGGCGGTGGCGAGCGTGACACGGCGGCCGGGGCGGTGGCGGCACGTGACGTTCGCCACCGGGGAGCGGCGCCAGATCGTTCCCGCGACTCCCCGCCGACGACTAGGCTGGGGGAGTGCTGAGGGGGATGGTGGGGTTGGCGGCGACCGTCGCGGCGTGCGCGACGTTCGCGACGAGTGCCGACGCGCGGGTGGTCCGCGCGGAGGGGGTGCTGCCGCCGGGGCAGAGCGGCTACGTCTCGCTGACGGGGCTGCTGCAGGGCACCGGCTCGCCGCACCTCTACGACCAGCAGCCGCTGTTCGTCAACTGGCAGCGGAAGTCGATGCTGCTCGACCAGCCGAGCCTCGACGAGCAGCGGCCACGGCCGGGCGTCGTGATCCGGCGCGACCGCTACGGCGTGCCGTCGGTGACCGGGGCGACCGAGCTCGACGCCTGGTGGGGCGTCGGCTACGCGGTCGCCCAGGACCGGCTCTTCCAGCTCGAGGCGTTCCGCCACGCGACCAAGGGCCGGCTGGCCGAGCTGACCGGCAAGGACGCGCTCGAGGACGACCTGGTCTCGCGCCGCGACTACTACACGGCCGACGAGCGGCGGGCGATGCTGGAGCGGCTGCCGGCCGCCTCGCGGGCCCGCGCCGAGGCCTACCGCGACGGCGTCAACCGCTGGATCCAGCACGTCAACCTGGACCTGGCCGATCCGGTCGGCGTCCTCGACCTGCCCGCCGAGTACGTCGCGACGCTGACCCAGGTCGAGCCGTGGACGCTCGACGACAGCATCGCGATCGGGATCTTCCTCGGCCGCACGATCCCCAGCGGCGACGGCTCGGAGCTGCGCAACCTGCGGCTGCTCCAGCAGCGCGGCAAGCAGGCGCTGGAGGCGCTGGTGCCGCTGCACCAGCGCGGTCAGCTGTCGACGATCCCGCGCGAGGAGGGCCGCTTCCCACAGGGCGCCGAGCTGACGCCGGCCCAGGAGCGGGAGGCGCTCGACCGCTCGGCCGAGCTGGCCACGACGCTGCCGGCGGCCTCGCGCGCGGCGGCCGGCGCGGCGACGGCGAAGAACGACCTGGAGGCCGGGCGAATCGGCCGCGTCGGCGGCTCGTCGATGTTCACCGTCCGCAAGCCGGGCGGCGGGGCGCTGCTCTTCAACGGCCCGCAGCTGGGCTTCTCGGCTCCCGAGCTGTTCGTCGAGCTCGAGGTCCACGCGCCGGGGCTCGACCTGCGCGGGGTGACCGCGCCCGGCCTGCCGATCATCGGCACCGGCCACAACGGCAACGTCGCCTGGGGGATCACCAGCGGCCTCAGCGACGAGGACGACCTCTACGCCGAGAAGCTCGTCCCCGGCCAGCCGGAGAAGTACTGGTACAAGGGCCAGATCCGGACGATGGACTGCCGCGACGAGACCTTCACCTACAAGGAGGGCGTCAGCGCGCTGCTCGACGGCCGGGTGCCGGAGTTCGGCACCAAGAAGGAGCGGATCTGCCGCACCGTCCACGGTCCGGTCCAGGAGCGGCAGGGCAACGTCGCCTACGCGCGCCGCTACGCGATCTGGGGCCGCGAGACCGAGACGCTGCCGGCGATGGAGCAGGTCAACCGCGCCCGCGACATCCACGAGGTCGACCAGGCGACCCGCTCGCTGACCTGGAACGAGAACCTGATGGCCGCCGATTCGAAGGGCAACATCGGCTACTGGCACCCGGGCCTCTTCCAGCAGCGGCCGGCCGGCTACGACCAGCGGCTGCCGCTGCCGGGCACCGGCGAGGCCGAGTGGCCGGGCCTGGTCGACCGCGCGACGCTGCCGCGGGTCATCAACCCCAAGCAGGGCTGGCTGGCGAACTGGAACAACGTCCCGTCGCAGGGCTGGACGACCGGCGACAGCGTCGCCGACGAGCGGCTGACCGGCCGCTTCCACCGCGTCGGCTGGCTGATGTGGCTGGTCCGGTCGCTGGCCAAGGACCCGACCTGGGAGGGCGCCGAGCGGGCGATCCGCCAGGAGGGCAGCGTGGCCCAGCAGCGGCCGCTGGCGGGACGCCGGCTGCGGCTGGCCGCCGACGGCGCGAGCGGCAAGGCGGCCAAGGTGCTGGCCGTGATCCGGGCCTGGGACGGCGACTACACCCGCACCGACGCGGCCAAGACGGTCGATCCCGGCGTGGCCGCCTGGGACGCCTTCAAGCAGCAGGCCGCGAAGCAGGCGACCGCGGCGATCGGCGGCTTCGCGGGCTTCGCCGAGCGACCCTCGAACACCCACCAGTTCGACGCCACCAACGCCCAGGGCTACGCGCTGCGGACGCTCGACGCCGACGGCTACCGGCGCGCCGCGGCCGCCGCCCACGACGTGCTCGTGGCCCGCTTCGGCAGCGACGACCCGGCCCGCTGGCGCGAGCCGCGGCGCGAGATCGCCGTCCCCGCCCAGGGCGCGATGCAGGCCCCGCGGCAGCCGTTCTTCGACCGCGGGACCTGGGAGCAGCTGATCGAGCTGGAGCCGTAGGGGCGGGGCCGGCTGGAGGGGCCAACGTCGCACGGCCACCCGCCCGTCGCTGGCGTGGAACGTTCGCCGTCGCCTGCGGTGGTCAACGTCGCACGGTGGGGGAGCGGGGCCGGGCGTGTGACGTTCGCCCCCCCCGGCGTGCGGGTCGCTTGCATCGTCGCCTCGCATGGCCGGCGGCACCAGCGGGTAGCGTCCCGTCATGGACTACGACCCGCCCACGCGCCGCCTGCCGCAGGAGCCGCGGGCGCCGCTTCCGCCGACGCCGCCCCGCGGTCCGGGGACCGACGAGGAGCCGCCCGCGGTGCTGGCCGAGCGGATCCGCTCGCTGCGGACGATCGTGACGATCCTGGCCGTGGTCGCCGTCGCGGCGCTGGCGATCGCCTTCTGGGCCCTGCTCGACGGCGGCGGCGACGGGTCGAGCGGGAGCGGGGGCGGGAGCACCAGCGGTCTCCGCCAGCGGGTCGAGGACCTGCAGCAGCGGGTCGACGGCCGCGCCACCGACGGCGACGTGAAGAAGGTCCGCGACGACCTGGCCGAGCTGCGCAAGCAGGTCGAGGACGCGGCCTCCTCCTCGTCCTCGGGCACCACCACGGCGACCACGCCGGACAGCGGCAACAGCGAGCAGGCGCAGCAGATCTCCGACCTCCAGAGCTCGCTCGACGGCCTGACCCAGCGGGTCGACCAGCTGGAGAGCCAGGCCTCCAGCGGCGCCACGACGCCCTAGCTGCGGCCCACCGCGACGTTCCGGTCGCTCAGCGACCGGAACGTCGCAGGCGGCGGGGGCGGCGCGCGGCGGGGGCGCCATCGCCGGGGCCTATGCCCGTATCCGCGACCGGTCTTGGTCGCGTGGGCCCGCGGCTGCGAGGGTCCCGGCATGGGAGAGGAGCGCAGCGGCGCGGCGGCCGAGGACGCCCGCGCCGGCACCGTGCTGGTGGCGGGAGCGGGCGGCGTGATCGGCGGCTACGCCGCGGCCGAGTACGCCCGCCGCGACGGCTGGCGCGTGCGGGCGGCCAGCCGGCGGCCACCGGTCGGACCGGCGCAGGCGGTCGACCACCTGGCCGTCGACCTGCTCGACGCCGACGCCGCCCAGGCCGGCCTGCGCGGCGCGGCCGACACCACCCACCTGGTCTTCGCCGCCTACGCCGAGCGGCTGGATCCCCACGAGCAGGTGACCGTCAACCTGGCGCTGCTGCGCAACGCCCTCGACGGGCTGCGGTGCGCCGGGGCGACCCTGCGGCACGTGACCCTGTACCAGGGGATGAAGGCCTACGGCGCCCACCTGGGGCCGTTCGAGACGCCGACCGACGAGCGCCATCCGCGGCTGCTGGGGCCGAACTTCTACTACGACCAGGAGGACCTGCTGCGGGAGCGGGCGGCCGAGGACGGCTGGGCCTGGACGATCCTGCGGCCCGAGGGCGTGATCGGCTACACGGTTGGGACGCCGATGAACCTGCTGATGGCGCTGGTCGCCTACGCGGCGATCTGCCAGGAGACGGGGGTGCCGCTGCGGTTCCCCGGCACGGCGCGCGCCTACGACGCGCTCTACCAGGTCAGCGACGCCGAGCTGCTGGCCCGGGCGACGGTCTGGAGCGGCGCCACCGCGGCGGCCCACGGCGAGATCTTCAACCTGACCAACGGCGACGTCTTCCGCTGGCGGCAGCTGTGGCCGCGGCTGGCCGAGGCGTTCGGGCTGCCGGTCGCCGAGCCCCAGCCGCTCGACCTGCCGACCCACATGCGCGGCCACGGCGAGGCGTGGCGCGACCGGGTCCGGCGGCGGGGCCTGCGGGAGACGCCCTGGGAGCAGGTGGTGGACTGGCGCTTCGGGCAGTTCATCCTCGGCTCGGAGCACGACAACATCTCCAACACCACCAAGATCCGCCGGGCGGGATTCACTGAGTGCTACGACACCCTCGACCGCCTGAGTGAATGGTTCGGGAGGATGTTGGACGAGCGGGTGGTCTGACCACTGATGGTGAGGCAGTATTTTCGGTAGGTGCGGGACGCCCCCGCGCCTACGGTGCGATCAGGGCGCCGTCGGGCACCGGCGGCCAGGTGCTCTCCAGCAGCGACGCCACGTAGGTGGCCGCCAGCGGCGAGAGGGTCTCGCGGGTGTAGGCGGCGAGCGTCCGGCCGAAGGCCGGCTGGAGCGGCCGGGCGAGGTCGGCCAGCTCGTGCGGCACGCTGCCGATCGGCACCATCGCGGGACCCAGCCCGGCCGCCGCCAGCCGCGCCGCCGCGTCGACCTGCGAGGTCCGCACCGCGGGGGCGGCGATGTAGCCGGCGTGGGCGAACGCGAACGCGATCAGCTCCGAGAGGCCGTGCTCGCTGGCGTAGAGCACCCAGTCGCGGTCGGCCAGCGCCGCCAGCGACACGCGCGGACGGACCAGCTCGGGGTCGCCCTCGGGCAGCACGACGACGAACTCCTCCCAGCCGAGCTCGTGGACCTGCCCGTCCCAGCGCTGGGGCCGGGGGCCGATCGCGACGTCGGCGACCCCGCTCAGGAAGCGCTCCTCCAGCTCGGCGCGGTGGGGGAACTCGTGGAGCCGGATCGTGACCCCCGGGTGGGCCTGGCGCCAGCGGCTGATCGGGCTCGGCAGCAGCGTGCCGGCCATCGAGCGGACGGTCGCGATCTCCAGCTGGCCGGTCGGCTGGCGCAGCTCGCCGCGGACCACCTCGCGCGCCGTCTCCGCCGCCAGCAGCACCGAGCGGGCCTGCGGCTCGAAGACCCTGCCCAGCGGCGTCAGCCGCGTCGAGCGCGGAAGCCGCTCCAGCAGCGCGCCGCCGAGCTCCTGCTCGAGCGCGCGGATCTGCTGCGAGACCGATGGCTGGGCCACGCGGACGCGTTCGGCGGCACGGCTGATCGACCCCTCGTCGACCACCGCGACGAAGTACTCCAACTGACGCAACGTCACAGAAACCACCTCTCCATAGGCCCCGCCTTCACCCCAACAGGATAGCGGTCTTGCGTGCCCTTCATCACACGGAATACGTTGCGGACGTTCCAAGGAGAATGACTGTGCGCGCTACCCGACTCAACCACGTTTCCATCCACGCCGACGACCTCGACGAATCGGTTCGGTTCTACAGCGAGGTGTTGGGTCTGGAGAAGATCCCGACCTACACGTTCGCCTTCCCGGTCCAGTACTTCCGGCTCGGCGACCAGCAGCTGCACATCTTCCAGCGGCCGACGCCGGCGCCGCAGTTCCACCACATCGCGGTCGACGTCGACGACTTCGAGCAGGCGTTCGAGCGGGCCCGCGAGCTGCGGATCCACGACGACAGCGCGTTCTTCTCCGACGTCTACGAGCTGCCCGACGGCGCGGTCCAGATGTACCTGCGCGACCCGGCGGGCAACCTGGTCGAGGTCAACTGGCCGGACGTCGCGACGCTCGACCACAGCCGGCTGCCGACCTTCCGCCGGCTGGCCGACACGGTCGAGCAGACGGCGGACGGCCTGCGGTCGAGCCTCTACCTGCAGCTGCGGGAGCGGGCCTCGGCGCCCGGGAGCGACGGACGATGAGCCCGGCCACCGCCCCCGCCGACCCGGCCGGCGCGGCGACGACCGCGGCCGCGCCGATCGTCGCGCTGCGCGGGATCGCGAAGACCTACGGCGCGATCCGCGCGCTGCGCGGGGTCGACCTCGAGATCCGGCCCGGCGAGGTCCACGCGCTGCTGGGCGAGAACGGCGCCGGCAAGAGCACGCTGGTCAAGTGCCTGGCCGGGGCGGTGATCGCCGACGAGGGCGAGTTCCTCGTCGACGGCGCCCCGGTGACGATCGGCGGGCCGTCGGACGCGCTCGACGTCGGCGTCCGGGTCGTCTACCAGGAGCTGGCGCTCTTCCCGACCCTGAGCGTGGCCGAGAACGTGGTCGGCCGCGAGCTCCACGACCGCCGCCGCGTCGACTGGCGCGCGCTGCGGGCCGCGGCCCGGGACCACCTCGCCGCGGTCGAACTCGACGTCGACGTCGACGCGCGGGTCGAGCAGCTGTCGGTCGGCAGCCAGCAGATGGTGGAGGTGGCGCGCGCGCTCGGCTCGGGCGGGCGGGTGATCGTGCTCGACGAGCCGACCTCGGCGCTCGGGCAGGAGGAGATCGAGCAGCTCTTCCGCAGCATCCGGCGGCTGGCCGACCAGGGCGTCTCGTTCCTGCTGGTGACGCACTTCCTGGAGGACGTGATCGCGCACGCCGACCGCGCCACGGTCATCCGCGACGGCCAGCGGGTCGCCACCGTCGACGTCGCGCGCACGACCAAGGACGAGCTGGTCGGCCACGTCGTCGGCGACGCCGGCCGCGCGCTGCGGGCGGGGCTCGCCGGCCAGGAGCTGCGGCTGCCGCCGCGCCCGGACGGCGAGGTGCTCGTGCGGGCGAGCGACGTCCGTCGCCCGCCGGCGGTCCGCGAGATGTCGCTCGACGTCCGCGCGGGGGAGGTCGTCGGCATCTACGGCGACCTGGCGTCCGGCCACGCCGCCTTCGCCGAGATGCTGTTCGGCCTGGCCGCGCCCGAGGAGGGCGAGCTCGAGGTCCTCGGCCACGCCGCCGACGGCAGCGGCACGCGGCGGGCCCGCGAGCGCGGGGTCGGCTTCGTGCCGGGCGACCGCCGCGCCGCGCTCGCCCTCGAGCAGCCGATCTTCAAGAACATGACGCTCGCGACCCTGCCGCGGCGCGGGCCGCTGCTGCGCGAGGGCGCGGAGCGGCGAACGGCCGCCGGGCTGATCGAGCGCCTGCGGGTGGCCAACGGCACCCCCGACCTGCCCGCCGGAGCGCTCTCCGGCGGCAACCAGCAGAAGGTCGTCCTGGCCCGCTGGATGATCGACCCGCCGCGGCTGATGGTGCTCGTCGAGCCGACCCGCGGGATGGACGTCGGCGCCAAGGCCGAGGTCGTCGACATCGTGCGCTCGCTGGCCGCCGACGGCCGCGCCGCGGTCGTCGTCTCCAGCGAGCCGGAGATCGTCCTCGACTGCGCGACGCGGGTCCTCGTCGCCAAGCGCGGACGGATCGTCGCGGCCTTCAGCGACCGCACCCTGACCAAAGACCAGCTGATGCGAGAGGCGTTCTGATGAGTACCGCTGCTGTCCGCACCCCGACCGCCGGCCGCCGGCCGCGGACCGACCTCCGACGGCGCGCGCTCGAGCACGCGCCGATCCTGGGGCCGGCCGGGGCGCTGGTGCTGATGTTCGTGCTGTTCGCGATCCTCGCGCCAGGCTCGTTCGTCTCCAGCGACAACCTCTTCAACCTGCTGGCCCAGATGGCGGTCCTGGCGGTGCTCGCGACCGGGGTCACCTACGTCCTGCTGCTGGGCGAGATCGACCTCGGCTTCGCGAACATCGCGATCCTCTCGGGCATCGCCGCGACGCTGTTCTTCGGCGGCAAGGAGGTCGAGATCCCGTTCGTCGGCGAGCTCTACATGGGCTCCGGCACCGGCGACCAGATCGCGGGGATCGCGACCGTGCTGGTGATCGCCGCCGCGCTCGGCTGGGTCAGCGGCGCGCTGACGGCCCGGCTCGGGGTGCCGAGCTTCGTCGGCAGCCTCGGGATCCTGCTGCTCGCCCAGGGCTGGGCGTTCTACTGGTCGCAGGGCGAGAACCAGTACACCGTGCCGTCGCTGGCCAAGTCGATCGGCTCCGGCTACGTCGGCCCGGTGCCGCGGGTAGCGATCTCGGCCGCGGTGATCCTGCTGCTGGCGCACCTGGTGCTCAGCCGCACCCGCTTCGGCCGCTACGTCTACATGACCGGCGCCAACCGCGACGCCGCCGAGCTGTCGGGCATCCCGACCAAGCGGATCGTGATGATGGTCTTCGCGCTGGCGGGGCTGCTGGCCGGGATCGCCGGGCTGATGAACGTCGGCCGGCTCGGGTCGGCCCAGCCGGACGCCGGCACCGAGCTGCTGCTGCCGGCGATCGCCGCCGTCGTGCTCGGCGGGACCTCGCTCTTCGGCGGCCGCGGCGGGATCGGCTACACGGTGATCGGCCTGCTGCTCTACGGCGTGATCGACAACGGGCTCGACCAGCTCGACATCGATCCCTACGCCAAGCCGTTCGTGCGCGGCCTGCTGTTCCTGACGGCGATCGCGCTCAACGTGCTGATGCTGCGGATCGCCCGCCGCGCCCAGGCCCAGTCGCTGCTGGAGGGCAGTGCCGAGCCGCCCGCCCCGCCGGAGCCCGGCGCGAGCACCGCGACCACCGAACGCCAGCCGTCGGCCACCCGCTGACGTCGACCACGAGGAGAGAAGCGATGACGACCCAGCACCCGGGCGCGCCGGACGACCACGACGCCGAGCAGCGGCGCGCGGTCCAGCGCGAGTACGAGGGCTACAGCGCCGAGGTCCAGGCGCACTACGCGAAGAAGGGCCTGAGCCGCCGCGACGCGATCCGTCGCGGCGGGATCGGGGCGGTCGCGCTCGGCGTGCTCGCGCCGGCGCTGGCCGGCTGCGGCCTGAAGACCTCCCCGGAGGAGGCGTCGGGAGCGGTCAGCGGATCGGTCTACGGCAAGGCGCTGAAGGGCCTCGGCACCAACGGCGGCCTCGGCGTCATGTGGTACGCCCAGGGCAAGCAGACGATCGAGCAGTGGGCCAAGCTCCTGAACGTCGACCTGACCTGGGTCGACGGCGAGCTCGATCCGACCAAGCAGCGGGCCAAGCTCGACAACGCCGCGATCAAGTCGTGGGACATCGCGATGGTCACCGCCACCCAGGCCGGCACGGTCCTCGAGCCGCTGCGCAAGATCGTCGGCAAGGGCACCGACGTCGTCCAGATGACGTCGAACACCGGCAAGCCGGGGGAGGACTGGGGCTACCTGACCTTCACCGAGCAGAGCTCGTTCGACATGGGCTACCAGGTGACGAAGGAGCTCTGCACGAAGGCGGGCGGCAAGGGGACGATCATCGAGACCCGCGGTCCCGCGCCGGGCACCGACCAGCAGGACCGCCACAAGGGCTTCCTGGCGGCGCTGAAGGAGTTCCCCGGGATGAAGCTGCTGACCACCGACTTCGCCAACTGGGACTCCGGCACGGCCCAGAAGCAGTGGGACTCGTACCTGACGAAGTACCCCGAGATCACCGTCGGCTACTGCCAGAACGACGACATGGCGCTGGCCGCGCTGCAGGCGCTGAAGTCGGCGCGGCGGACCGGCAAGACGCTGATCGGCGGCACCGACGGGATGCCGCCGGCGATCAAGCTCGTCAAGTCGGGCCAGCTCGCGGCGACGTTCCGCCACGACTCCTGCCGCGTCCACGGCTACGCGATCGTGATCGCGGCGATGCACAAGCGCGGGCTGATCCCCGACCCGCCGAGGAAGATCGTCGTCGACGGGCCGCTCGTGACCAAGGACAACGCCGACAGCCTCCTGACCCTCCAGCAGGCCCCGGTCCTGCTGGCCTAGGAGGACGACGATGGAGCTGCACCTGGAGGGCCGCGTCGCGGTCGTGACCGGGGCGGGAGCGGGCATCGGCCTGGCCACCGCCCGCCTCCTGCGGGAGGCCGGCGCGCGGGTCGTGGCCGTCGCCCGCGACCCGTCGGCGGCCGCCGAGCTGGGGCCGGAGGTCATGCCGCTGGCGGTCGACCTGGCCGAGGCGGACGGTCCCGGGCGGGCGATCGCCGCCGCCGTCGAGCGCTGGGGCGCGATCGACGTGCTGGTCAACAACGTCGGCCAGTTTCCCTACCGCGAGGGCGGGTTCCTGAGCGTCGGCGACGACGACTGGCGGGCGCTCTTGCGGGTCAACCTGCTCTCGATGATCCGCGCCTGCCGGGCGGCGCTGCCGGCGATGGTCGCGGCCGGCCGCGGGTCGATCGTCAACGTCGCGTCCGACGTCGGGCGGGCGCCCGCCCCGTTCCTCGTCGACTACGCGGTCACGAAGGCCGCGATGCTGCGGCTGTCGAAGGCGATCGCGACCGAGTTCGGCCCTGCCGGCGTGCGCTCGAACTGCGTCTCGCCCGGGCCGACGCGGACCGCCGGCTGGGAGCGGCCCGGCGGCTTCACCGACGCCCTCGCCGACGAGTACGGGCTCGACCGCGACGCGGCGGTCGCCCACTTCGCGGTCGAGGTCCGGCAGACGCCGCTGGGCCGGCTCGGGCGACCGGACGAGGTGGCCGCGGTGATCGCCTACCTGGCGTCCGACGGCGCCGCGCACGTGACCGGGGCCGACCACCGGGTCGACGGCGGACTGGTGGCGGCGGCGTGATGCGCGCCGTCCAGGTCACCGGGCTCGGCACGGCCGAGCTGCGCGAGGTGCCCGAGCCCCGCCCCGAGCCGGGCGAGGTCGTGATCCGGCCGACCACGGTCGGGATCTGCGGCACCGACGTCCACGTCCTCCACCACGGGGCGCTGATCGACCCCGACGAGCTGCCGCTGACGCTCGGCCACGAGTTCGTCGGCGAGATCGCCGAGGTCGCGGGGCCGCCCCAGCGCTCCGCCTACCCGGCGCTCGGCCGGCTGCTGGCGCCCGGCGCGCGGGTCACCGTCGAGCCGCTGGTGCCCTGCGGCAGCTGCCTGGCCTGCCGCCGCGGCCAGCCGAACCGCTGCGGGCGGATGTCGCACCTGGGCATCTGGCGCGACGGCGCGATGGCGGACGCGGTCGTCGCGCCCGCCAGCCGCGTGGTCCCGGTGCCCGACGCCCTCGACGACACCCAGGCGGCGCTGATCGAGCTCTACGCCTGCGCCGTGAACTTCGTCGACCAGGGGCGGGTGGGCGCCGGCGACCACGTCGCGATCGTCGGCGCGGGACCGGTCGGCGTGGCGACGGCCCAGGTCGCGCTCGCCGCCGGGGCCGCCACGGTCACCGTGGCCGAGCCGCAGGCCAGCCGCCGCCGCTTCACGGCCGCGATCGGGCTCGGCGACCCCGTGGCCGACGCGGCGGCGGCGCGGGCGGCGCTCGACGAGCTGACCGGCGGCCAGGGCGCGGCGGTCGTCTTCGAGTGCGTCGGCGCGGGACCCGCGATCGACGACGCCCTGAGCCTGGCCGCGGTCGGCGGGCGCGTCGTCGCCGCCGGCATCCCGACCGGCGCGGTGACCCTCGACTGGAACACCGTGGTGACCCGCGAGCTGGAGGTCGTCGGCGCCTTCGCGTCGAGCTGGGCGTTCGCCCGCACGATCGACCTGATGGTCGGCGGGCGGCTGGACGCGGCCGCGCTGGTGACGGCGCGGGTCCCGCTCGACGACGCGGTCCACGCCCTCCACGACACGGCGCGCGACCCGCGCCACTGCAAGGTCCACCTGCAGGTGGCCTGACCTTCCCCCCAACGAGCACGAGACGAGGAACGACGAGATGCAACTGAACCTGAACGACAAGGTGGCCGTGGTGACCGGCGGCGGCTCGGGCATCGGCCTGGCCACCGTCCGGCTGCTGGCCGAGGAGGGCGCCCGCGTGGTGGCCGCCGACCTGGACCCGTCGGCCGCGACCGCGATCGACGGGGTGGTCGGCGTGGCCGGCGACCTGGCGAGCGCGACCGGTCCGGTGGCGGCGGTCGACGCCGCGATCGAGCGTTGGGGCCGGATCGACGTGCTGGTCAACAACGTCGGCGTCTTCCCCTACCGCGAGAGCTTCCTGAGCGTCAGCGACGAGGACTGGCGGTCGCTGCTGGACGTGAACTTCTTCTCGATGGTGCGGGCGTCGCGGGCCGCGCTGCCGCACATGATCGCCCAGGGCTCGGGCGCGATCGTCTCGACCGCCTCCGACGTCGCCCGCGCCCCCGATCCGTTCTTCGTCGACTACGGCGTCGCCAAGGCCGGCGTGTTGATGCTGTCGAAGGCGATCTCGATCGAATTCGGCCCGCGCGGCGTGCGCTCCAACTGCGTCTCGCCCGGCCCGACCCTGACGCCGGCCTGGGAGAAGCCCGGCGGGTTCGCCGAGTCGCTGGCCGAGGAGTTCGGCCTCAGCAAGGAGGAGGCGATCGACCACTTCGCCAAGGAGGTCCGCAAGATGCCGCTCGGCCGGCTGGGCCGCCCGGAGGACGTGGCCAACGCGATCGTCTTCCTGGCCTCGGACGCCGCGTCGCACGTGACCGGCGCCGATTACCAGGTCGACGGCGGGATCGTGGACGCGGCATGAGCGGCGATCCGATCGCGCCCGACCGCGGGGTGGCCGGGATGAACGTCCTGGTCACCGGCGCCGCCGGCGGCATCGGCCGCGCCGTCGCCGAGCAGCTGGTCGCCTCCGGCGCGCGGGTGGCGCTGGCCGATCGCGACGCCGACGCGGTCGCGGCGGCCGCGGCGTCGCTGGGCGACCGCGCGCTGGCCGTGCCGGTCGATGTCGCCGAGGAGGCCGACGTCGAGGCCGGGATCGCCCGCACGCGCACGGCCCTGGGATCGATCGACGGCCTGGTCAATGCCGCCGCCACGATCACCGTCGCACCGGTCGCGGAGACCGCGCTGGAGGACTGGCGGCGGACGCTGGAGGTCAACCTGACGGGGACCTTCCTGACCTGCAAGCACGCGGTTCGCGCGTTCCTCGAGCAGGGCGGGGGCGGGGCGATCGTGAACTTCGCCTCGATCTCCGCCACGGTCGGCCTGGCCGGGCAGGCCGCCTACTGCGCGTCGAAGGGCGGCGTCCTGCAGCTGACCCGCCAGATCGCGGCCGACTACTCGTCGCGGGGGATCCGCTGCAACGCCGTCAGCCCCGGCTCGGTCGAGACGCCGATGCTGACGAGCTACCTGGACGGCCTGCCGGACCCGGCCGCCGCCCGCGCCGCGATCGTGGCGGCGCACCCGATCGGACGGCTGGCGGCGCCGGACGAGCTCGCCGAGGCGGTGCTCTTCCTGCTCTCGCCGCGGGCCTCGTTCGTCGCCGGCAGCAACGTCTGCGTCGACGGCGGCTACGTCGCCGTCTGACCCGCCCCGGAACGAGGCGAGCCCCGGGACCAGGCGGTCCCGGGGCTCGCGTGCCGCGCGGGGACGGCGGCGGGCGCGTGGCCCGTCGCCGCCGCCGTCAGCGACCTAGGGGGCGTTGGTCGAGCAGACCGGGAGCAGCTGACCGCCCAGGAAGTTCAACAGGTTGATGTTGAGCCCCAGGATCTTCATGGTCAGCGCCGCGGTCTTCTGGCAGTCGAGCGAGCCGGCCGACGCGGTGTCGAGCTGCAGGCCCAGGCTCTTGGTGCCCTTCAGCCAGACGATCCGGTTGGTCGCCGTCGCCGGCTTCGCGTCCGAGCCGAGCTTGAACGACTCGACCATCGGCGGGTACTTGATCTCGTTCATCACGAACTGCTGTCCGCGCGAGTCGAAGAACATGTACATCCGCGGGAGGGTGTTGCCGAGGTACGAGAACGTCGGGCCCTGGCCCAGGTCCATCCCGAGGTTGCGGAACCGCAGGTTGGTGACCGAGACCGTCTGCCCACCCATCGGGAGCTTCGCGTTCAGCGTGGTCAGGCCGCTGGCCTGGGTCCCGCTGTCCTCGAAGTTCATCGACGTCTGGGCCGCGTAGGGCCGGTTGTCCCCGCCACCCGTGCCGCCGCTGAGGACGTTCGGGTTGGGCCGCCGGCAACGCGCACCGGAGTCGACGCAGACGTCCAGCTTGCGCGGGATGTTGTCGAGCGTCAGGTCCAGCTCCGGGATGTCACCCAGGTTCAGGGCCTTCAGCTTGATCTGCGTCAGGTTGGCCGCGTTCTCGAACTTCAGCTTCGTCGGCGTGTCGTCACCGATCTCGGTGCCGATCGTCGTCGAGGCCGAGGTCTTGCTGATCCGGCCGGTGATGGTCGACGGCGTCGTCGAGCCCTCCTGGGCCATGGTCGCGTCGAGGACGATCGGCTTCGTCTTCGTCGCGTCCTGGTCGAGGTGGATCGCGATCGGGTCGAGGGTGATGCTGAGGCCCTTGAGGGCGGTCAGCCGCACCGCGACGCCCATGCCACCGCTCGTGCTGTAGCCGAACAGGTCGTCGACCGCCGGATCCGGGTTGCCGTCCGGCTGCAGGCCGGTGGCCGGCAGCGGACGCCCGGCGGCCAGCCGCAGCTCGCCGATCGCCTGATCGTCGGCCGTGGTCAGCTTCGCCAGCGGCGTGCCCGGGGTGCAGTCCTGCTTCGGCAGGGCCAGCGTGAACCCGGTCGGGACGTCGTGGATCGCGGCCTCGATGTTGTCCGAGCCCTCGAGCAGCGGAACGCCGGTGGCCTTGATCCGGATGTCGTTGACGCGCGAGCTCGCCTCGTAGGTGAGCTTCGTGTCCTCGTCGGAGCCCTCGGCGGGCGAGGTCAGCCCCAGCTCGAACGTGGTCGGCAGGTCCAGGACCTCGGCCTCGACGTGGATCGGCTGCGGCCCGCCACCGGGCTCGCCGCCGGGATCACCGCCGCCGCCGGGGTCGCCGCCACCGCCGGGATCACCGCCGCCACCGGGCCCACCGCCGCCCGGCTCCTCCGGGGTGCACTGGGTCGGGTTGCCACCCGGATCGCCGCTGCCGGGATCGCCGGAGCCGGGGTCACCGGAGCCGGGGTCACCGGAGCCGGGATCGCCGCTGCCCGGATCGCCCGAGCCCGGGTCGTCCTCGCTCGGCGGCAGGGTCACGTCGACGCGGAACGGCTTCGAGACGCCGGTGGTCGCCTTGAGGCTGACCGGCGAGGTGCTGACCTCGATCGCCCGCAGCTGGAACACCCGCGCGGCCAGCCGGAACTTGCCGTTGGTGGTGTCGAGGAACGCGCCGGCGTCGTCGGGACCGCCGGGGACCTGCGGGAACTCGGAGGTCGCGTCGGCGGCCTCGAGCTCGATCCGCTCGACGTTGACCCCGTCGGCGACGAGGCCGAGCTTCGAGCCCTCCTCGCCGTCGCTGGGCGTGCGGATCGCGATCGAGCCGTTGCCGTCGATCTGCTGCAGCTTGACGTGGAGCTTGTCGGCCCCGTCGAGCAGCGGCACGCCGGTGGCGTGGACGTCGATCTGGTCGATCGGCGCGTTCGCCTCGTAGAGCAGCTTCTGGCCGTCGGCGTCCTCGGCCAGACCGATCTTGAGGTGGGTCGGCAGCTCGTCGATGGTCGCCTTGGCGACGATCGGCGGAGCGGCGTCATCGCTGCCCGGCAGCGTCGCGTCGACGCGGAACGGGCCCTCCGTGCCGGTGTCGAGGGTCAGGGCCATCGGCGACGGGTTGATCGTGATCGCCCGCAGCTGGTAGATCCGCGCGGCCAGGCGGAACTTGCCGCCGGTCGCGTCGACGAACGCCCCGGCGGCGCCACCCGGCACCTGGGGGAAGTCGCCGCCGGCCTCGGCCGCCTCGACCTCGATCCGGTCGACGTTGACGCCGTTGGCCACCAGGCCGACGGTGCCGTCCTCGTCCGAGCGCAGGCCGATGTCGCCGTTGCCGTCGATGCCCTGGAGCTTGACGTGGAGCTTGTCCGCGCCGTCCACGACCGAGATGCCCGCGACCTCGGCGTCGATCAGGCTGATCGGCGCGCTGGCCTCGTAGGTGAGCTTCGAGTTCGCGCCGTCCTCGACCAGGCCCAGCTTGAGCGCAGTCGGGAGGTCCTGGATCGTCGCCTTCGCGGTCAGCGGCGCGGCACCGTCGCCGCTGCCGTCGACGGCCGCGTCGATCCGGAACGTCTGCGCCTGATCGGTCTGGACGTCGAGCGCGATCGGCGACGGGTTGACGGCGATCGACTTCAGCTTGAAGACGCGCGCGGCCAGGCGGAACTTGCCGCCGGTCGTGTCGAGGAACGCCCCGCCGTCGGTGTCGGCGCCCGGCACCTGCGGGAAGCCGCTGTCACCGTCGGTGGCGCGGACGTCGATCTGGTCGATCACGCCGTCGGCGGTCAGGCCGAGGCGCTGGCTGCCGCTGCTGGGCGCGTCCATCGACACGCCGCCGGCGACCGGCATCCCGAGCAGGTCGACCCGCAGCTTGCGGGCGCCGCCGATCAGGTCCTTGGTCGAGCTGACGTCGGCCGTCAGGCGCTCGATCGAGGTGCCGTTGCCGTTGTAGGTGATCTTGCCGCCCGCGGCGTCGACCGCGAGGTCGAGCTTGGCCGGCAGCACGCGCAGCGCGACGTCGGCGTTGAGGTCGGGCGACGCGACCGAGGCGGTCAGGAGGCCGCCCGGGTTGTCGGTCGTCGCGGTCAGCGCGGCCGACTCGCCGAGGTTGGCGGTGAAGGTCGCGTTGTGCGGCGACTTGCGGAAGTCGAGCCGGATCGCCGTCTCGTCGACCCGGTCGGTCGGCGAGCCGTCGAAGATGTCGGCCACGACCGCGACGCGCTGGCCGGGGTCGTTCTGCTGGATGCTGGCCCGGAGGGCGCCGTTCGACTTCGTGATCGTGTCGAGCGGCGTCGAGATCGTGAACTTGCGCGGCGCCTTGTCGTCGCGCGCGTCGTAGCCGACCGCGATCCGACGACCGCCGAGGACGGTGCCCCCGGTGTTGCCGAGCACGGCCTCGACCTGGACCGGCAGCGTCGACTTCTCGTTCTGGGCCCGCTCGACCACCAGGCCGACCGTGTTCGGGCCGGTCAGGGTGACGGTGCCGATCAGGTCGGCCTCGCCGTCGTGGTCGACGTTCAGCGTCGTCGGCACGCCGAGCGCGGTCCGGTGGATCCGCTCGATCTCGTTGCCGTTCTCGTCGCGGAACTTCGTGACGAACTGGTAGTCGATGACGCCGGCGTTGCAGACGAGCGTCTTGAGCCCGCCGGTGACGGGCGTCAGCAGGCCGCTGACCGGGTTCTCGCCGGTCAGGCGGATCAGCGCGTCGACGCCGTGGACGGGGGCGCAGAGGGTGCCCTGGAGCACCTCACCGAGCCCGTTCTTGCCCTCGAGCAGGCCGAGCAGCGGCGTGATCGGGTCGAATTTCGGTGGCTTCGCCTGCGCGGCTGGAGCCGTCGCGGCGGTCGTGACGATCGCGCAGGCGACCGCCGTAGAGATCACGCGCGCACTTCTGCGGCGCGGCACTCCGAGTCCCATCTATCCCCCTGGATGTGTGTCCCAAAACACCGGGAGCGCTCGAAACCGGCACTGGCTCGGCGCTCCCGCGGTGGACAGACTACCCATGGATGCAACGTTTTTGGCGTTGATGTTCGGTGAACGGCAAACGGAGGCGCCGAGAGACATCGTGGCGTACGCTGTCCCAAGTGCCCGCGCCCGGCCCTATCGCGAACAGCGTTGTTCGCCTAAGCTGCGGGGGTGACCCGGAGAGCGCTGACGTCGACCCTCGCCCTGCTCGCCCTGGCCCTCGCGCCGGCCGCCGCCGGGGCCGCCCCGGCGCGACCAGCGGCCACGCCCCGCTACGACGTCACCGTCACCCGCACCGCCTACGGGATCCCGCACATCAAGGCCCGCGACTACGCGTCGCTCGGCTACGGCTACGCGCAGGCGCTGGCCGAGGACGCCGTCTGCACCGTCGCCGAGGCCTACGTGACCTCGAACGGCGAGCGCTCGCGCTGGTTCGGCCCCGACAAGGGCTACGCGATCCGCGGCAACGGCTCGACCGCCAACAACCTCAACAGCGACTTCTTCTACCAGCGGATCCGCGACCGCAAGACCGTCGAGCGGCTGGCCGCCCAGGCCCCGCCGCTGGGCCCGAAGCCGGAGATCAAGCAGGCGCTCGAGGGCTACGTCGACGGCTGGAACGCGTGGCTGAAGCGGGTCGGCGGCACGAAGGGGATCCCCGACCGGACCTGCCGCGGCGAGGGCTGGGTCCGGCCGATCACGATCGGCGACGTCTACCGGCGCTTCTACTCGCTCTCGATCCTCGCCTCGAGCGGGGTCGCGATCGACGGGATCGCCGGCGCCCAGCCGCTGCTGACCGGTCCGGTCGACGTGGTCGAGCGGGCGAAGTCGATCCCCGCCGGCGAGCTCGACCGGCGGCTCGGGGGCCTCGGCTCGAACGCCTACGCGATCGGCCGCAGCGGCTCGCGCGACGGCCACGGGCTGCTCTACGGCAACCCGCACTTCCCGTGGCAGGGGCCGGAGCGCTTCTACCAGGCGCACCTGACCGTGCCCGGCAAGGTCGACGTCACCGGCGGCTCGCTGATGGGCGTGCCGATCGTGCTGATCGGGACCACCAAGGGGATGGCCTGGAGCCACACCGTCTCGACCGCGCGCCGCTTCGTGCCCTACCAGCTGACGATGCTGGGGCCGACCACCTACGTGGAGGACGGCCAGCTGAAGCAGCTGAAGGGCGAGCGGGTGACCGTCCAGGTGCGCGGCGCCGGCGGCCGGCTGGAGTCGCGCAGCCGCACGCTCTGGTCGTCCGAGCACGGGCCGATCTTCACCTCGCTGCTCGGGCTGCCGCTGTTCCCGTGGACGCCGGTCACCGCCTTCGCGCTCTACGACGGCAACGGCGAGAACTTCGGCCGGCTGATGAACCACTTCTTCTCGATGAACTTCGCGCAGTCGGTCCCCGAGGTCGACCGGATCCTGCGCAAGTACGAGGGGATCCCGTGGGTCAACACGATCGCGGCCGACACGGCCGGCAACGCCTACTACGCCGACATCGGCTCGATCCCGAACATCGACCGCGCGAAGTACGACCAGTGCGAGCAGGTGCTCGGCCACGTCACCGACCTGCTCCAGCGGCTGCCGGTGCTCGACGGCGCCCGCCGCGCCTGCCTGCCCGGCAACGACCCCGACGCGATCGCCCCGGGGATCCTCGGCCCGAGCAAGATGCCGAGCCTGCGGCGCGACGACCACGTGTCGAACATGAACGACTCGTACTGGCTGACCAACCCGGCCCAGCCGCTCGAGGGCTTCAGCAAGATCATCGGCGACGAGCGGACCCCGCGCTCGCTGCGGACCCGGATCGGGCTCAAGCAGCTGCAGCAGCGGATCGACGGCAGCGACGGCCTGCCCGGCAAGGGCTTCGACCTCCAGAACCTGATGCGGGTGGGGATGGGCAACCGGGTCTACAGCGCCGAGATCTGGCGCGACACGCTGGTCGCCGGCTGCGGCAGCGAGGCCTGCCGGGTCCTGCGCGCGTGGAACATGCGCAACGACCTCGACGCGAAGGGCGCGGTGCTCTGGCAGCGGTTCGTCACGCGGCTGACCGGGGCGCTGCCGATCGCGCTGCCGGCCGGGCTGCTGGGGCCGTTCGCGACCGCCTTCGACCACCGCGACGCGGTCAACACCCCGGGCGGCCTGAACATGCTCAACCCGATGGTGGCCGGGTCGCTGCAGCAGGCGATCTCCGACCTCCAGGGGGCGGGGCTGCCGCTCGACGCGACCCTCCGCCAGGGCCAGTCGGTGACCCGCCGCGGCGAGCGGATCCCGATCCAGGGCGGGCCCCACGCGAGCGGCGTCTTCAACGTCGTGACGCCGGTCTGGGACCCGAAGAAGGGCTACACCGAGGTCGTCCACGGCTCGTCGTTCATCCAGGCCGTGCACCTGAAGCCGGGCTGCCCCGACGTGCGGACGCTGCTGACCTACGGCGAGTCGACCAACCCCGGGTCGGTCCACTCCAGCGACCAGACGAAGCTGTTCAGCCGCAAGCAGTGGGTGAAGGCGCCGTTCTGCCCCGCCGACCTCGAGGCCGACCCGACCGACGACCGCGTGCGGACCGTCGACCTGCGGCCGGCCCAGCCGCTGCTGGTGACCCTGCGCGAGGCCCGCGGCAGCGCCCGTCCGCGGCTGACCGTGACCAACACCGCCGGCGCCTCCGGCCGGGTGGCGATCCGGATCCGCCGTGGCAAGCGGGTGGTCCGCCGGATCGCGCGCCGCGGCGCCGTGGTGGCCGTCTCGCCGCGCGTCAAGCGGGGCGACTACGCGATCGCCGTCACCGTCGGCGGGCAGACGATCCAGCTGGGCGGGCGCCAGCGCTGAGAACCGCGGCGAGGGGAGGGCGCCGGCCGGCGGGGTCGACCCGGCCGGCGCCCCGTCGCCGTCAGGCGCCGGCCACCTGCAGCGGCGGCTCGCCGGCCGTCGTGCCGGGAGCGACCGGGCGCGGCGCCGCCGCAGCGGGCGGACCGTCGAGGTCGGCGTCGGCCGCGGCCACGATCCGGGCCTCGCCGGCGACGTCGAGCGAGCGGCAGAAGAGCGCGTAGAGCCCCGCCGCCACCGGCAGCCCGACGAAGATCGCCAGGTCGACCCCGTCGATCGCCTTCGCCATCGGGCCCTCGAAGAACTCCAGGTGCATGAACGGCACCATCGCCGCGAACGCGATCGCGTAGGCCAGGCAGCCGCGCCAGTTCCAGCGGCCGTAGATCCCGGCCGGGTTGAAGATCTCGCGGACCGAGTAGCGGCCGCGGCGGACCAGGAAGTAGTCGGTCAGGTTGATCGCCGTCCACGGCCCCATCAGGTACCCGAGGACCGCCAGCACGGTGACGAAGGTCGTCGCCAGGAAGTCGGCCGGCAGCGCCAGCGCCAGGCCGGTCGCGCTGACGAACAGCAGCCCGATCGTCGCCACCCGCAGCCGCACCGTCGAGACGATCGGCCGCAGGCTGTCGAGGGCGCTGATCAGGGTCAGCGAGCCCCCGTAGAGCGACATCCCCATCAGGCCGACGGTGCCGGCGGCGGCCAGCAGCAGCATGATCGCGCCGAGCCCCTGGAAGACCAGGTCGGACGCCTCCTGGACCCCGGCCACGACGCCGAGCTTGGGGAAGATCGCCGCCGCGATCGCGCCCACGACCTCCATCCAGAGCACCCCCGCGACCAGCCCGACGAAGGTCACCGAGATGATCTTGCGGTGGCTGGTCTCGGCCGGCATGTAGCGCGAGTAGTCCGAGACGTAGAAGGCCCACGAGAGCTGGTAGCCGAGCGCCGCCGCGAAGACGGTCAGGAACGGCACGAAGCTGAAGCTGGCGGTGGTGAACTGGCCGCCGGCGGTCGGCAGGTGGCCGCCGACGACGATCCCGACGGTGAAGATCGCCAGGAACACCACCAGCACCACGCTGATCAGGCGCTGGGCGACGTGCAGCCAGTCGTGGCCGACGATCGCCAGCACCACCGAGAGCACCGCCATCGCGATCAGCCAGAAGGCCGACGAGCCGCCGAGCAGGTTGGCCAGCGTGTCGCCGAGGATGTCGAAGCCGGAGACCGCGTAGCCCCAGTAGACGAGCACCGCCGTCGCCCAGATGAAGAGCGCGCCGTAGCGGCCGAACTGGGGCCGCGACTGGACCATCTGCGGCAGCCCCAGGTGCGGGCCCTGGCTGGCGTGGGCGGCGACCAGCACCGAGGCCACGACCGTGCCGAGGGTCAGCGCCACGATCGTCCACAGCAGGCCGAGCCCGAGGGTGATCCCGATCGCGCCGGTGGCGAGGGTCAGCAGGCAGGCCGAGGAGGCGAACCAGACCGTCGCCTGGTCGCCGAGCCGGCCGTGGCGCTCGTCCAGCGGCACGTAGTCGATCGAGCGGGCCTCGATCCGGGGCCGCGCGGCGGTCGTCGCCGGGCGGGAGGGTGCTTGGGTCATGGGGCGCTCCGGGGTAGGTGGTCGGTGGGCATCAGTGCTTGTCCTCGAGGCCGGCCGGGGCCAGCCGCGCCAGCCGCACGTCGAGCCCGCGCGGGCGGCGACCGGCGGCCTCGGCCCGCTCCTTGCGGACCACCGCCTGGCGCACCAGGCGACCGCTGACGTAGCGGACCGGGTCGGGCGGGAAGCGGTCGTGGCGGTGGTCGACCAGCGGGCTGGTCGTCCACTGGTCGCGGATCCCGAGCGCCAGCCGGGCCAGGATCTGGCCGCCGAGCAGGCTCGGGCCGACGCCGTTGCCGCTCCAGCCGACGCCGACCAGGAGGTGGTCGCGGCCGTCGAGCCGGCCGATCCGCGGGATGCTCGTCGGCGTGCGGTCGATCGGGCCGCCCCAGTCGCGGGCGATCGGGACGCCGGCCAGCTGCGGGTAGGTCCGGTGCAGCTCGGCGGTGACGAGCGCGGTGTGGGCGGGGTTGCGGTCGAGCCGGTCGCCGACCGTCGTGCCCAGCCGCAGCCCGGCGGTGCCCTTGCCGAAGACCAGCCGCCCGTCGCGGGTCGTCCGGTAGTAGTTGACCATCATCTGCGAGTCGGTGACGCTCTCGCCGCCGGTCCAGCCGAGCTCGGCCAGCCGGTCGGGGATCGGCGCGGTCGCGACGATGTCGCTGGTGACCGTCACGAAGCTGCGCCGCAGCTCGGGGATCGCCTGGGCCCAGGCGTTGGTGGCGATCACCAGCCGCTGAGCGTCGACGTGGCCGTGGTCGGTCGTGACCCGCAGCGGTCGCTCGCGGGTGAAGCCGGTGACCGCGGTGCGCTCGTGGATCCGCACGCCCCGCTCCAGCGCCACCCGCCGCAGCCCGCGGGCCAGCTTCGCCGGCTGGACGGTCACCGCCGCCGGCTCGAGCACGCCGGCCAGGTGCAGCGACGAGCCGGTGCGGGCGGCGACCTCGGCCGCCGACAGCCGCACGAACGGCTCGGCCCCGACGCTCGCGCACTGGCGCATCACGGCCTCCCAGGCGCCGACGTGGGCGGGGGCGGTGGCCGTCCACAGCATCCCGCCGGGGGTCACCTCGGCGTCGATCCCGTGGGCCTCGCAGAACGCGCCCAGCTCGCCGACCGCCGCCTCGGACGCCCGCGCCAGCCGCAGCGCCTCCTCCGGTCCGCAGATCCGGATCAGGCTCGACAGCTTCGGCCACCACGAGAGCGCCATCCCGCCGTTGCGGCCCGACGCGCCGCCGCCGCAGACGTCGCGCTCCAGCACCACGACGTCGCAGGCCGGATCCAGCTCCTTCAGCCGCAGCGCGGTCCAGAGCCCGACGAAGCCGCCGCCGGCGATCACCACGTCGGCCGTGGTCGCGCCGGTCAGCGGCGGCGCGTCGGGGGCGTCGCCGAGCGCCTGCTGGAGCCACAGCGAGCGGTGGCGGCCGTCGCGGGCGACGGCCGGGCGGGTGGGGGAGGAGACCGCCATCGCTCAGCCGCGGCCGACGTTGAAGACCAGCGTCTTCGGCTCGGTGACGGTGTCGAGCATCTGGATCCCGCCCAGCTCGCGGCCGATCCCGCTCTGCTTGGCGCCGCCGAAGGGCGCCATCTGGTCCCAGTAGTTGGTGGTCTCGTTGATCAGGACCGTGCCGTGGTCGAGCGCGTCGCAGATCGCCCAGGCGGTGTCGAGGTCGGCGGTGAAGGCGGCCGCGTTGAGCGCGTAGGGCGAGTCGTTGGCGATCGCGATCGCCTCCTCGAGGGTCTCGAAGGGGATCACCGGGGCGACCGGGCCGAACGTCTCCTCGCGGGCGATCTCCATCTCCGGCGTGACGTCGCGAAGCACGGTCGGCGGGTAGAAGAGGCCGCCCGGCGCCTCCGGCTGGATCACCGTCGCGCCGGCCCGGCGGGCGTCCTCGACGTGGCGGCGGACCTTGGCCAGCGTCGCGTCGTCGACCAGCGGGCCCATGTCGGTGGCCTCCTCGGCGGGGTCGCCCATCCGCAGCTCGGCGGCCTTCGCGGCCAGCCGCTCGACGAACTCGTCGTAGCGGTCGCGGTGGACCAGGATCCGCTCGGCGGCCGTGCAGACCTGGCCGGCCATGTAGAAGCAGCCCATCGTCGCGGCCTCGACGGCGGCGTCGAGGTCGGCGTCGGCGAAGACGATCTGGGGGCCGTTGCCGCCCAGCTCCAGCAGCGTCCGCTTCAGCTCGGCGGCGCGGGCGATCCGCTTGCCGACGTCGGTCGAGCCGGTGAACTGGATCCCGGCCACGTCGGGGTGCTCGACCAGCGCGGCGCCGACGTCGCCGGCCCCGGGCACGAAGCTGAGGACGCCGGCCGGCAGCCCCGCCTCGAGCAGCACGTCGACGACCATCGCGCAGCAGAGCGGGGCCTTCTCGCTCGGCTTCCAGACCACCGCGTTGCCGGCGATGATCCCGTAGAGGACGGGGATCATCGGGATGTCGACCGGGAAGTTGTACGGCCCGATCACGCCGATCACGCCGAGCGGGCGGCGGGTGGTCATGATCCGCTTGCGGTTGGTCGGCTCCTCGGTCGAGGGCCGGGTGGTGCCGTGGTGGCGGAGCGCGTCCTGGGCGGCGCGGCGGAAGTGCGGGGTCGCGTACTGGACCATCTCCTCGCGGGCCTCGCGGATCGTCTTGCCCATCTCGGCGGTGATCAGCTGGGCGATCGCCTCGTTGCGCTCCTCGGCGATCGTCATCGCCCGCTCGAACAGCTCGACCCGCTCGACCAGCGAGGTCCGCGCCCAGGCCTTCTGGGCGGCGACCGCGGCGGCGACCGCGCGGTCGACGTCGGCGGCGTCGCAGCGGGTGGTGGTGCCGACCAGCCGGCCGTCGTAGGGCGAGCGGACCTCCATCGTGCCCGCCGCGCCGTCGGTCCAGCGGCCGTCGATCAGGGCCTGCCGCTCGAGGGTCGCCGTCGTGGTGCTCATCGCTGTCGTGCCTTCGGGTCGCTCGTCCGTGTGATCGGCCGCACAGAGTGGGCCGCGGCGACCATGGTGGGGGACGGGCGGGGCACGGGCAACGGCCGCCGGAGACGAACTGCGACGGGGTCGTCGTACGATCGTATGATCGGCGTGGACGCTCCAGGCGCCAGTCAGGACCTGCCCGATGCCCATCACCGTCCGCGAGCTGATCGCCATCCCATACCTCCGTACGCGGGTGATCGCCGGCGCGGGCGGACTCGACCGGGCGGTCGCCTGGGCCCACAGCGTCGAGATCCACGAGCCGTGGGAGTGGCTCGAGCCGGGCGACCTGGTGATGACCGTCGGGCTCGGGATCCCGGCCCCGCCCGAGGCGCAGGTCCGCTACGTCCGCGAGCTGGCGCGGATCGGGGCCAGCGGGGTCGCGATCGGCGAGCACATGCAGGCGCCGGAGCTGTCGCCGGCGATGCGCGATGCGGCCGAGGAGGCCGAGCTGCCGCTGCTGATGACCGCCTTCGAGGTGCCGTTCGTCCAGATGAGCCGGGCGGTCGCCAGCGCCAACGCCGACGCCGAGCACCTGCGGCTGGTGCGGGCGGCGCGGATCTACGACCGGGTCCGCGAGGCGGTCGTCCACAAGCCGGGACGGGCGCTGATCGACGCGCTCGCCGACGAGGTCGGCGCGGCGCTTTGGGTCTGCGCCCCCGAGGATCCGACCCTGGCCCCGCTGACCGGCGCGCCGCAGCTGCCGGCGCCGCTGGCCGCGGCCTTCCTGGGCCTGACCGAGGGCCGCCGCGACGAGCTGCCGGGCGTCCTCCGCGGGAGCCTGGAGGACGGCGCGACGATGCTGGTGATCCCGGTCCCGACCGCCCGCTCGGCCTCGCTGGTGGTCGTCTCGCGGCAGCGCGAGCCGCCCTCCTACGCGCTGCTCCAGCACGTGGCGACCGCCGTCGCGCTGGAGCTGGAGCGGTCGTGGGCGCGGCGCGAGGAGGCCCGGCGGCTGGGCAGCGAGGCGCTGGCGCAGCTGATCGAGCGGCGGCTCGACGGCGACGAGGCCCGCCGCCAGCTGGAGCGCCAGGGGCTGACGGTGCCGCTGCGGGTCGGGCTGCTGGAGCGCGACGGCGGGATGGGCGAGAGCGGCTGGCTGCACCACGCGCTGGCCGACCGCCGGATCCCGAACATGCTGCTGCGCCGCGAGGGCCGGGTCCACTGCCTGCTGCCGGCCGACGACGCCACCGTCGACCGCTTCGCGCCGGTGCTGCCGGCGGGGATGCGGATGGGGCTGAGCGATCCGGTCGCCGCCCTCCGCGAGATCCCGGCCGCGGTCACCCAGGCCCGCTGGGCGCTCGACGCGGCGGCCGACAGCGCCGGCGGGATCGCCCGCTACGGCGACCGTCGCTCCGAGTTCGGGCCGCGCTCGGTCGAGGAGGCGCAGCTGGCCGTCGACCGCGTGCTCGGGCCGCTGCTGGACTACCGCGAGGGCGACCTGGTGCGGACGCTCGAGGTCTTCCTGCGCCACAACCGCTCGTGGCTGCGCGCGTCGGAGGAGCTGTTCGTCCACAAGCAGACGCTGGTCCACCGGATCCGCCGGATCGAGCAGCTGACCGGCCGCCGGCTGAGCGAGACCGCCGACGTCAGCGAGCTGTGGCTGGCGGTCGAGGCCTGGCGGCGACTGCCCCCGCCCGCACGGACCGCCTAGGCAGGCGGCGCGCGCCGCGCGCGGCCGGCCGTCAGCATGGAGGGTGAGGAATCCCTTGAGCGACGACGCACCGAACCCCAATCCGACCGCCACGACCTTCGCCGACCTGGCGCTCGACCCGCGGCTGCTGACCGCGCTGACGGCGCTCGGCTACGAGGAGCCCACGCCGATCCAGCGCGAGGCGATCGGCCCGCTGATGGAGGGCCGCGACCTGCTCGGCCAGGCGGCCACCGGCACCGGCAAGACCGCGGCCTTCGCGCTGCCGCTGCTGCAGCGCTTCGCCAGCCACACCCGCACCGGCAAGCCGTTCGCGCTGGTGCTGACGCCGACCCGCGAGCTGGCGATGCAGGTCTCCGAGGCGATCCACAAGTACGGCAGCGAGCTGGGCACGCGGGTCCTGCCCGTCTACGGCGGCACCCCGATCGTGCGCCAGCTGCGGACGCTGGAGCGCGGGGTCGACGTCGTCGTCGCCACCCCGGGCCGGGCGGTCGACCTGCTGAACCGGCGGGCGCTCGACCTCTCCGACCTGCGGACGGTCGTCCTCGACGAGGCCGACGAGATGCTCGACATGGGCTTCGCCGAGGACCTCGACGCGCTGCTCGACGCGGTCCCGGAGCAGCGCCAGGCGGTGCTCTTCTCGGCCACGATGCCGCGGCGGATCGACCGGATGGCCCAGCGGCGGCTGCGCGACCCGATCCGGATCCAGCTCGAGGCCGGGGCCGACGGCGCGCCGGGCGCCGGCGAGGCGCCGCGGATCCGCCAGACCGCCTACGTGGTGCCGCGCGCCCACAAGCCGGCCGCGCTCGGCCGCGTGCTCGACGTCGAGCAGCCGAACGCGGCGATCGTCTTCTGCCGCACCCGGGCCGAGGTCGACGAGCTGACGGCGACGCTGAACGGCCGCGGCTACCGGGCCGAGGCGCTCCACGGCGGGATCGACCAGGAGGGCCGCAGCCGGGTGGTCGAGCGGCTGCGCGGCGGCACCACCGAGCTGGTCGTCGCCACCGACGTCGCCGCCCGCGGGCTCGACGTCGACATCCTCACCCACGTCGTCAACTACGACGTGCCCTCGGCGCCCGAGGCCTACGTCCACCGGATCGGCCGGGTCGGTCGCGCCGGCCGCGAGGGCGTGGCGATCACGCTCGCCCAGCCGCGCGAGCACCGGCTGGTGAAGGCGATCGAGCGGCTGACCGGCCAGAAGATCGCGATCGAGGTGGTGCCGACGGTCGCCGACCTGCGCGCGCGGCGGCTGGAGGCGACCCGCGAGCGGCTGCGCGAGAGCCTGCTGCGCGACGAGGACCGCTCCGGCGTCCGCGAGGTGGTCGAGGCGCTGGCCGAGGAGTTCGACCTGATCGACGTCGCGCTGGCCGCGATCAAGCTCGCCCACGACGGCGCGGGCGGGGTCGAGGCCGACGACGAGGAGATCCCCGACGCCGGCGGCGGCTGGCGGCGCGACGGCCGCGAGCGGCCCGGCCGCGGCGACCGCCGCGAGCGCGACGGCGGCGGGCGCTGGGAGGACCGGCGCGGCGGCGGCCGCGACGACCGCGGCCGCGACCGCCACGACGACCGTCGCGGGCCGCGGCCCGGTGGCGGTCCGGGGCTCCAGGGCCCGACCACGCGGCTCTTCGTCAGCGCGGGCCGGCGGGCTGGGATCCGGCCGAAGGACATCGTCGGCGCCTTCACCGGTGAGTCGTCGCTGACCGGCCGCGATATCGGCACGATCCAGATCCACGACCGCTTCTCGCTGGTCGAGGTGCCCGAGTCGCGGGCCGACGAGACGGTCCGGGCGCTCCAGGGGCTGACGATGAAGGGCCGCCGCACGCACGTGCGGCGCTAGGGCCGCACGCCCACGGGGCGCCGCGGCCGATGCGGGAGACTGGGCCGGTGCAGCTGCTGCGCGACGCCTTCCCCGACGATCCGCCGCGCGACATGGCGCTCTCCCACGCGCTGCTGCTGGAGGTGGCGCGCGGCGAGCGGCCGGACCTGCTGCGGATCTACCGGCCCGGCGCGACGGTGGCGTTCTCGAAGCTCGACGCCCGCGCCGCCGGCTTCCCGGCCGCCGCGGCCGCCGCCCGCGCGCACGGGTTCGCGCCGCTGGTGCGGCTCGGCGGCGGCCACGCGGCGGCCTACGGGCCCGGTGCGCTCGTCTACGAGGAGCTGGCCGCCCACGACGCGGTCTTCGAGGGCACCCAGGAGCGCTACGCCGCCGCCACGGCCCGGATCCAGCGAGCGCTGGCCCGGGTCGGGGTCGACGCGGCGGCCGGCGAGCTGGAGGGCGAGTACTGCGCCGGCAGCCACAGCCTCAACGTCGGCGGGCGGATCAAGATCGCCGGCCTCTCGCAGCGGGTCGTCCGCGGCGCGGCGCTGGTGACCACGATGCTGCTGCTCGACGACGACCCGCCGCTGCGGCCGGTCCTGACCGACGTCTACGCCGCGCTCGGGATCCCCTGGAGCCCGTCGACCGCCGGCGCGATCGGCGACCTCGGCCCGGCCCCGACCCACGCCGCGCTGACCGACGCGCTGGTCGCCGAGCACGGGGGAGGGCTGCCGCCAACCGCCCTCTCCCCGCAGACTCTGGCCGCGGCCGACGCCCTGGCCCCCCGCCACGTCGCCTAGGCGTTGGCCTGGGAGATCAGGTACAGGCCGAGGGTGGTGAAGCAGACCATCAGCGCCAGCATCCAGCGCTGCGAGCGGGCGGCCACCCGCGCGTCGCCGAAGCGGGCGATCGCGCGGTCGTGGGCCAGCACCAGCGCCACCACGTGGCCCGCGACCAGCGCCGCCACCTGGACGTACCAGATCGCCTCGGCGTCGAGCAGGCCGTAGTCGATCTGGCCGCCGGCGGTCCCGAACAGGTTCGACCCGTCGCCGAGCGGGTCGGAGAGCAGGTAGCCGAACTGGGCCTGGATCTGGAAGACGAAGAGGCTGAAGTAGTGCGCCACCACGTAGGCCAGCGCGATCGGCACGAAGCTGTGGGCGAAGGTCCGGGCCAGCGGCACCAGCGGCTCGCGGACCGTTCGGCGGACGCCCGCGATCCCCAGCCAGTAGATCGCGGCCACGACCACGATCGTCCCCAGCAGCATCGCCGTGTTGCTCGCCCGCAGCGCGCCGGCGGTGCCCCAGCCGGCGTCGAGCGCGCGCTCGAACAGCCACTTCCCGGGCTCCCGCAGCGCCCCCTCCTGGGCGCCGTCGAAGGCGGTCACCCCGATCGCGGTCAGCACCAGCGCCAGCGAGCCGGGCAGCGTCTCCCAACGGCCGGCCGCCGCCAGCGGCCGCCGCCGTCCGACGTAGCCGCGCCGGACCTCGAACGGCGCCAGCCGCGAGAAGAGGTGGAAGTAGACGGCGAAGGTCTCGCCGCGCTCGCTCCAGCGCTCGACCCCGAAGGCGGCCATCGCCACCAGCGTCCAGACGCTGTAGGCGATCGCCGCCACCGCCACCGTCCGCGGCTCCAGCATCGCGCCGCCGGGGGCGTCGTAGATCAGCTCCAGCCAGACGAACCCGAGCAGCCCGGCGACCGCCGGCCAGCGGCCCAGCCACGGCGGGTAGGGCAGGTGGGGGAGCGGCCGCCCGCCCCGCAGCCGCGTGGCTCCGGCGCCGACCGCGCGGCCGATCGCCCGCCACGGGTTGAAGGCCCGCGTGACGTCGCCGAGCAGCACGCTGACCAGCACCCCGCCGAGCCAGACCGTCACGAAGACGAAGGTCGGGGCGAAGTTCAGCGACAGCTCGCGGGTGCCGGCCAGGCCGGCCCAGATCGTCGCCGCCAGCAGCCCGACGCCGACCGGCCCGGTCACGACCGTCACCGGCGGCCGCGGCAGCAGCCGCGCCGCCCGCGACGGCAGCGGCCGCCAATCGTCCTCCTGCAGCAGCGGCCGCCGCCAGGCCAGCGCCAGGCCGGTGAACGAGACGATCAGGACGACCGCCGCGCCCCACCCGAACAGCCAGTCGGGGATCGGCTGGTCGCGGCGGGCGGTGGTCAGCCCGTGGGCCGTCGCCGTCGCCGGCACCGCCAGGGCGGCCAGCGCGACCGCGGCGGCCGGCGCCACCGCGGCCCACGGTCGCCGGCCGGCTACGGCTCCACCCCGGCGAAGCCCGCGGCCCGGCCGTAGACCTTGTAGAGCAGGAACCCGCCGGCGTAGTCGGGCTTGCACATCCGGTCGAACAGCTTGTACGCGTCCTCGTCGGCGAGCACCCGGCCGCGGCCGTTGTTGTGGCGGCCGACGATCGCGCCGCCGACGATCCCGTGCAGCGCCTGGAGGGCCTGGAGGCGGCCGTCGGTGTCGGCCGCCCGCCAGTCGTCGCAGGTGTAGGTGGCCATCCGGCGGGCGTCGAAGCCGGCCGGACCGGCCCCGCCGACCGGCGGCTCGCCGCTCGCCGGTCGCTCGCCGGTCCGGGCGCCCCCGTCCGAGCCGCCGCAGCCGGTCAGCCCGGCTGCGGCGATCGCGATCGTGCAGGCCAGCGCGGCCCCGCGCCGAACGGGGATCACCCCTCCAGCGCCGGATCGAGCCGGCGGCAGATCGGCGCGTCCGGTCGGCCCGCGCAGAAGTCCCGGATCTGCCCCTCGAACGGCGACGCCTGCGCCCGCGCCTGGGCCCGCCGCTCGGCGGCGCGCGCCGACGGCTTCGGCGGCGTCGAGAACCACGGGCACTGGGCCGGGTCGTAGTTGCGGCTCTCGAACGAGACGATGCAGCTCAGCAGCTCGCCCTCGTTGGCCAGGTCGGCCAGGCCGACGCTGGCGTTCGGGTCGCGGCCGTCGTTGCAGGACGGCAGCTGGGCGGGGCTGGTGATCAGCGGCCCGGGACCGCCGTTGCGGTACCAGCAGTTGGCCTGGCTGAGCGGGAAGGAGTCCCACCAGAAGTCCTGGCCGTTGGGCGCGGTCTTCCCGTCGGGCGCCTGGCCCATCGTGTTGTCGTAGAAGCGGTTGCGGTGCGACGTCGACAGCTTCAGCGGGTCGCAGGAGTCCTGGACGTTGCCGCTGCCCGGCGCGCAGACCAGCACGTCGGGGACGGAGAACAGCATCGCGCCCCGCCGCCAGTTGTCCCAGAAGCGGTTCTTGCGGACGATGTGGGCGTTGCCGCCGGCGATCCACATGCCGGTCCCGACCGGGTAGGGCAGCTTGCCCTTGACGTCGGAGCCCTTCGCGAAGACGTTGAAGTTGTTCGAGTAGAACTCGTTGTCCTCGATCAGCAGCGAGTCACCGGGGAAGCCGGGGTGGCCGGCCGAGGTCGCGACGTCGGTGGTCAGGCCGAGCGAGTTGTCGTAGAAGCGGTTGTGGTGGATCCAGACGGCGTTGCCGTTGGTCGCCGACCAGCCCGCGGCGTTGTGGTACGAGTCGCAGTAGCGGACCTCCTGGTTGTAGCGCTGCGTCTCGTTCGGGGCCCGCTGCTCGCCGGTCTCGGCCGGCGCGCCGGGGTAGAGGCCGGAGTCGCCGTGGCCCTTGGCCTCGCACTGCTGCTGGACGCCGTGGTCGCTGACGAAGGTCAGGGTCCCGTACTCGCCGTTGTAGAAGGCCTTGAAGCGGTCGAGCATGTAGCCGTCGGTCTCGATCACGTAGATCCCGTGCTCGAGCGCGTGGCGGGCGCTGATGTTCGCCAGCACGAAGCCGTCGGCGCGCTGGGCGCCGATCGCCACGTCCTTGGCGTGGCCGATCGCCGAGGGGCCGCCGTTGCCGGCCTTCGCGTCGCCGGCCTCGACGACCGTGTCGTCGGCGGTCAGGCCCGAGCCCTCCAGCTGCAGGTTGCAGCGCACGCAGGGCCCGATGTCCGGGATCCCGCGGCGGTCGAGCCGCGGCGGGTCGGGGGCGGGCTGGGGGCCGGGCTTGCGGCCGATCACGGCCACCAGGTTGGCGTCGTTGGGGCAGTTCCAGTGGTAGGCGTAGGTCGCCGCGCCGGCCCGCCGCGGGTAGTCGCTGAAGGTCTGGTACTTGCGGCAGGCCGGGTCGTACTTCGGCTTCTTGCGCGCGGTCGGCTCGGTGTAGACGCCCGGCATCACGACCACGCGGTCGTTGTTGCCCGAGGCGGTCACCGCCGGCTGGATCTCCTGGTAGGCGCAGGCGGACAGCAGCCGCTCGTTGAACGCCAGCAGCCGGTCGGCCTCGTCGGCGCTCAGCGGCCGCGCCTTCTCCGACGGCCGGTACTTGTAGCCGGCGCCGCGGGCGGCGTCGATCGAGCGGCGCAGGCGGGCGATCGACGGATGCGCGGCGACGGCCGCGGCGTGGCGGCTGCGGGCCTGGCGGAGGACGCGCTTGCGCTGGCTCTCGCGCTTGCGGAACTGCTTGCGGAGCGTCCGCAGCTTCGCTTTCGACGCCTTCTTGCGCTGGGCGGCGCGGCGCTGCTTCTTGTAGGTCGCGCGGACCTTGGCCAGCTTCTTGGTCGCGGCGTCGACGGCGGCGGTGCTCGGCACCGGGCCCTGGCAGACCACGCGGGTGGTGCCGACCGGGGCCGCGTCGAGCGCCGTGTAGAGGCTGCGGACCGTCGGGACCTTGCCGCCGGCCGGTGGGTTGACCGAGGTGTCCGGGGCCGGGTCGGGCCAGTAGGACGGGCGCTCGACGTGGGCGCCCGCGGTGGCGGGCGCGAGCAGCGTCATCGAGAGCGCGAACGCCGCCAATAGGCGGCCCCGTCGCGGTGGCTGGGCTGGACGACCGGACGCCCCCCGTGGGCGGCCCGCCGCCCCGGCACGGTTACAAGCCTGAAACATCACGGCGCGAGCCTACTCCCGGGACACCGCGACAGGCAAGGCCCGCGTGTCCCGGTCGGGGAACCGGATTGACGGCCTGTCACGAAATCTCCCACGCGCTTTACATCTGCGCTACGGTATGTCCAATCGCTCGACACCGAGCGGCTCGCTGTCAAACCCCCGTGCGAGGTTCCCGACCATGAGCTCCGTGACCGCCGACGAAGCGCATCACCATCACCACCACCACGAGGAGGGCGAGGTCAACGCCCCCGAGTGGACCGACGGCAAGCGCTACGCGTGGCTGCTCGGCCTGATCGTGCCGGTGGCGCCATTCATCGCCTACGGGCTCGTCGAGGCGACCGGCGCCGGCGTCTTCTGGTGGGCCGGGCCGGTCATCGTCTTCGTGCTGATGCCGCTGCTCGACGTGATCATCGGCACCGACGCCGAGAACCCGCCCGATCGCGTGCTGGCCTGGCTGGAGCAGGACAAGTACTACCGCTGGTGCACCTACGCGTTCCTGCCGCTGCAGTACGCGGGCCTGGTCTTCGCCGCCTGGCAGTGGGGCAGCGGCGATCTCTCGGTGATCGAGAGCATCGGCCTGGCGACGACCGTCGGCTGCGTCAGCGGGATCGCGATCAACACCGCCCACGAGCTCGGCCACAAGCGGGCCGACAGCGAGCGCTGGCTGTCGAAGGTCGCCCTCGCCCAGAGCTTCTACGGGCACTTCTTCATCGAGCACAACCGCGGTCACCACGTGCGCGTGGCGACGCCCGAGGATCCCGCCAGCTCGCGGCTGGGGGAGAGCTTCTACGCCTTCTGGCCGCGGACGGTCTCGGGCAGCCTGCGGTCGGCCTGGGAGCTGGAGCGGGAGCGCTTCCAGCGGCTGGAGAAGTCGCCCTGGACGATCAAGAACGACCTCCTCAACGCGTGGCTGATGAGCGTCGTCCTCTACGCGCTGCTGCTGGCCGTCTTCGGACTCGAGATCGCGCCCTACCTGGCGATCCAGGTCGTGATGGGCTTCTCGCTGCTGGAGATCGTCAACTACCTGGAGCACTACGGGCTGCGGCGCCAGAAGCGCGACGACGGCAGCGGCCGCTACGAGCGGACCCGGCCCGACCACAGCTGGAACAGCAACAACGTCGCCTCGAACGTCTTCCTCTACCACCTGCAGCGGCACAGCGATCACCACGCGCACCCGCTGCGCCGGTACCAGGCCCTGCGTCACTTCGACGAGGCGCCCGAGCTGCCGACGGGGTACGCGGGCATGATCGTCCTGGCGCTCTTCCCGCCGCTCTGGCGGAGGGTGATGGATCACCGCGTGCTGGCCCACTACGGTGGGGACGTGACCCTGGCGAACCTGCACCCCCGCAAGCGCGAGAAGCTGCTGCGCAAGTACGGCAACGGCGGCGGCGACACGACGCCGAAGGCGGCCGTCTGATGGCGGCCTTCCGCTGCCCCGAGTGCGGCTACGTGTACGACGAGGCCGCGGGCAACCCGCGCGAGGGGTTCCCGGCCGGGACGCCGTGGTCGGCGGTCCCGGACGGGTGGAACTGCCCCGACTGCGGGGTCGAGAGCAAGCTCGACTTCGAGCCGGTCGGCGAGGACGCGTGACGCGCGGCCGCCGGCCGGGCGCCGACGCCGCCGGGCGATGAGCCGCGGTCCGACCCCGTCGTTCGCCGACGCGACCCGCTCGCTGCTGCGGCGGACGCTGCTCGAAGCGGCGCGCGAGCTGGCGGCCGAGCGACCCTGGCGGGCGGTCACGATGGCGGCGATCGCCGAGCGGGCCGGCGTCAGCCGCCAGACGCTCTACAACGAGTTCGGTGCGCGCGGGCCGCTGACCGAGGCGCTGGTGATGTACGAGGTCGACCGCTTCATCGCCGCGGTCGAGGCGGCCGTGGCGGCGCGCGCGACCGACCCGGCCGAGGCCCTGACGGCGGCGCTCGACGTCTTCCTGACCGCGGTCGCCGAGGACCCGCTGGTGCGGGCGGTGGTGACCGAGGACGGCCGCGACGAGCTGCTGCCGCTGGTGACCTCGCAGGCGGCCCCGCTGCTCGGCTACGCGCGCGAGCGGCTGGCGGCGATCCTCAGCGGCCACTGGTCGCACGTCGCCGAGGACGAGGTCCGCTTCATGGCCGACACCCTCGTCCGCCTGGCCCTCAGCTACGTCGTGCTGCCGGTCGACGACCCGCGGCCGACGATCGACGGGATCACCCGGATGCTGCGGCCGTACGCGCAGCAGGTGCTGGGCGGGGTGCCGGCGGAAGGTTGAACGGGCGCGGGCCATGTTCAAGGTTAGGGGCGAACCTTGAACAAGGCCCCTACAACCGCGCCCCCAGCTCCGTCCCCTGCTTGATCGCCCGCTTGGCGTCGAGCTCGGCGGCGACGTCGGCGCCGCCGATCAGGTGGACGCTCACGCCGGCGTCGACCAGCGGCTGGTGGAGGTCGCGGCGGGATTCCTGGCCGGTGCAGAGGACGACGTGGTCGACGGCGAGCAGCAGCGGGCGCCGCTCGTCGCCGTCGCCGGTCGCGACGGTCAGGTGCAGGCCGTCGTCGTCGATCCGCTCGTAGCTGACGCCGGCGTGCAGCTCGACCTGCTTGTGGGCGAGCGCGGCGCGGTGGACCCAGCCCGAGGTCTTGCCCAGGCCGGCACCGAGGCGCGAGGTCTTGCGCTGGAGCAGGTGGACCTGGCGCGGGGCCGGCGCCTGGACCGGGGTGATCACGCCGCCGCGCGCCTGCTCGGGATCGGTCACGCCCCACTCGGCCTGCCAGGCGGCCAGGTCGAGGGCCGGCGAGTGCTCGTGGACCAGGAACTCGCTGACGTCGTAGCCGATCCCGCCGGCTCCGACCACCGCCACCCGCGCGCCGACCGGGGCGCCCTCCAGCACCTCGGCGTAGGACAGCACCCGCTCGTGGTCGACGCCCGCGATCGCCGGGGTCCGCGGCCGCACCCCCGTCGCCAGCACCACCTCGTCGTAGCCGCGCAGCCCCTCGACGTCGGCCGTCGTGCCCAGCCGCAGCGTCACCCCGGTGCGGGCGATCCGGCGGTCGAAGTAGCGGAGGGTCTCGTGGAACTCCTCCTTGCCCGGCACCCGCTTGGCGAGGTTGAACTGGCCGCCGATCTCGTCCGCCGCCTCCAGCAGGTCGACCGCATGACCGCGCTCGGCCAGGGTCGTCGCGCAGGCCAGCCCGGCCGGCCCCGCCCCGACGACGGCGATCCGCCGCGACCGCGCCGCCGGCTCGATCCGCAGCTTGGTCTCGTGCGCTGCCCGCGGGTTCACCAGGCAGGTCGCCGTCTTCTTGCGGAAGGTGTGGTCGAGACACGCCTGGTTGCAGGCGATGCAGGTGTTGATCTCGTCCGCGCGGCCCTCCGCGGCCTTCGCGACCCACGCCGGATCGGCCAGGAACGGCCGCGCCATCGAGACCATGTCCGCCTGGCCGCTGGCGAGGATCTGCTCCGCCTGGTCGGGCATGTTGATCCGGTTCGAGGCCACCACCGGGATCGAGACCTCCGGCCGCAGCTTGGCCGTCGCCCAGGTGAACGCCCCGCGCGGCACCGAGGTCACGATCGTCGGCACCCGCGCCTCGTGCCAGCCGATCCCGGTGTTGAGGATCGTCGCTCCCGCGCCCTCGACCTCGTGGGCCAGGGCGACGACCTCGTCCCAGCTCTGGCCGTCCGGCACCAGGTCGAGCAGCGAGATCCGGTAGACGACGATGAAGTCCTCGCCGACCGCCTCGCGGACCCGCCGCACCACCTCGACCGGGAACCGCCGCCGGCGCTCGGCGGTGCCGCCCCACTCGTCCCGCCGCTGGTTGGTGCGCGGGGCCAGGAACTGGTTCAGCAGGTAGCCCTCGGAGCCCATGATCTCGACCCCGTCGTAGCCGGCCTCGCGGGCGAGCGCGGCGCTGGCGGCGAAGTCGGCGATCGTCTGGACCACCGCCTCGGCGCTCATCGCCTTGGCCGCGAAGGGCGTGATCGGCGACTTCGTGGCCGAGGCCGACTGCGAGAGCGGGTGGTAGGCGTAGCGGCCCGCGTGCAGCAGCTGGAGCGCGATCCGGCCGCCCTCGGCGTGGACCGCGTCGGTGATCCGGCGGTGGTGGCGCAGCGCCCGCCGCGACGACAGCTCCGACGCCAGCGGCAGCAGCCAGCCGGTGCGGTTGGGAGAGTAGCCGCCGGTCACGATCAGGCCGACCCCGCCCTTGGCCCGCTCGGCGAAGTAGGCGGCCAGCCGTCCCGCGTCCCACGCCCGGTCCTCGAGCCCGGTGTGCATCGACCCCATCAGGACCCGGTTGGGGAGCGTCGTGAAGCCGAGGTCGAGCGGCGCGAGCAGGCGGTCGTACATTCCTACCCACGGTAGCAGCAGGCGGTCGGGCCACCGAGCCGAGCGCGCGCCGGATGGGACCGGGAGCGTCATCTATGGCGCGGGCTCGGGGTGGGAGGGCGGCGATCCTGGCGCGCCGGCGTTGCCCCGCGCGGAGATACTGCGGCAGGCGTCCCGTCCCGAGCCCAGGAGGCCCCCGCCGTGTCCGCAGCCGCCACCGTCGCCGACCCCGCTCCCGCCGAGGACGAGGGCTACGAGCGGGGGCTGAAGAACCGCCAGATCCAGATGATCGCGATCGGCGGCGCGATCGGGACCGGGCTCTTCTTCGGCGCCGGGACCGCGATCACGAAGGCCGGGCCGAGCCTGATCGCCGCCTACCTGGTGGCGGGCGTGGCGATCTTCTTCGTGATGCGGGCGCTCGGCGAGCTGCTGATGTACCGCCCGGTCGCCGGCAGCTTCGCCGACTACGCCCGCGAGTTCCTGGGGCCGTTCGCCGGCTTCGCCACCGGCTGGACCTACTGGATCACCTGGGTGGTGACCGGGATGGCCGAGCTGACCGCCGCCGGCAAGTACGTCGCCTACTGGATCGACATCCCGCAGTGGGTCACGGCGCTGGTCGTGCTGCTGGTGCTGTTCGGCGCCAACCTGATCTCGGTCAAGGTCTTCGGCGAGGCCGAGTTCTGGTTCTCGATGATCAAGGTGACGGCGATCATCGGCATGATCCTGCTCGGCCTCGGGGTGCTGATCTTCGGCTTCAGCGACGCCGGCGACACGGCCAGCGTCGCCCACCTGTGGGACGACGGCGGCTTCGCCCCGCACGGGATCTGGCAGACGCTGCTGGTGCTCCAGGTGGTGATGTTCGCCTACGTCGGGGTCGAGCTGATCGGCGTCACGGCCAGCGAGGCCGAGGACCCGAAGACGATGCTGCCACGGGCGATCAACACCGTGCCGTGGCGGATCGGGCTCTTCTACATCGGCTCGCTGGTGGTGATCCTGGCGATGGTCGAGTGGCGCCGGTTCGAGCCGAACACCAGCCCCTTCGTGCTCGCCTTCGACCAGGTCGGGATCGGCGCGGCGGCGGGGATCGTCAACTTCATCCTGCTGACGGCGGCGCTCTCCTCCTGCAACTCCGGCCTCTACTCGACCGGCCGCATGATCCGCTCGCTCTCGCTGTCGCAGCAGGCCCCGCGCGCGCTCTCGCGGCTCAGCCGCCGCCACGTGCCGGCCGGCGGGATCGCGCTCTCGGTGGCGGTGATGGCGATCGGCGTGATCGTCAACGCGCTGGTCCCGGCGAAGGCGTTCACGTACATCACCTCGGTCGCCACGGTCGGGATCCTCTGGGTCTGGGGGATCATCCTCGTCTCGCACTGGCGCTACCGGCGGGCGGTCGATGTCGGCCGGCTGCCGCGGTCGAGCTTCCGGATGCCGGGCGCGCCCTGGACCGGCCTCGTCTCGCTGGCCTTCCTGGTCTTCGTGCTGGTGCTGCTCGGCTTCGACGCCGACAACCGGGTCGCGCTCTACGTCGCCCCGGCGTGGGCGCTGGCGCTGCTGGTCGGGTACCGCTGGACGACCGCCCGCGTCGCGACGTAGCCCGTGACGGCCCCGCCCGCCGGCGGGGCTGCGGCGTACGCGGGGATGTCGTGCGCGCGCCCGGGCGTGTAGGTTCGCGGGGCGAAGGAGCCGCGATGGACGTACGTTGGGTCAGGACCGCCCCGGTGGCGGCAGGAGCAGGCAACGGCCCGGAGGGGTGCTGATGAAGCTGGTGCCGGACGCGATCGCGCGACCGAGCGCGCGGGTGGGGGCGATCGCCCAGAACGCGCTCGAGGTGGTGCGCTTCGGCGGGCTGGAGACCGGCGAGGAGCCGGCCCCGTTCGACGTCGTCGCCGAGCAGCGGGTCTACCGCCTGCGCCACTACTTCCCCGACGACATCACCGAGGGCCGGCCGGCGATCCTGCTGGTGCCGCCGCTGATGCTGACGGCCGAGGTCTACGACGTCTCGCCGAACTCGAGCGCCGTCCGCGACCTGCACGCGCTCGGGCTCGACCCGTGGGTGGTCGACTTCGGTGCCCCCGAGCGCGAGGAGGGCGGCCTGGAGCGGACGCTGACCGACCACGTGCTGGCGGTCAGCGAGGCGATCGACCGCGTCCGCGAGGCGACCGGCGGCGACATCCACCTCGGCGGCTACAGCCAGGGCGGGATGTTCTGCTACCAGGCGGCCTCGTACCGCCGCAGCGCCGGGCTCGAGAGCATCATCGTCTTCGGCAGCCCGGTCGACGTCGGCAACGCGGTTCCGCTGGGGATCCCCGCCGGGGTCGCCGGCCGGGCGGCGATGTTCCTCGCCGACCACGTCTTCGAGGGCCGCGGCCTGCCCGCCTGGGCCAGCCGCACCGGCTTCCGGCTGCTCGACCCGGTCAAGTCGGTCCGCTCGCAGGTCGAGTTCCTCTTCCAGCTCCACGACCGCGAGGCGCTGCTCCCGCGCGAGGGCCAGCGGCGGTTCCTCCAGGGCGAGGGCTGGGTCGCGTGGTCGGGGCCGGCGCTGCAGGAGCTGCTGCGCCAGTTCGTCGCCCACAACCGGATGGTCTCGGGCGGGATCGTGATCGACGGGGCGCTGGTGACCCTGGCCGACATCACCTGCCCGGTGCTGGCCTTCGTCGGCGAGGTCGACGAGATCGCCCCGCCCGACGCGGTCCGGGCGATCCGCCGCGCGGCGCCGCGGGCGGAGACCTACGAGATGCCGCTGCCGGCCGGCCACTTCGGCCTGGTCGTCGGCAGCCGCGCCGGCCGCGACACCTGGCCGACCGTCGCCCGCTGGGCCGAGTGGCGCGCCGGCCGCGGCGAGCTGCCGGAGACGATCAGCCGGATCGTCGACGACGAGCCGCGCCAGCTCGAGGTCGGGGCGGGGACGACGATCGGCACCAGCGTCGAGCTGGCCGGCACGGTCGGGGTCGGGATCGTCCGCTCGCTGACCCGCGGCGCCCGCCGCTCGGTCCGCAACGTCCGCGAGCTGGCCGCCGAGGCCGCCGGCCAGCTGCCGCGGCTGTTCCGGCTGGAGCAGATCGGGCCGAAGACGCGGATCTCGCTCGGGCTGCTGCTCGACGAGCAGGCGGAGCGGGCGCCGGACGACGTCCTCTTCCTGTTCGAGGACCGGGCCCACGCCCACGGCGCGGTCAAGACCCGGATCGACAACATCGTCAAGGGCCTGATCAGCGTCGGCGTCCGCCAGGGCCAGCACGTCGGCGTGCTGATGGAGCCGCGGCCGAGCTCGCTCTCGGTGGTCGCGGCGCTCAGCCGGCTGGGCGCGGTCGTGGTCCTGATGCGACCCGACGGCGCGCTCGAGCGCGAGGCCGAGCTGGGCCAGGTCGAGCGGGTCGTCGCCGACCCGGAGCAGGCCGAGGCGGCCGCGGCCGCGCTCGGCGTCGAGGTGCTGGTGCTGGGCGGCGGCGGCGAGCCGCGCGACCTGGGGCCGCACGTGCTCGACATGGAGCGGATCGACCCTGACCAGGTCGACGTGCCGGCCTGGTACGCGGCCAACCCGGGCCGCGCGGTCGACCTGGCGTTCATCGTCTTCACCGGCGAGGGCGACCGCACGCGAGCCAAGCGGATCACCAACCACCGCTGGGCGCTGTCGGCCTTCGGCACCGCGTCGTCGGCGGCGCTGTCGCCCTCCGACACGGTCTACGCGGTGACCCCGCTGCACCATCCGTCGGGCCTGCTGACGAGCATCGGCGGCGCGGTCGCCTCGGGGGCCCGGATCGCGCTCGCGCGGCACTTCGACGCCGACACCTTCTGGGAGGAGGTCCGCCGCTACGGCGTGACGGTCGTCTCCTACACGTGGGCGCTGCTGGCCGAGCTGGCCGAGGCCCCGCCGCACGTGGCCGAGCAGCACCACCCGGTGCGGCTGTTCGTCGGCTCCGGCATGCCGCGGGGGCTGTGGAAGCGGGTCCAGGAGCGGTTCAAGCCGGCGCGGGTGCTGGAGTTCTACGCCTCGACCGAGGGCGACGCGGTGCTGGTCAACGTGACCGGCACCAAGGCCGGGTCGAAGGGCCGCCAGCTGCCCGGCAGCGCCGAGGTCCGGCTGGCCGCCTGGGATCCGACCGTCGCCGAGCTGATCGAGGGACCGGACGGGTTCGTCCTGCCCTGCACGCCGGGCGAGGTCGGGATGCTGCTCACCCGGGTCCGGACCGGCGTCGAGGTGGCGCCCGGCCACCCGCTGCGCGGGGTCTTCGCCCGCGGCGACGCCTGGCACGTGACCGGCGACCTGTTCCGGGTCGACGAGGACGGCGACTACTGGCTGGTCGACCACGGCAAGGCGGCGATCCAGACCGACCACGGCCCGGTCTACGCCTTCCCGATCCAGGACGCGCTCGGCGACCTGCCGGCGATCGACCTCTCGGTGGCCTACGCGCTGGAGGCGGGGGAGGGCCGGACGCTGGCGGTCGCGGCGGCGACGCTGCGCGGCGACCAGCAGCTGGACGGCGCCGACCTGACCGCCGCGCTGGCGACGCTCGAGCCCGAGCACCGGCCGGACGTCGTCCACGTGGTCGACGACATCCCGCTGACCACCTGGTTCCGCCCGATCACCGGCCCGCTGCGCGACGCCGGCCTGCCGCCGGTCGGCCGGGCCTGGGCCTACGACGCCGGCGAGCAGCGCTACGTGCCGCTGACCGAGGAGCGCCGCGCGGCCCTGGCCGGCGCGGCCCCGGCGAAGGCCTGAGGCGGGCGGGTCGCCGCCCGCCCGCTGTCACGTTCCGGTCGCCCGGCGACCGGAACGTCACCGCCGGCGGGGGTCGGCGGCGCCGATCCCGCGCACGATCGCGTCGCAGAAGCCGTCGGCGACCTGGTCGGCGGTCAGGCGGCCGGCGGGGTCGAACCAGGTGGCGGCGTGGTTGACCATGCCCTGCAGCGCCAGCGCGGCGAGCGGCGGGTCGTCGAGCGCGAAGTCGCCGCCCTCCGCGCCGTCGCGGAGGACGCCGGTCAGCAGCGCCGAGAAGGCGTCGCGGTCGCGGCGGACGTCGTCCCAGCCGGGGTCGGCCTCGATCGTGTGCCGCTCCTGCTGGAAGACGCGGACGTGGGCCTGGTACTGCTCGACGTGCCGCATCCAGACCCGGACCAGCGCCCGCAGCCGCTGCTCGGCGGTCGCGTCGGGCTGCGCGACGACCGCCGAGGCGTCCTCCAGCAGCGGGGTCATCAGGTCCTCGAGGATCCGCGTCAGCGCGCCCTGCTTCGAGCCGATGTAGTGGTAGAGCCCACCGCGGGCGAGCCCGGTGGCGGCGATCAGGTCGTCGATCGAGGTGCCGTGGTAGCCGCGCTGGGCGAAGGCCTGGGCGCAAGCGTCGATCACCTGCTGCTGACGCTCGTCGTAGCGCTCGCGGAGCTTGGGTCGGGCCGGGGGTCGTGCCACGACTTGCAATTTAGACCGTTCGTTCGGTACAAGTCCAGTCATGGAGTTCGATCTGCCCGAGGACACCCGCGAGCTGCAGCGCATCGTCCGCGACTTCGCGGTCTCCGAGGTGGCCCCGGTCGCGGAGGAGCTGGACCGCACCAAGTCGTTCCCCTACGAGCTGGTGGCCAAGATGGGCCAGCTGGGCTGGATGGGCATCCCGTTCCCGGAGGAGCTGGGCGGCGCCGGCGGCACCACCCTCCAGTACGCGGTCGCGGTCGAGGAGCTGACCCGGATCGACTCCTCGGTGGCGATCACGATGTGCGCCCACACCTCGCTCGGCACCCAGCCGATCTACCTCTTCGGCAACGACGAGCAGCGCGAGCGCTACATGCCCGACCTCTGCGCGGGCCGCAAGCTCGGGGCCTTCGGGCTGACCGAGCCGGAGGCGGGCAGCGACGCCGGCAACGTCAAGACCAAGGCCACGCTCGACGGCGACCAGTGGACGATCGACGGCGCCAAGCAGTTCATCACCAACGCCGGCACCGACGTCTCCGGTCATGTCGCGATCACCGCGGTCACGGGGGAGACCCCCTCCGGCCGGCCGGAGATCTCGAACCTGATCGTCGAGAACGGCACCCCCGGCTACGAGCCCGGTGAGCCGTACCGCAAGATGGGCTGGAACGCCTCGGACACCCGCCCGCTGAGCTTCGCCGACTGCCGGGTCCCGGCCGAGAACCTGCTCGGGCCGCGCGGCCAGGGCTTCCGCCAGTTCCTCCAGATCCTCGACGGCGGCCGGATCGGCGTCGCGGCGATGGGCCTCGGCCTGGCCCAGGGCGCGCTCGACGAGGCCGTCGCCTACAGCAAGCAGCGCAACGCCTTCGGCCAGCCGATCGCCCGCTTCCAGGCGATCCAGACCAAGATCGCCGACCTCGCGACCGAGATCGAGGCCGCGCGGCTCTTGACCTACAAGGCCGCCTGGCTGAAGGACCAGGGCCGCGACTTCTCGCTGACCGCCGCCCAGGCGAAGCTGAAGACCGGCCGGCTGGCCGTCCGCGCCTCGGAGGAGGCGGTCCAGATCCACGGCGGCTACGGCTTCATGGAGGAATACCCCGTCTGTCGCTTCTACCGCGACGCCAAGATCCTGACCATCGGCGAGGGCACCGACGAGGTCCAGCAGATGGTCATCTCCCGCGCGCTGCTGGCCTGATCGCCATGACCACCAGCGACGGCTTCCCCGAGACGGTCCGGGTCCGCGAGGTCGGTCCCCGCGACGGCTTCCAGAACGAGCCGGAGACGATCTCCACCGACGACAAGGTCGCCCTGATCGACCGGCTGGCGCGGACCGGCCTGCGGCGGATCGAGCTGACCTCGTTCGTCCGCCCCGACGTGATCCCGCAGCTGGCCGACGGGGCCGAGGTGCTGCGCCGGATCGACGTGCCCGAGGGCGTCTCGCGCTCGGTCCTGATCCCCAACGAGCGCGGGCTCGACAACGCGCTGGCGCTGCGCGACCGCTTCGACGAGGCGTCGGTCTTCCTCTCCGCCTCCGAGACCCACAACCGCAAGAACGTCAACCGCTCGATCGACGAGTCGCTGGCCGGGCTGGAGCGGGTGGTGGCCCGGGCGCGCGAGGCCGGGCTGCGGGTCGAGGCGGTGATCGCCACCTCCTTCGGCTGCCCCTACGAGGGCGAGGTTCCCGCCGAGCGCGTGCGCGAGATCGCCGCCCGGCTGCGCGACTTCGGCGCCCAGGAGATCGGCTTCGGCGACACCACCGGGATGGCCAACCCCCGCCAGGTGCGGCGGTTCTTCGCCGAGGCGGCGGAGGCCCTCGGCGGCGAGGTCGAGCTGACCGCGCACTTCCACAACACCCGCGGCCAGGGCCTGGCCAACGTCGTCGCCGCGCTCGAGGCCGGCTGCACGTCGTTCGAGTCGAGCTTCGGCGAGCTGGGCGGCTGCCCGGTCCCGGCCGGGGCGACCGGCAACATCGCCAGCGAGGACCTGGTCTCGATGCTGCACGAGATGGGGATCGCGACCGGGATCGACCTGCCGAAGCTGCTCGAGGCGAGCCGCGCCGTCCAGCGGGTGCTGGGCCGGCCGCTCGGCTCGCACACGCTGGTGGCCGGGCCGATCGACTGGCACGGAGAGGCATGAGCATGGGGTTCGATCGGGTCCTGATCGCCAACCGCGGCGAGATCGCCGTCCGGATCGCCGCCACGCTGCGGCGGCTCGGCGTCGAGTCGGTCGCCGTCCACGCCCCGCAGGACGCGGGCGCGCCGCACGTCGCGGCCTGCGACCACGCGGTCGCGCTGCGGGCCGACGGCGACCGCTCGCCCTACCTGGACGTCGCCCAGCTGCTCGACGTCGCCCGCCGCACCGGCAGCCAGGCCGTCCACCCCGGCTACGGCTTCCTGGCCGAGCGGGCCGACGCCGCCCAGGCGTTCGAGGACGCCGGGGTCGCCTGGATCGGCCCGACGCCGGCCGCGATCGACCTGCTCGGCGACAAGATCGCGTCGAAGCGGACCGCCGCCGAGGCCGACGTCCCCGTGGTCCCGGGCCTCCAGGGCGAGGACGTGAGCGTCGACCAAGTGCAGGCGTTCGCCGCCGAGGCGGGGCTGCCGCTGCTGCTGAAGGCCTCGGCCGGCGGCGGCGGCAAGGGCATGCGGCGGGTCGACGCGGCCGACCAGATCGCGCCCGCCGTCGACGCCGCCCGCCGCGAGGCGCTGGCCGCCTTCGGCCGCGCCGAGCTGCTGGTCGAGCGGCTGGTCGAGCCGGCCCGCCACGTCGAGGTCCAGATCGCCGCCGACGCCCACGGCGGGGTCTGGGCGATCGGCGAGCGCGAGTGCAGCCTCCAGCGCCGCCACCAGAAGCTGATCGAGGAGTCGCCGGCGCCGCACCTGCCCGACGACGTCCGCCGCGACCTCCACGCCGCCGCCGTCCGGCTGGCCGCCGCCGCCGGCTACCGCAACCTCGGCACCGTCGAGTTCCTGGTCGAGTCGGGGGTCGAGGCGCCGCGCTTCTTCTTCCTGGAGATGAACGCCCGGCTCCAGGTCGAGCACCCGGTGACCGAGCTGGTCCACGGGCTCGACCTGGTCGAGCTGCAGCTGCGGATCGCGAACGGCGAGCGGCTCGACCTGGCCGCCGCCCTCGGGGAGCACGGCCCCCTGCTGACGCCGGTCGGCCACGCGATCGAGGCCCGGATCTGCGCCGAGCGGATCGCCGTCGGCGCCGGCGGGACGGGGCAGTTCCTGCCCGCCACCGGCCCGGTCGTCGGCTACGCCGAGCCGCGCGGCGCGGGCGTCCGCGTCGACTCCGGCCTGGCCACCGGCAGCGAGGTGACGACCGCCTTCGACCCGATGCTGATGAAGGTGATCGCCTACGGCCGCGACCGGGCCCAGGCCCGCGACCGGCTCGACCGCGCGCTCGACGAGCTGACCGTGCTCGGCGTCCAGACCAACGCCGGCTTCCTGCGGCGGCTGCTGGCCCGGCCGGAGGTGGTCGAGGGCCGCACCACCACCACGATGGTCGAGGCGCTGCTGGCCGACCCGGAGGCCGCCGGCGGGCTCCAGCAGCCGCCGGCCGCCGCCACCGCCCGCGCGGCGACCGCCGCTGCGGCCTGGCGCCACCACGAGCTGGAGGAGCGCTCCGGCGGCGCCGCGGCCTCGCCCTTCGACCGCCGCGACGGCTGGCGGATCGGTCCGCCGGCGGCGGCGCGGCTGCGGCTGCTCGACGCCGACGACGAGCCGCTGGCGCTCTCCGCGCGGGTGGTCGACGGCGCGCTCGAGGTGACCGTCGACGAGGCCGACCCGCGCCGCGCGAGCGTCGCGATCGTCCCGGCCGAGCCGGGCGCCCCGCGGCGGCTGGACGTCGGCGACGGCGAGGGCGCCGCCCGCTGGTCGGTCGCCCGCGACGGCGAGTGGCTGTGGATCCACGGCCCCGACGGCACCTGGTCGTGGCGCGACGCGCCTGAGGCGTCGGCCGCCGCGGCCCACGGGTCGGGCAGCCTGGAAGCGCCGCTGCCGGGCGTCGTGATCGCGATCAAGGCCCAGCCGGGCGACGTCGTCACCGCCGGCACGCCGGTGGTGGTGGTCGAGTCGATGAAGATGGAGCTGGATGTGACGGCGCCCTACGACGGCGTCGTCCAGTCGGTCGACGTGGCCGTCGGCGAGCACGTGCAGCGCGGCCAGGTGCTGGCCGCCGTCGAGCAGGAGGACCAGGCATGACCAACCGCGAGCAGCACCTGGAGCTGATCGGCGACCTCGAGACGCGGCTGACGCGGATCGCGGCCGGCGGCGGCGAGCGGGCGCGCCAGCGTCACGTCGACCGCGGCAAGCTGCTCCCGCGCGAGCGGATCGATCGCCTGGTCGACCCCTTCAGCCCGTTCCTGGAGCTGGCCCCGCTGGCCGCCGAGGAGGTCTACGACGACGACGTCCCCGCCGCCGGCGTGATCGCCGGGATCGGCCGCGTCCACGGCCGCGAGGTCCTGATCATCGCCAACGACGCGACGGTCAAGGGCGGCACCTACTACCCGCTGACGGTCAAGAAGCACCTGCGGGCCCAGGAGGTGGCGCTGGAGAACCGGCTGCCGTGCATCTACCTGGTCGACTCCGGCGGGGCCTTCCTGCCGAAGCAGGACGAGGTCTTCCCCGACAAGGAGCACTTCGGGCGGATCTTCTACAACCAGGCCCGCCTCTCGCGCGAGGGGATCGCCCAGATCGCCGCGGTGATGGGCTCGTGCACCGCCGGCGGCGCCTACGTGCCGGCGATGAGCGACGAGACGATCATCGTCCGCCAGCAGGGCACGATCTTCCTCGGCGGCCCGCCGCTGGTGAAGGCGGCCACCGGCGAGGAGGTCTCGGCCGAGGAGCTGGGCGGCGGCGAGCTGCACGCCCGCACCTCGGGCGTCGTCGACCACCTGGCCGAGGACGACGAGCACGCGCTCCAGATCGTCCGCCGGATCGTCTCGACCCTGCCCGCCGGCCGCGACGGCGTCGCGCCCTGGGAGCAGCGGACGCCCGAGCCGCCGGCCGAGGATCCGGAGTCGCTGCTCGACGTGGTGCCGGTCGACACCCGCGAGCCCTACGACGCCCGCGAGCTGATCGCGCGGGTCGTCGACGGCAGCCGCCTGCACGAGTTCAAGCCGCTCTACGGCGACACGCTGGTGACCGGCTTCGCCCACGTGATGGGCCACCCGGTGGCGATCCTGGCCAACAACGGGATCCTCTTCCGCGAGTCGGCGCTGAAGGCGGCCCACTTCATCGAGCTGGCCGACGAGCGCGGGATCCCGCTGCTCTTCCTGCAGAACATCGCCGGCTACATGGTCGGCCGCGAGTACGAGGCCGGCGGGATCGCCAAGGACGGGGCGAAGATGGTGGCCGCCGTCGCCTGCGCCCGGGTCCCGAAGCTGACGGTGATCGTCGGCGGCTCGCACGGGGCCGGCAACTACGGCATGTGCGGCCGCGCGTACCAGCCGCGGTTCCTCTGGATGTGGCCGAACGCGCGGATCAGCGTGATGGGCGGCGAGCAGGCGGCGACCGTCCTGACGACCGTCCGCGAGACCCAGCTGGCCGCGCGCGGGATCGACTTCCCGGACGAGGAGCGCGAGGCGATGGCCGCCCCGGTCCGGGCCCAGTTCGAAGAGCAGGGCAACCCGGTCTACGCCTCGGCGCGGCTGTGGGACGACGGCATCATCGACCCGCGCGACACCCGCCGGGTGCTGGGGCTGGCGCTCGACGCCTGCGCCAACGCGCCGCTCGACCCGGTCCGCCGGCCGCTGTTCCGGATGTAGCCGCGGTCAGGCCTGCTCGGCCGCGCCGAGCAGGTCGGCCAGCCGCAGCGCCGCCGAGAGCGCCAGCGGGTCGTCGCCGAGCGGCCGCCCGAGCAGCGCCTCGGCCCGCCGGACGCGGTACTTGACGGTGTTCTCGTGGACGCCGAGCCGGCGGGCGGCGGCGACGTGGCTGCCGCGCTCCTCCAGGAACGTGCGCAACGTCACCCGCACCCGCCGGGTCTGGTCGTCCTCCTCGCCGAGCGCGCCGAGCCGGGTCTCGACGAACCGCCGCGCGCGGTCGGCGTCGCTGGTCATCAGCGCCAGCAGGTCGACGTCGCGGTAGCGGACGGCGCGCGGGGTGCGGGCGGCCAGCCCGGCCACGCGGCGGGCCTCGGTCGCGTCGCGGTGGCTGCGGGTGAAGCCGGTCGGGCCCTCGGCCGGGGCGCCGAGCGCGACGTGCACGCGGACCTCGTCGGGGCCGACCGCCGGCGGCGGGGGCGGGACGTCGTCGAGCGGCCGGTCGGCCGCCACCCACGCCCACAGCAGCCGGCCGCCGGCGGCGATCCGCAGCAGCCGGCCGCCGCCCAGGTGATCGGCGATCCGCTGGGCCTCGGCCTCCAGCCGGCTGAGCGGCTCCTCGCCCGGATCGCCGCCCTCGGCCCACAGCAGCAGCGCCACGTGGTGGCCGCGGAGCGGGTGGCCGAGCCGCCGCTCGGCCGCGTCGACGTCGACCGGCTCCTCGCGCAGCAGCGCCTCGACCACCTCGGCCCGGGCCAGCTCGGCGCTGCGCACCAGCCGCGCCCGCTCGCCCAGGTACAGCTCGGTGATCCCGGCCGAGAGCGTGTCGATGTAGCCGAAGCTCAGCTCGACCAGGGTCTCCGAGGCCAGCCCGAGCAGCTGCGGATCGTCGATCGCCGCCCGCAGCTGGCTGAGCATCTCCTGGACGACCACGCCGTGGGCCAGCCGGTGGGCCCGCAGCAGCGAGCCGACCGGGCGGTTGCGGCGGACCCAGGCGCGGGCGACGGCGACGGTCGCGGCCGGGATCGCCACCTCGCGCGGGACCTCGCGGGCCAGCAGCACCTCGAGCCAGGCGTCGGTCCCCTCGCGGGTCGCGCGGGTCAGGTCGTCGACGATCTCGGGCTCGTCGGCGAGCGAGTCGATCCGGGCGACCAGGTGGTCGGTCAGCCGCTCGGCCAGCGGGTCGAGGGCCGCGCGCATCCGCGTCACCGCGTCGCGCAGGGCCGGCGTCAGGCGGGGGTCCGGGGCGTCGTCCGACTCCACGAGCGCAGCCTATGCGGGCCGGGGGTGGCCCGACTGTCCTGCCCGGCCAAGGGTCCGCCCGCCGTTGTCCGGAGAGGACGAGCGACCGCCCCGGGACCGGCCGTACGGTCGCTCCATGACCAGCCGGAGCACGCGATGACCACCGCGACCTTCACCCTCTTCGGCGTCGGCCTGGCCGGGCTGTCGATCCCGTTCTTCACCGCGGTGATCGGCTACGTCACGAACTGGACCGGCGTCTGGATGCTCTTCAACCCGCTCGAGTTCCACGGCTTCCGGGTCCCCGGGATGCGCTGGCTCGGGCCGCGGCTGCCGCGGCGGCTGCGGACGGTGCCGGTCGGCCTCGCCGACGGCCGCTTCGGCTGGCAGGGGATCATCCCCTCGCGGGCCGCCAAGATGGGCTCGATCGCCGTCGACAAGGGCCTGGCCCGGCTCGGCGGCGCGGCCGACTTCTACCGCGAGCTGCAGCCGGCCCAGATCGCCGAGCACCTGGAGCGCTCGGTCGCGCCGCAGATCCCCGAGATGGTCGACGAGACCGTCCGCGCCCGCTACGGCGGACTCTGGGACCGGGTGCCCGACCGCGTCCGTCGCTCGGTCCAGGAGCGGGCCGCGCAGGAGCTGCCCACGGTGCTGCGCCGCGTCACCGACGAGATCGGCGAGCAGGTCGACGAGATGCTCGACATCAAGCTGATGGTGATCCGGCGGATGGCGGAGCGACCGCAGCTGGCCAACCGGGTCTTCCAGGAGGTCGGCGAGCGCGAGCTGCGGATGATCATCCGGCTCGGCTTCGTCTTCGGCTTCCTGTTCGGGATCCCGCTGGTGGTGATCATGAGCGTCTTCCCCCACTGGTGGGTGGTGGTGCTCGGCGGGATCGTGATCGGCTGGGTCACGAACTGGCTGGCGATCGAGGCGATCTTCTCGCCGCTGGAGCCGCGCAAGATCGGCCCCTTCACCGTCCACGGGCTCTTCATCCGCCGCCAGCACGACGTCGCGACGATCTACGCCTCGATCATCGCCGACGAGGTGCTGACGGTCTCCAACCTGGCCGACGACCTGCTGCACGGCCCCAAGTCCGACCGCACCCGGGCGATGATCGAGCGCGAGCTGACGCCGGTGCTCGACAACGCCCTCGGGCGGGCGCGGGTCGCGGTGCGGGCGGCGGTCGGGGGCGACGACTACGCCTCGATCGGCGCCGACCTGGCGCGGCGCTCGACCGAGCGGGCGCTGGCGCCGCTGGCCGACGCCGACCTCAACCAGCGGCAGGGCGTCCACATCCGGCGGATGCTCACCGACCGGATGCGCGAGCTCAGCCACCCCGAGTTCGCCGAGCTGCTGCGGGCCGCGATGAAGGAGGACGAGTGGCTGCTGCTGCTGCACGGCGGCGTCCTCGGCATCGTCGGCGGGCTCGCCCACCTGGCCGTCTTCGGCACCCACGTCTGAGGAGGAGAGAACCATGCTGCGAGTGCTGCGCCTGCCGATCGACATCGCCGACTCGATGACCCGCGCCGGGGTCCGCGAGCTGCGCCGGGGCCTCGGCCTGGACCGCGACGAGGCCCGGCCGGCGGTCGCCGCCCCGACGGCGCCGACCGTGGTCGCGTCGCGCCCGGTGGCGGGCGCCAACGGCCACGACCGCGCGCTGGCCGACCGCTTCGGGCGGCTGCTGGAGGCGTCGTCGGCGACCGGGGCCGAGGACGGCCGGACCGCGGCGCTGCTGCGGGTCGTCGAGCAGCTGACGCCGGACGAGGCGCGGGTGCTGCGGCTGCTGGCCGAGCGCGGTCCGCAGCCGACGCTCGACGTGCGGGTCCGCGACGGCCGCGGCGGGGGCGAGACCGCCGTGCTGGCCGGCGCGACGCTGGCCGTCCGCGAGGCCGGCGTGCGGTCGGCGGTCGACCCGGCGGTGCTGCTGGCCGACCTCGACCGGCTGGGGCTGGCCGCGATCAGCGCCGAGCCGCTCGAGGGCGACCGGCCCTACGAGGTGCTGGAGGCCCAGCCCGAGGTGACCAACGCCCGCGCCCGCAAGCGCAGCCGGATGGTCCGCGGGCGGCTGGCGCTGACGCCGCTCGGCTGCGAGTTGGCGCGGGCGGCCGGGCTCGACGCGGGCGCGGAGTGAGCGGCGCTCAGGGGGCCGCGGTCGGCCACGGCCGGCGGCCCTCGGGGTCGAGCAGCGCCCGGCCGACCCGCAGCGCCGCGTCGACGATCTCGGCCGGCGGCGGGGGCGGCTCGCGGGCCAGCGCCTCGGCCAGCATCGTCCGCAGGCCGCCGATGATCGCGGCCGCGGCCAGCCCGGCGTCGACGGCCGGGTCGAGCTCGCCGGCGCGCTGGCCGTGGCGGATGTTGCGGGCGGCGGCGGTCACGTGCTCGCGCAGGCGGGCGGCGTCGGCGCGGGTGGCGGCGGCGTCGTGCAGCAGGCCGGTGGCGATCGGCCGGCCGAGCGGGTGGGCGTAGAGGAAGCCGACCTCGCGGGCCAGCCGCAGCGCCTCCCGCTCGGGCCAGCCGGCGTCGGGCGGCAGCGCCGCGTCGCCCTCCAGCGAGCGGTCGAAGACCTCGGCGGCGTACTGGTCGTAGAAGGCGTCGACGACCGCCGCCACCAGCCCGTCCTTGCCGGCGAAGTAGCGGTAGAGGACGCTCTGGGCGACGCCGGCGCGGGCGGCGACGGCGGCGACCTCGGCGCTGCCGTGGCGGCGCAGCTCCTCGGCGGCGGCGGCCAGCAGGCGCTCGCGGGTGGCCCGGCCCTTGGGGGTCAGGGCCGGGCCGGCGTCGTCGCTCACGGGACGATCACGTGGTCCGGGTTCGGGCGCCGCTCAGGCGGGGCCTGGCCGTAGTCGCCGAAGGCCCGGTCGCGCTCGGCGACGACGGCGGGCACGCCCTCGCGCTCGGCGCGGTCGATGAAGGCGAGCGCGTCAGGCGTGTTGCGCATCAGCCCGTCGAGGATCGGGCCGAGGGTCTGGGTCGAGTGCAGGCCCATGTTCTCGTAGACCTGGTTGACGATCAGCTTCTGGGCGGCGAGCTGGCTGGACGGGATCCGGGCCAGGTCGGCGGCCAGCGCGGCGACGGTCGACTCCAGCTCGGCGAAGGGCACGGCGCGGTTGATCAGCTCGGCGTCGGCGGCCTCGCGACCGCTGAAGGGGCGGCCGGTGAGGGCGTGCTCCTTGGCCTTGGTCAGGCCCAGCCGGTAGAGCCACATGCCGGACAGGTAGGCGCCCCACATCCGGCTGTAGGGGGTGCCGATCACCGCGTCCTCGCTGGCCACGACCAGGTCGGCGCAGAGCGCGAAGTCGCTGCCGCCGCCGACGCACCAGCCGTGGACCTGCGCGATCACCGGCTTCGGGCAGCGCCAGATGCTCATGAACTGCTGGGTGGGGGAGACCTGCGGCGCGGTCGCCATCACGAAGTCCTTGCCGGGATCCCAGTGCCCGTCGGTCTCCAGCATCTCGCCCCAGTGCTTGAAGCCGTCGCCGAAGTCGTAGCCGGCGCAGAACGCCCGCCCGGCCCCGCGGACCACGATCACCTTCACGTCGCCGTCGCGGGTGGCGCGGGCGACGGCGGCCTCCAGCTCCTCCGGCATCGGCGGGACGATCGTGTTCAGCCGCTGCGGCCGGTTGAGCGTGATCGTCGCGACCGGGCCGTCGGTGGCGTAGAGCAGGGTCTCGAAGGTCATGGCCTCCGTTCTATCAGAAGTGAAGTCACTTCTTGCAATGGTGCCGAGGACCGGGGCGCGTTCCGAACCACTGCGGTTCGAAACGCGCCTCGGTCCCGCGAGGTCAGCGCAGCTTCACCGTCTTGCTGACGGTGGCCGCGCGGTAGCGACCGTCCTTCGGCACCGAGACCGCGACCTTCGCGGTCTTCGCCTTGGCGCAGGCGCCGGTCAGGCGGACGCCGGCGCGGTAGCGGCCCTTCTTCGGGAGCGCCGAGCCGCGGGCGGTCGACTTGCCGCAGGTCACCCGGACGCTGACGCGCTTCTTGGCCGTCTTCACCAACGTCCCGGCCACGGTCAGCGTCGAGCCGCTGCGGCGGGCCGAGCCGATCCGCAGCTTCGGCGTCGGACCGCAGGCGGTGGCGATCGTCGGCTTGGCGGTCGGGGCGGTCTTGCCGTTGTGGCCGGCCATCCGCACGCTGGCCTTCAGCGACGAGTACGAGCAGAGATCGCGGTTGGTGGCGATGATCCCGTGCTTGCCGCCGTTGATGGTCAGGGTGAACTTCGTGATCGGCGCGTCCGGGATCGCCCCGAACGTGGTCACCAGCCGCTTGCCGCTGATCGCCGACGTGGCCCGCAGGAAGATCGTCGTCTCCCCCCGCAGCGGCACGAAGAGCGTCGGCAGGGTCTTGATCTCCTGACCGGTCTTCGGGTCGGTGCGGATGCCCTTCACGAAGTAGACCGGGCCCTTCAGCGGCTGGTCGAGGATCGGCGTCTCCGCCACGGCGGTGCCGACCATCGAGGCCGGCGGGCACTTGTCGCGCGCGGCGTCGGCCTTCTCGCACAGGCCCTGGGCGTTGGCGGCCGCGAGGGCCACCTGCTGCGGCAGCGCCACGCTGGTCGACTTGACGCCGGCCTCGCCCTCGCGCTGGGTGACGGTCGCCACCACCCGCGGGTGGCGGAGCTTGCGCATCTCGCGGTTGTCGCGGAACGACAGCGCGATCCTCGGCTGGAACGGCAGCGACGCGCAGTCGGCGAAGGCCAGCCCGGCCGAGCGCTGGACCGCGGCCCCGAGCGCCGAGGTCAGATCGGTCGTGATCTGGCCGGTCCCGCACGAGGTCGGGTTGCGCATGAAGCCCTGGCGGTCGACGTTCAGCTGCAGGTTGCGCAGCCGCAGGACGATCCCCTCCTTGATCTGGGGCAGTGGATCGCTGACCACCGAGACCTGGGCGGTGTCGGGATCGATCCGCAGCGACTGGCGGACCACGACGTTGCCGAGGTCGTAGGGGCCGGCGACGGCGCGGATGATGTTGACCGTGCCGAACGAGCCGCCGTTGTAGCCGCCCGTCAGGTAGACGGGGCCGGAGAGCGGGTAGGGCGCGTCACCGGGGCCGGCGGTCACCGAGGTGGTGCCGATCCGCGACGACTCCGGGCACGCCTCGGCCGCGACCTGGGCCTCGCTGCAGCGGGTCACGCCCTTCAGCTTGGCCAGCATCCCGGGCGGCAGCTTGGCGCTGATCCCGCTCAGGAACTGGTGGCCGTCGGGACGGGTGAAGTCGACCCGCAGCGGGGCGTAGGCGCCGGACTTGCCCGACGCCGCCGTGGCACCGAAGCCGGGGGCGAAGGGGAAGCCGTCGCAGCCGACGACCGAGACCGACGGGCTGCTGACGACCGCCGCGTTGCCCGACCACGGGGTCAGGGTGCTGGCGCCGGTGGCCGTGCCGCAGGTCTGCGGCGTGGCGATGATCGCCTTCGACCCGCCGTCGAAGTCGAGCTTGAACTGCGAGAACGGCAGCTGCGGGTTGTCGTCGAAGACGGCGGTCACCTGGCCGGTGACCGGGTCGGGGTGGACGTCGCCCTTGAGCCGGATGCTGACCCCGTAGCCGTCGGCGTTGACGAACAGCCGGTAGCGGTTGCCCGGTTCGGGCTGGCCGACGTAGACGGCGCCGGTCAGCGGATTCGCGAGGGCGGGGCTCTTGATCGAGACGAGCCCGATCTTCGAGGCGGCCGAGCAGCCGATCGGATCGTTGGTGCCCTTGCCGAACTGGGCGTCGGTGCAGGCCTCGAGCCCGGTGGCCGCCGACGGGCTGATCGTCATCCCGGGCGGCAGCGTGACGGCGACCTTCTTCACGTGGGCGGTGGCGAGGGTGCCGGTGTCGCTGGTCTGCGGCACGTCGAGCGTGACCCCGAGCGGCGCCGGCGCGTCGCGCTGGACCTCGCTCGGACCGAAGGTCGTGGTCTGGCCGAACGGCACCTGGTCGCAGCCGGTCAGGCCGACGCCGGGCGCCGACTCGACGGTGTAGTCCTGCGTGTCGCGGTCGCCCTGGTACGAGTCGAGGGTGAGGGTGGCCTGCTTGGGGCCGTCGCAGACGGTGGGGGAGTTGAGGAAGGCGGCGGTGGTGTCGGTGATGCCGGTGGCGCCGGTGGACGGCCTCGGGGGAGCCAGCGGGATCGGGACCCCTCCGGGCGCCGGCGTCGGCTGGGTTCCGCCGTTGAACGAGAGCAGCATGAGACTCGCCGCTCCGCGATCGCCATCGTGGGACGTGGCGCCGGGCCCACCCCAGAACGTCAGCGTCGAGCCGGTCAGGGTGGGGGTGAGGTCGGCCGGGTTCGCCGGATCAGGGCGGGAAACGTGGTTGATCGTGAAGTACAGGCCGTTGTCGCTCGGGCGCATCGCGCCTTCGATGTCGACGATGTGGCCGCTGCCGCCCGGGGCCTGCGACGGATTGAACGAGAAGCGCGCGAGTTGCCCCGCCTCCACGTCCATGTTGTAGAGGCCGACGTTCAACGCCAGGTCAGCCCGAGTTCCGGCGGGCTTGCCGAACGGATTGGTAGGCCCACCAGGTGTGCCCCCGTCACTGATGATCCTGCTGAGGCGCAGGGTGACCCTGCCGATCTGCGAGGCCGGCGGACAGGCGTTCGCCTCGAGCTGGGCCTGGGCGCAGTGCGGGATCGCCTCGGGGTTCGGCACCAGACCCTGCGGCGTGTCGACCCGGATCGTCTGCGTCTGTCCGTCGTTGTTGCCGTTGGCCAGCTTCTTCGTGTCGAAGCTGATGATCCCCTGATACGGATGACCACCGGCCTGGGCCTCGAACGTCGTCCCGTCCTGCTTGACGATCTTCGCCGAGAAGTCGTCGATCTCGTAGGCCTGGGCGGTCGAGGCCAGGCCGAGCGCGCCGATCAGCGGCAGGCCGATCGCGGTCGCCAGCAGTCGGCGGCGGGGGCGCCTGCGACAGCCGCCGCCCTCTCCAAGTACATCGTTCACGCGGATGCGTCCTCTCCTGACGATGGGGGTGAAGCGCGAGCAGGCTACGGTCGCTCCCCGTACGCTGTCCAGCACGGAGCCGTCTGCGGACCCGTTTCTGGACGGACGGTCGATCCGGCGGGCGGTTGGCGCGCCGGCGCTCGCCCGTCGGGCTGGGAAGATGACGCCGTGAGCACGAGCGACGCCCGACCACGCGTGGCCCCCGTCCTGCGCGGCGAGGAAGCCCGGGTCAAGCCCCTGGAGCTGTTCTTCGACCTGGTCTTCGTGCTCGCCCTCACCCAGTGCACCGCGCTGATGGCCGAGAACCCGACCTGGGAGGGGCTGGCCCGCGGCGTCCTGATCCTCGGCGTGCTGTGGTGGTCATGGGTCGGCTACGCCTGGCTGACCAGCGTGATCGACCCCGAGGAGGGCCTGGTCCGGATCGTCTTCTTCGTCTCGATGGGGGCGCTGCTGGTCGCCGCCCTCAGCGTCCACGACGCGTTCGGCGACCTCGGGCTGCTGTTCGCGGCGATGCTGCTGATCGTCCGCGCCTCGCACATCCTGCTCTTCATCAGCTGCAGCCGCGACGACCCCGACCTGCGCCGCTCGGTCACCGGGCTGGCGATCGGGACCACGATCGGGGTCGGGCTGCTGGTCGCCGCCTCGTTCCTCGACGGCCCGGCCCAGGGCGCGCTCTGGGCGCTGGCCCTGCTGCTCGACATGGGCGAGCCCTACATCTTCGGCAGCGACGGCTGGAAGCTGATCCCCGGCCACTTCGCCGAGCGCCACGGGCTGATCGTGATCATCGCCCTCGGCGAGTCGATCGTCGCGATCGGCGTCGGGGCCGAGAACCACGTCGACGCCGGGATCGTGGCCGCCGCCGCGCTCGGGATCGCCGTCGCGGCCACGCTCTGGTGGGCCTACTTCGACGTCGTCGCGCTGGTCGCCGAACGGCGGCTGCACCACGCCGCCGCCGGCCGCGAGCGCAACGAGATCGCCCGCGACTCCTTCTCCTACCTGCACTTCCCGATGGTCGCCGGGATCGTGCTGCTGGCGCTCGGCCTGAAGAAGACGCTCGGCCACGTCGACGACCCGCTGAAGATCGTCCCCGCCTTCGCGCTGCTCGGCGGCCTGGCCCTCTACCTGCTGGCCCACGTCGCCTTCCGCTGGCGCAACGTCCACCGCTTCAGCCGCCACCGGCTGCTGGTGGCGGTGGTGCTGCTGGCGCTGCTGCCGGCGGCGGTCGAGCTGCCGGCGCTGGCGACGCTGGCGATCGTGACCGCGCTGATGATCGGGCTGATCGCCTACGAGACGATCCGCTTCCGCGACCTGCGCGACAAGATGCGCCACGAACTGGCCTTCGACCCGCCCTCGCCGGCGGGCCACTAGCTCAGGCCGACGCCGGGATCCGCGGCCCCGTCAGCCCCCGCGCCGTCATCGCCGGGCCGGGGATCGAGCGCAGGTCACGGGACTCCAGCCGCGCGCCGCAGCGGTCGCAGATCAGGTGGTCGTCGGGATGTCCGCCGCAGCCGCGGTGCTCGACGATCCGCGGCGGCCCCTCGGGCTCGGGGTAGTGGCGGTCGCCCCACTGCATCAGGTGGTGGAGCAGCGGCCACAGCGCCCGCCCCTTCTCGGTCAGGTGGTATTCGTCGCGCGGCGGCCGCTGGCTGTAGGGCCGCCGCTCCAGCACGCCCTCGTCGACCAGCCGGTTGAGCCGCGTGGTGAGGACGCTGCGGGTGATCCCGAGCGACTCCTGGAGCGCGTCGAAGCGGTGATCGCCGAGGAAGACGCTGCGGACGACCAGCAGCGTCCAGCGCTCGCCGACGACCTCGAGCGCGCGGGCGATCGAGCAGAGCTGGGTGTCGTACTCGCGACCAAGCACGAGCCCAGTCTAGCGGATGAGTCGTTTGAAGCGACTTACTTTGGTACGGTGCGTCGCGTCATGCGACTCACCGTGCCGGCCACCGCCTCCGACCCACCCGCTCCCGTCGCCCGCCCGGGGGTCGTGCTGCTCGTCGTCGCGGCGGCGGTCTTCCTGGCCAGCCTCGACCTGTTCATCGTCAACGTCGCCTTCCCCGACATCGAGCAGCGCTTCGCGGGCAGCTCGATCGGCACCCTCTCCTGGGTCCTCAACGGCTACGCGATCGTCTTCGCGGCGCTGCTCGTCCCGACCGGCCGGATCGCCGACCGGGTCGGCCGGCGAGCGGTCTTCCTGGCCGGGCTGCTGGTCTTCGTCCTCGCCTCCGCGGCCTGCGCGGCGGCCTGGTCGGTCGCGGCGCTGGTCGCCTTCCGGGCGGTCCAGGCGACCGGCGCGGCGCTGCTGATGGCGACCTCGCTGGCGCTGCTGCTCGACGCCTTCCCGCCCGAGCGGCGGGCGGGGGCGATCGGCGCCTGGGCCGCGGTCGGCGGGGTCGCCGCGGCGCTCGGTCCGCCGCTCGGCGGGCTGCTGGTCGAGCTCTCCTGGCGCTGGGTCTTCCTGGTCAACCTGCCGGTCGGGATCGCGGCGCTGGTCGTCGGCCTGCGGGTCCTGCGCGAGTCGCGCGACGAGCACGACCGCCGCTGGCCCGACGCGCTCGGCACCGGGCTGCTGCTGGCCGGCGTCGCCGCCGTCGCCTGGGCGCTGGTCGAGGCGCCCGACCATGGCTGGGGGAGCGGCCGGACGCTGATCGTGCTCGCCGCCGGCGTGGTCGCGCTGGTGCTGGTCGTCGTCCGATCGGCCACGGTCGGCGAGCGGCGGGTGCCGGTGGTCGACCTGGAGATGCTGCGGGTGCGGCCGTTCGCGCTCGCCTCGCTGGCGGCGCTGCTCTTCACCGCCGCCTTCGCCGCGATGCTGCTGGGCCTGGTGCTGCTGCTGACCGGCCCCTGGCGGATGTCGGTCCTGACCGCCGGCCTGGCGATCGCGCCGGGGCCGCTGATGGCCGCGGCCTTCGCCGTCCCGTCGGGGCGGCTGGCCCAGCGCCACGGGGCGGGCCCGGTCGCGATCGCGGGCGCCGCGACCTTCGCCGTCGGCTGCGGCTGGTGGCTGTGGCGGGCGGGGCTGGAGCCGGACTACGCCGCCGCGGTGCTGCCGGGGATGCTGCTGACCGGGATCGGCGTCGGCCTCTTCCTGCCCAGCGTCTCGACCGCGGTCGCCACGACCCTGCCGCCGCAGCGGCTGGCGACCGGCTCGGCCGTGCTGAGCGCCGCGCGCCAGCTGGGCGCGGTGCTCGGGGTCGCGATCCTGGTCGGGATCTACGGCCACCCCGCTCCCGGCGAGCTGCTCGACGCGTTCCGCGGCGGCTGGACGCTGATGGTCGTCGCCGCGGCGCTGGCGGCGCTGGTCGCGACCGGGATCGGTCGCGCCCGCCACGCCGCCGTGGTCCCCGCCGAACGTCACACGCCGGCGGTCTCGTCCTCGGGGGCGTGACGTTCGCCCCCGAGGGGGTGGGCGAACGTCGCACGGGGCGTGGGGCGCGGCGGGCGCGTGACGTTCGCCCCGCCCCGCCCCCGTCGGGCGCGCTAGCGCCCGCCGCGCGGGCCGCCGGAGCGGCGCCCGCCGCCGCTGCCGCTGCGGCCCCGACCACGACCCCGGCCGCCGCCGCCCTCGAGGCTGCGGGCGCCGTCCTGGCCGCCGCGGCCGATCGCCGACGGGCGCCCCTGGCCGCCGCCGCGCC